>CAYLYE010000055.1:5186-30080 GCA_964387325.1 uncultured Planctomycetaceae bacterium
AGCCACGATAGGGTTACGCGAGTGCGTGCCCCTGGCGCTCGATGCGTGAGACGATTGGTTTAGCCGCGATAACCACTTCGCGCGCCCAACGTTTGCGCTGGGCATGCGAAGCGTGCAGTTCTTGAGCATAAGCACGCAAGAATCGCAACCGATCGGTACGTGACAGCCAGTCGTGCATTTGGGCGCTAACCGCCAGCCTTGCGAGGTTATTGACTTGTTCCGCGTGGCTAAGTTGGCGACGGATGCGCACGCCGTCGAGGTCGAGTACATAAGCATCGACTTGCAGGGGGCGTTCGACGAGCATCAGATTGCAACCTTTCAAGTCGCGGTGCGCGATCCGCCAGGCATGCATGCGACCAATCAATCGGCCTAAGCTCTCGGCCGCCTGACGAACCAGGGGCCATCGCTCGCCGGGCGACATGCGGGCCAACCGCCAAGCGAACAGATGCAGGTTTTCACCCCCTTCGATCCAGCGTGTGGCCAGATACTCGTTGCCGCCGCGTTGGAAACCTTGCGGTAAAAAGACACAGAGCGGCTCGGCCGTGGCGATACCGCGTTCGAGTAGCGTATGCCCCATCACCCAGTTATGCAGTGCGCGGCTTGGTCGACCGTAGCGAGTCAATCGCTTCCAGAGCGTGCGCGGCTGGATTCGCTTGTAAGCGATTTTGGTCACAATACCGTTGATCGGCAGTTCTGCTTCGACGACGACCCCCGAGTGGCTGATCTTTACCGGTGATTCGACGAACTCGCGAATGAGCCGCTGCGGATCGGCAGCCAAGTCACGCAGGTCCGCTTCGCTCATGTGACGAACGGCATGAACGCGTATGTTTTCACATCGCAAGAACTGAAAGTCTCGATTGGATCGAAGCGATCGCTTGGCACGACCGGCCATCAACTGACAGGCATAATCGCCGGTGCGTTCAACGATCTCTGCGGCCGCTGGGCGAGGTTGCTCTAATCGCAGCTCGGGGCGCGCGCGGACGTAGTGTCGCCAAAAATGCCATCGCTCGCGTGTCGTCGCGCGTTGAGCCCAGTCGGAGTGCAACATCACCAGGCTGTCACGACTGCGTGGCCAATCGAGCGCTGCCGAGAACTGGATTCCAGGCAAGTCGAGCACCATTAACTCGGGTCGCTCAGATCGTTGGCCCGTTCGGCACGAATCGCACCGAACCAGAATGTTGCCCGCATGTAAGTCGTCGTGATAGACACCCGAGCGATGCAGCTCCGAGCACAAATGGGCGAGCGCCTCGGCGAGTCGTAGGCGAATGAATTCGGCCTCTGAGTGCGGACGGTTCAGTAACTGCTCGACAAACTCGTTGAGCGCGACCGACTGGAGTGATGCGGCGGTGATTAGGTAATTTTCCTGTACTCCGCCCAGAACGATTTGCTCGCCGAAGGCCAAAGGCCGGATGGTTGCAATGCCGCGGTGTTGCAGTTCAAGAGCCTTGTTGAACTCGCGCCGCGAGGCGCTCGCGCGCCAGCGATTGCGAAGCGGATCCCACCAGGTCGGGCAACGATAATGCTTGACGAATACGGCCCCCTGCGGCAAGTCGATCCGATAAACGGTACGATGCGCCCCGTCCTTGATAACCTGCACGCGACCTTCACGCTGCCAGGTCGAAAGATTCATGCCGTCAGGACCGACCAGCGTTTCACGCCATTCGCGACGGACATACCAGCGCACATTTTTCACCGTGAAGGAGCAGAACTCGTCGGCGGTATCGATCGTGGTTGACATGCCAGGGTCTCGGCGAGGTCGATCGGCCTACAATCAAGACACAGGCGGTCGACTAAGGTTCCGTCGTGTCGGCTGGAAAGCCAAATTGCTTGGCTGTGGCAAAATCGGCCTCTGCTTGAGCTGTTTTCTTTTGTGCGGCGTATGCTTCACCCCGATGATGGTAAGTCTCTCCCAACGCCAATCGCAGTTCCTGCAATTCGAACTTGCGTCGCCGTTGTGCCGATGGAGGCAACGTGTCGACGGAATCCTCCGCGGCGAGTTGCTGCTCCATCAACTTGATGGCCTGGTTGAAATCGGCGAGCGCTTCGGGATATTTTTCCATCCGGAAATAGATATAGCCGCGAGTATCGATGAACGCGGCGTTGGTCTCTTTGCCCAACGGTTGCCCATCCCACTTAAACGCCAGTTGAATATCCGCGAGTGCTTCTTCGAGTTCGACATTGAGCAGGGCGCGTAGGTAAGCGCGTCCATTGGCGTAGGAGGCAGATTTAGCCGGCTTCAACTCAAACGCCTGATTCATGTCGTCGAGCGCTTCCTGGGGCCGATTCGCGCGTTGATAAAGAAACCCGCGCTCCATGTAAAATTGAGCCAGGATGTCGGATGGCAGCTTGCGATTGCTCAATAGCTTGGTCAGATCGGCGATGGCCGCATCGATCTGATTCAGTCGTTTCTCGACCGAGATTCGCAGCAATCGGGCGTTGATCGCGTCAGCATGCCACTCAATCGCCCGATTGAGATAAGTTAGAGACTGCTGCAAGTCGTCGTTGAAGTACGATTCTCGAGCGCGATGCAAATAATGCTCCGACATGGCTTGTCGGCCAAAATCAGACAGCGACGAACGCCATAGAAGCATGAAGATCGCGGCAATCAATACCGGGGTAAAAATCCACCTCAGGCGCCGCCGCCGCACGTCAACTGTGCTGCGCGGAGGGGGGGGTAGCGGCTGATCGTCGAACCGCTGGGGGATCGGAAAGCCGTGCTGATCGTAATTGCCTTGAGGGGCCGGCATAGGGGGCGGTCTCAAATCTAGGAGGGCGTCACACATGCTAAACGTAGTCGGCGCGAGGGAATTGGGCAAGCGATCCCGACCCATCCTCCGGAGCACGTCACATCGAATCCTGGGCGAAGGTTCTGGAACCCCGGTCGTGCCTAGCCGCGATTTGGGATTGCGGCCCTTCGCCTCGTCTTTACCATGATAGCACCATGCTCCCAACGATCTCGACACGACGGCTCGGTCAAACTCAACTTGAACTGCCGATTCTCGGCTTCGGCGCCTCGTCGCTAGGGGCTGAGTTTCGCAGCGTAACACTCGATGAAGCGCTGCAAAGCGTGCGCGTTGCGCTCGAATGTGGGATGAATTTTATTGATACGTCTCCCTTTTATGGGCGTGGCATGAGCGAAGTTCTGCTGGGGATCGCCCTGCGCAACGTGCCGCGCGACAGCTACACGCTCTGCTCGAAGCTTGGACGCTACGACCTGACACATTTCGATTTCTCCGCCCGTCGCGTCGCCGAGAGTATTGATGTCTCACTGCATCGCCTGGGGACCGATCACCTCGATATCATCCTGTGCCACGACATCGAGTTTGTGCCCATGCAGCGGATCGTCGATGTGACGATCCCGGCGTTGCGCAAAGCGGTTGAGCAAGGCAAGGTTCGCTTGATCGGATTTAGCGGTTACCCGCAAAAAATCTTCCGTTTCATTTGCGATCAAGTCGAGGTCGACTGTGTGTTGAATTACAATCAGTACACGCTGCAAAACACGCGGTTTGTTGACGAGTCGGTGCCGTACCTCAAGCAGCGGGGAGTCGGCATCATGAACGCCGGCCCCTTCAGCGCTCGGCTGTTGACGAATGCTCTGTTACCGGCCTGGCTCAAGGAACCCGAAGAGGTCAAGCAGGCGGCTCGTCGCGCCGCGGCTCATTGTCAGTCGCGGGGGATCGATATTGCGCAACTGGCATTGCAGTTCTCGCTTGCCCATCCGGATATCTCGACGACCATCGCCGGCTCAGCTAATCCGGCCAACATTCGTCGCTGGGCCGAATGGGCCGCGCTGCCGTTAGACGCTTCGCTGCTGCGCGAGGTGCAAGACATTTTTGCCCCGGTCAAAAACGTTGGCCACCTCGAAGGCTTAGCGGAGAATAATTGACTTTGTTCATTGATCGTGTTCCCGCGAATGCAGCCACGCTGCCGAGATCGCGGAGCAACTGGAGAGAACATCCTGTCTTCGGGCTATTCGGGCGGACCATCATTCTGTCGGACCCTGCTGGCTCATGGTGAACTCCAATCGCAGGGGCTCGTTCTGTAGTCTTCGCCGAAATCCGCCCATCCTGGGTCATTGCAGGCCGCATGGATGATTGAAAGTCAAAGACTTGGATATCGCGCACCGTTCGCCGCGAGACGAACCGATTCTAAGCCGGATCAGATGTAATACATCGGCTCGTTCTGCCGCCGGGTGCGCTCGAGTAACTCGGCAAGCGTAATGCCACGCAGAAAATCTCGCTGGACTTGCATGACACCGCGCCAAGTCTCGTGTAGCGCGCGTGCCGCGCGGCTGTCGCGGCTCACGGTGCTGGCGGGAATGTCGTCGGGCCCCTCGATGACTTCCATCACCTCGCCCAGCGAGATGTCTTGGGGCTCTCGCGCGAGTTGGTAGCCGCCGGCCGCGCCGCGCGTGCTGTTAACGAGCCCAGCCCCTTTGAGTTGCAGCAGAATTTGCACCAAGAACCGGGCCGGTATGTCGTGCTCGTCGGCGATCTTGCGAATACGCACAGGCTCGTGGCTGGTGTAGCCGGCCGCCAACTCGATCATTGCGACGCAGGCGTATTCAGTCTTGGCGGACAGTCGCATCGGCGAAATCTTCTCGGTGACTCGATGAACCTAACCGCACCCAATGTCGTTGCCGCGCCGAGCGAAGCCCAAAAACGCTAGTCGGTCGTGTGCAGACCGCATTCCTTTTTCGTCGAACCGCTCCAGCGACCGGCCCGCTCGTCCTCGCCGAACATCACGGCCCGCGTGCAGGGCCAGCAGCCGATGCTCGTATAACCCTGATCGTGCAACGGGTTGTACGGGATGTCGTGATCGACGATCGCCTTCCAAATGTCTTTCTTCGTCCAGTTGGCCAAGGGGCTAATCTTGACCAGATTGAACTTTTTGTCCCAACCGACAATCGGCACCACGGCTCGATCTTGGCTTTGGTCACGACGGATGCCACTCATCCACGCTTTGAAACCCACCACCGCCTGATTGAGCACCTGCACCTTGCGCTCGCGGCAGCAGCGGTCGGGATCGGTCTTATAGACCGGCCCGTTGTTGAGCGTTTCGTACTGCTCGACGGTCGTGTCGGCGCTTTTCAGTTCCACATCAAGACCGTAACGGCTCTTGATGCGCTCACGCAGTTCGAGCGTCTCGCGAAACTGATAACCCGTATCGAGATTGAAGACATGGACCTTGGGGTTGAGCTCGGCCAGGTAGTGCATAATGACACAGCCTTCGGGTCCAAAGGCGGTCGCCATCGTCAGGTACGGAAAGTACTGGTCGATGGCCCAGGCGATGATCTCCTTGGGCGAGGCCCCTTCGAGCTGCTGACTGGCCTCGGCGAGGAACTCAGCGTCGGTCCGAAATGCCTTGAAGGGGATAACATGCGGCTCGCCAGCCGAGGGGGCCGGTGCTGAGTCGCTGAGGTCAGCCACTCGGGGCAGCAGTGGATTGGGTTGCGAAACGGCCATCGGGGCACGCCGGGCTGGGAGACTCATCTGCACGTCGCGGAGCGTATGTCCGGCTCCAATGGTTCAATCCTAGGAATGTTTGTCGGCTAAGTCAACAATGCGCTACGGTCATTATCGGCTAATCCGAGTCGGGTTCTTCAGCCTGGGCAAGCTATGTCAGCCAGAAAGTTACCACCAAGAGCCTCAACCGCTTCGCATCCATGCACTTAATAGCGATCGGTGAATGCCCCTGTGTTTGGCATCCCGAGGTGGTTACCCGCCGCTGGTATCGCAGCAGTCGGAGGTGTAAAACCACACGCTAGCGCAGCGTCATTCGGTCATTCATTGGTGGGAGCGGCTCATGTCCGATCAAGTCTATTTGGCGGTCGATCTCGGGGCGTCAGGGGGGCGCGTCCTGGCTGGGCTGTTTGACGGCGACCGGCTCAGGATCGAAGAGGTGCGCCGTTTCGACAACGGCGCGGTGAACCTGGGGGGCAGCCTCTACTGGGACACCCCCGCGCTATGGAACAACATCACGAGCGGACTGCGTCAAGCCGGTTCAATCTACGGCTCGCGCATCAAGAGCATTGGGGTCGATACTTGGGGCGTCGACTTCGCCTTGCTCGGTCGGCATGACACACTGCTTGGCAACCCCTACTCGTACCGCGACGCGCGCACGCAAGGCATGATGGAAGCGGCGATGAAACAAGTCGGACGCGAGGCGATCTTCGCGCAGACCGGCTTGCAGTTCATGCCCTTCAACACGCTCTATCAGTTGCTCGCCATGCGGCTGAAAGACTCGCCGTTGCTCGACGTAGCCAAGTCGTTCTTGATGATTCCCGACCTGTTTCATTGGCTGCTCACGGGCGCCAAGGTCAATGAGGTGACGAACGCCACCACCACGCAGTTTTATAACCCCACCGAGAAAAACTGGGCGGGCAATCTGCTATCGCAACTCGATCTGCCGCGCGGCATCCTGGGGCAACTCGTCGAACCGGGCACGAACATCGGATCGCTGCGCCAGGACGTAAGCCGCGATCTGGGGATGTCGGGAGTCTCGGTCGTGGTCCCCGGCACTCACGATACGGCGAGTGCGGTTGTGGCGGTGCCTGCCGCCTCGGCGCCGCATGCGCGCCCCGACTGGTGTTACATTAGTTCCGGAACCTGGTCACTCATGGGGGTCGAGAGCCCGCAGCCCGTCATCAACGAGAAATGTCGCGCCTGGAATTTCACCAACGAAGGAGGGGTCGGCGGTACGACCCGGTTGCTCAAAAACATCACCGGCCTGTGGCTGGTCCAAGAGTGTCGCCGCGTGTGGAACCAAGCCGGCAAAGAGTATCGCTGGGACGCGCTCAATCGACTCGCTGCCGAAGCGCCTCCGCTCCGCTCACTGATCGACCCCGACGACGCCTCGTTTCAAGCCCCGGGGGACATGCCCGAGGCGATTCGGGCCTACTGTCGGCGGACCTCGCAAAATGTGCCGGCCGACGATGGAGCGGTGATTCGCTGTGCGATTGAAAGCTTGGCGCTCAAGTATCGATATGTGTTGACTGCGCTCGAAGATCTGGTGGGAGGCCGTATCCACACGATCTACATTGTTGGCGGCGGCACGCAGAATCGACAACTCAATCAGGCCACCGCCGATGCGTGCCAACGACGGGTCGTGGCCGGTCCGATCGAGGCCACCGCGATCGGTAATGTCGCCATCCAAGCCATCGCCGCGGGTGTCATTGGCTCGGTGGCCCAAGTGCGGCAGGTGATTCGCGACAGCTTTCCGGTCGAGGAGTACGAACCCCAACATGCCGACGCCTGGAACGAGGCGAATCGAAAATTTGAGGCGTTGTTGGCTAAGTCTTAAGCGACACCCGATCGGTAGCGCTACAGCCGTACGACCGACGCTCCTTCGACCAGCGTGGGCTCCAGGCCGATATCGACATGCGGCTGCGACGGGTACAAGATGCGCTTGCTCAACTGATCGACCGCGCGGCAGCCGATCTCGTGCGCATGAACGTCGATCGTGGTCAGCGCCGGATAAACGCCCATCAGCAGCGGCCGCTCGTTGTTGCACGAAATCAGGCTAATATCGCGGCCCAACTGCAAATCGCGGGCAGCCAAAGCCCGTGCGACCTGCACCCCGACGCTGTCGTCGGGTGCAAAAATGGCGGTCGGCCGAGGACGCTCTTTGAGCACCGAGTCGACCAATCCTTGGACCAGATCAATTTGTTCGATGGCGGACGATGGAAAGCCCCAGTTGCGTTGGTCCCCCAGATAACAGAACACCGTCGCGCCATTCTGCTGCGCCGTGAATGTGAAGCTGGCCTGGCGACGCATGAGTGTGGCTTGCGATGGCTTAGGACTCACGAATGCCAAGTGACGGTGACCGCGTTCGAGTAGATGTTCGGCGGCGATTTGTCCGACGAGTTGGTCGTTCACCTGGACAACATCACCGTGGCAACCGCGTGGTCGTCCCAACACCCAAACGGCCGGCAACGACTCGATCGTGCTCATCAAGGCCGGATCGGCCTGCGCTGCGAGATTCCCTTGCAGTGCTCCTTTGAGAATGACGCCATCGACTCGTTTTCGTCGTAACACTTCAGGCACATGGTCGATGCGCGGCAGGTCGGCCACCAGAAACTGTGCGCGTGCCGCCTCCAAGGAATGTTCGACACCGTGTATCGCCGTGGCCACGACGGGCAGCGATGCGAGTGAGCGATCCAACCCTAACATCAGCAGCAAAATGTTTTTGCCCGCGAGCGGATTGAGCGCCGACATGCTGGCTTTGCGTTGCCGCGGCGCGTAGTTCAAAGCCTCGATGGCCTGCCGCACACGGTGGATGATTTCCGGATCAACAGCCGGATGCCGATTGAGCACGCGGCTCACGGTCCCCGCCGAGACTTTTGCCTTACGTGCGACATCAAGAATGGTAGCGGTCGACATCGGGTATCAGGGGCCGTGGTGAGGATGTAAACCCCATTGTGAATATTCACCACGCCAAGTCAATCCGATCGTTGATCTGTTGAAGGCGACATGCGGCTCGTTACGGTTCGAGGTGTAGTTGTGTTCTGTCCTGGTTGCACGCAAGTCGGCGATGATTTTTCAGTCGCCGCAGGTCCCTGGCTTGAGTCCGTGCGTCCTGCAATGACATTGGAACCGAACGCGCAAGCTGTTATCGGCTGGATAAGCATCGGGGGGTGTCGTTATACTTTACCGACCGTGGCTGTCCGGAACCGTTATTGAGGTTTAGGTAATGAAGTGATCAAGACGGGCCACGGCGACCGCTAAAAATTATCCGTCTCCCACGACTTGCCGATCAACTACCGATAGCCGCATTATTTACCGCGTGCGGGATAAATCCGTGAAGCAAATATGAAGAACACTTTCAGAGTCCTGTTCCTCCTGCTTCCGCAACTAGCTTTTGCGACGCATTCGGCACCGGCTGCAGAGGTTCCTGCCGAGGTACAGCCGTTGCTGGTTAAGTTTTGCGGCGAGTGTCACGGGACGCAGGCGCGTGAAGGCGACGTGCGACTCGATGCCTTGTCGTCACTCGATCCGGCGCCGTTGCTCAACGTGTTGAACAAGGCGGAGTCGCAACTCTTCTTCAATATGATGCCTCCGGAAGGCGCGCCGCAGCCCACGACCGAGGAACACAAGCTACTTTTCGCCTGGGTGCAAGGCGAACTGCGCAAACACAACGCCTCTGGCCTCGATCAGAAAGCGCGTTCACCCGAAGCCGGCAACTGGGTGGATCATCGCACGTTGTTCGACGGTAGCGTCAAGGAAAAGCCGTTCAGCCCAGCTCGGCGTTGGCTCGTCAGTCCGCAGATATTTCACCAACGAGTTTTCGATGTTTTCGACTTCGATGCTCGTGCTCGGGATGCCAATAAGCACGGCCTGCGCGGCGTTTCCAGCCCGGTCACTCTTCCCGAACACTCGGGCGTGCGAGACTACGACCTGACTTCGCTCAACGGCAGCCATTTGCTGACCATGATGGGCAATGCGGAATGGATTTCCAAAAAACAGATCCGCACTGCCCGAGTGAAGAACGGAGAACTGAAAGCGGACGAATTCGACAACAAGTCGGATCGTTTCTCTCCCCCAACCCCGCCGGCATTTGAAGTGGTCATCTTAAAGAAGTCCACGCCAACCGATGCCGAGATTCAAGCCGCCATCGTGACGCAGTTCGACCGTGTGCTGCGGCGGCCACCAACGACGCTGGAATTCCAGAAGTACAAAGAACTCACGTCCTCCGCAATTCGACTTGCTGGCAACACGGAGGGCTTGCGACAGATGCTTCAAGCGGTGTTGCTGGAGTCGGAATTCTTGTATCGCCTGGAGTTTGGCGACGGCCCACAGGATGCGTTCGGTCGCCGGAAACTCTCGCCCCATGAAGCCAGCTTCGCGATTGCCTATGCCCTCGGTGATCGCGGTCCAGATGCGACACTCACGGCAGCCGCGCGGGAAGGCCAATTGGTGTCGAAGCAGGACTACGAGCGCGAAGTCAAGCGAATGCTCGCCGATCCGACCTATAACAAGGGCACGATCGATCCGGCACTCAGCATCGAGCACTATGGGGAGTACTATTTATCGTCACATCCCAAGATCATTCGGTTCTTTCGGGAGTTCTTCGGCTATCCGATGGCCGTGCGCGTGTTCAAAGACATTCAACGCAGCGATGGGATCTATCGTGTGCCGGATCGAGGCACTTTCGGAACGCCCGGCTTTCTGGTTGTCGAAGCGGATCGAGTCGTTGCCCACATTCTGAAGTCGGATCGTAACGTCTTCGAGACGCTGCTGACCACGGATCAGTTCTTCATGTATCACAATCTGGAGAATGAAAAAGGAGCGAAGCTGATTGCCGGTTGGCAACAAGTCTATGACACGCTTAAAGACACCGACTGGCGTTCCGATCCGAAGAAAGTGGCCGCCGATCACGAAGCACTGCTCAAGCAATATGTGGCGTCTGGAGGTATCAAAGGAAAACGAAGTGGCGGTGTGCATGAGACTGACCTGGTCCGGCTCATGAATCTGTTTGAGGACACGTTTGGCCGCGGGGGCCGTCCCTTTACGACGTTTCCTTGGGCTCACGGCAATCGGCTGTGGCATTCACCGATTTACAACCTCCCTCGTACGCCCGTCGAAGGTCAGTACGGCTCGGACGACGCCTTTAACTACCATCCCGTGCAGCCATTTTCCATTGCGAACCGCAAAGGCATTCTCACGCATCCGGCTTGGCTGATAGCCCATTCGGCAAATACCGCGACCGACCCGGTTCGGCGTGGTAAGTGGATTCGCGAAAAGTTGCTCGCTGGCAGTATTCCGGACGTGCCCATCACCGTCGATGCGAAGATTCCTGACGATCCGCATAAGACGCTCGGCGAACGACTGAGCATGGTGACCAGCAATCAGGCATGCTGGAAATGCCATCAGCGCATGAACCCGCTCGGCGTTCCTTTTGAGATGTACGACGATTTCGGACGATTCCGTACCCAAGAGAAACTGGAGCATCCGGACAATATTGTCGCCAAGTCCACGGCCAAGTATGGCAGCGACATTTTTAAAACCGCCCCTTTTTCAACCGCGGGCAGCATCACCGGCAGCGGCGACCCGGCCGTGGATGGCGATGTGAAAGACGCATTTGACATGATTGGGCGTTTGGCGAAGTCCGAGCGAGTTCGGCAGTCGATCATCCGCCACGCCTTCCGATTCTATATGGGGCGCAATGAAATGCTCAGCGATTCGCAAACCTTGATCGACGCCGACAACGCCTATGTCAAAAGCGGCGGTAGCTTTAATGCCGTCATTGTATCATTGTTAACTTCTGATTCCTTCATTTACCGCAAATAGCGTTGGAGCACTTCCTATGTTTGATCGAAGAGCTTTCCTGAGTGCCGCCACTTTAGCTACAAGCGGTAACATGTTCGCCCCGTGGCTGCGGAGCGTTCTCGGTGCTCCGGTGACGAGCAAGGCTCCGATGCGGTTCATCTTCATGCACAAGGGAAACGGCTTGTTTCCCAGCGTGATGGTTCCGCCATCGCTGTCGGCGGAAGATGCCGCCAAAGAACAACACAAGCAGCCGTTCTCTGTGGAATTGAGTAAGCACGAATTGCCTGACTGGATGAAGCCCGTCGCCGCGCACCAGAGCAACCTGACGATCCTGCAGGGACTCTCCGGCATGATGTGTACGACAGGGCATCATACCTGGCAGTCGTCGCTCGGCGTGTACAGGGCCAACGAGCGACTTAGCTCGATCAAATGGGCGACGGTCGATTTCGAGTTGGCTCGGCTCTTCCCCTCGCCGTTCGAGCACATTGAACTCGCCTGTTTTCCAAACGACGGCGGTAATGCGCGTGGAAACATCGAAGGGATCGATGTGGGTTTTTCTGCTCGTTCTGCGGGGCAGCCCAACTACGCTTTTGGTTCGCCCAAGGTCGCGTTGCGCGAGCTGTTCAAATCGGTTGCAGCTGACACACAAGACCAAACCCGCTATGCCCTTGAACGCAAGTTGCTCGAGTTCACCGCTGGAAACCAGGCGGAACTTGCCGCCCAACTCGGTGGTGGCGAACAGGCGAAAGTAACCAACTACGCGGACGCCATCGAAGACATCCGGCGGCGGAATGAAAAGGTGGACGCAATGGCCGATGCCATCCGCAAAAACCTGCCTCAGATGGACCCCAAATACTTCGCCGAAAAACTCTCGACGCTGGACCGGCAATGGGGGCACACCGAGATTCTGCTCTCGACGCTGATCTCGGGTATGACCAATGTTGTCACCTTTACGGTGGATGAACTCGGTACGACTTACACCGGATTGCCGGGTATCGAGAACGACCCGGTCAACCTTCACGACGTCGGCCACGGCAAGGGGGTCGGCAAGCTCTCGGCACTCGAAATTCGTGCCGCCGTGCGCACTCAACATATGAAGTTGGTCGACACGATTATCTCGCGACTCAAAGCGGTACCTGAAGCCGACGGCAACATGTTCGACAACACGATGCTGTTCTACTTCCCCGATAATGGCGAGACGCACCACAGCAACGGCCATGAATGGCCGTTCATGGTCTTCTCAGGCCGCAACGCGAAGCTCAACATTGCCGGTCGCTACATCCGAGTGCCGAAGCACGGAGAAGCCGGTCACAAGACGCTCGGCAATTGGTATACGACGATCCTCAACGCCTACGGCAATCCCATCAAACACTACGGCGATCTTGATATGGCGTTGGAGAGCAAAAAGGTCCCGCAACTCGGCGCTATTGCTGAATTCCTCGGATAATTCGGCCTGTGTCGTAGGGCCACTCTCTCAACAGGTCAGGGTTCAGGTCCGCGAGGCTCATTCGCTGCGCGTACTTCAATCGCCTCAGTATTTCGGAAAGATGGCCGGGGTCGGGAAGCGTTCTTCGAAGTTGCTGTCGCTCAGATATTCCTCGCGAGGCACGTCTACTTGAGGCCAACTCGCAGGACGCACACGAACGATTCGGCCGGGGCGGATGCCTTCGATGATCAGATCGGTCTCAAACCGGATTTGTATGCCGCTACTGCCCAAGGGAGCGTCGCCGTCTGCCTTGGTGACTTCGAGTAGCGTGCCTCGCGAAGCCATGTGGGCGGGGCCGTAAGCGCCGTGTGTGTGTTTCAACGTATTCTCGACGGCACTCATCAGGGCCGAGGCATCCTTAGTGAAGTCGGCGTACAGCGAGGCGTCCATGCCGCCAAACAAGGTCGCCGTCACCTTCGCACGGCCGAACTTGCCATACTCGACGGCATCGATCCACGCGGGCATCCAACGGCTGCGGATAAACGCCTTATGCACCTCGTTCTGGTTGCGGGCGACACGCTGCATCGCCGAGTCGTCGAGCCAGATATCGGAGATGTGAAAGCGGGTGAAAATACCGCCGGGCGTGGGCTTCCAGGTAACTCCCAGCAGTACAGACTGACCAGCGAGCGATTTTTTTCCCTCTGCGGGCCAGATGCCCTCGGCGATCAACTCTTCGATTCCCAGACATTCGCGACCACGCCAGATGCGCGTCGCGGCATCGAACGTCATCTTTTCCTCTTCGGCCTTTCCGTCTCCGCCTTGCTGCGGTTCACGGCTAGCGACGATCATTCCCGCGTTGCCTTGGAGTTCAACTTCCTTGAGCTTCCAGACCAGCCCCTCGCGCTGGCAGTGGCTGGGTTCATCTTCGAGGAGCAGGACGTGGTTCTCGGCGGGTGATGTACCGGCGCCGCTATAGCCCGTGTTCTTCTCCCGATTGTTGATTGGCAACACCGGCACGGCCGAGGTCTTGGGGTCGGGCGGTAAATAGGCCCGGACATGGAGCACGGTACCGAGCGGGATGTCGCGCAGTTCCGCCGCCGCGCCGTGATATCGCACGATGCCATAGGGCAACAGGGCGAAGGGGTGCGGAGCGTTACGGAAATACGTCCCTTCGCCTTGCACGCGAATACTGCCGCGGCGGTTAGCATGATCGACGAAGACGAGTTCGCCCCGATAGGCTAGCGCCTTCTCCAATGGTGGAAATTTCCCCGACTCAGGCCGGAACGGCTCGTCGGCAAAGCTTGAGCCGCATAAACCAAGCACAACGAACCAAGAACCAAGAACAAGAAACACCTTTTTCATAGTTCGATCACCTGGTTGCTGTCGCCAAACGTGTCGGTCTCCACGCCCATGCGTTGGGCCATCAAGAGCAGCAGATTGCTCATGTGAGCCTTGGGGTTCGCCGGGCGGCTGCAAAGCGAATAGTGCTCGCCGGGCTTGTCGAGCTGGTAGCCTTTGAAGTGACCTTGGTTGAAGTCGAGATGGCTGCCGTGTTTCAGACCAAGGTCCGAACCGCCGGCGAGCACCAGCGGCAAATTGGCATTGCCGTGGCTGTGGCCGTAGGACATGCCGCTACCGAAGAGAGCCATCGTCGAACCCAGCAGCGGCTTGCCGTTGAGATCTTTCGTCTCCGCGAGCCGGCCGAGGAAGTAGCTGTACTGCTCGATGGCGAAGGTATCGTAGTTGGTGAGCTTTTCCATGTAGCCCGGATCACCGCCGTGGTGGCTCAGCTGATGGCGCGACTCGGAGATGCCGATCTCAGGAATCGAGAAAGCATCCCCTTCGCCGCCGAGGCTGAATGTGGCCACGCGCGTCACATCGGTCTGGAACGCGAGCACGATCAGGTCATAGACGGTCCGAAAATAGTCCCCCGCCATAGTCGCGGGAACGTCGCGATTAGTCCGCCGGCGATCGTCGTCCGAGATGGTGGGGAGTGGCGTATCGAGCCAAGCATCGGCCCGCCGCGTGCGGATCTCTGCCTCACGAACTGAGGTCAGGTATTGATCGAGTCGTCCCTTATCGGCCGATCCCATTGCTTGTTCAAGCCGGCGTACTTCGGCAAGGTTGGCATCCAATACGCTCCCTTTGCGACGCAATGACTTTCGTTGTACGGCGGTGCCCCCTTTGGGCGCCTCGAACAGAGACGCGAAGATTTCGCTGCAACGACGCATCGAAGGCAACCGCACGCCGTCGGCCGTCCAGCCGAGGGCGTCTCCCGTGAGGGCAATCTCAATCGACGAATAACGCGTATGCTTCGCCGTAATCTCGGCCATCTTTTGATCGACCGAGATCGTGTTCTTATCCGATGGCCCGAGCTTCCCGCCGGTCAGCCAGACCGAGATGCAATTGTGGTGATGGCTCAGTGCTCCCGGGTGGTGCAGCCCGCTGATGGGTGTGATTGCATCACGATACTTCTCCAGTGGCTTCAGCGACCGCGAGAACTGATAATCCTTGCCCGGCGTGGTGATCTGGTAGTTGAGCGAATGAACGCCGTTGGCAAGATAAATGAAGGCGCTCCGTCGGGGCGTGGCGGTCTGTTGCTCGGCTGCCCGAAGCGGGACCATACATTCCAGCAGCGGCAACGAGATGCAACTCCCCATGGCGCGTAATGCATGACGGCGGTCGAGCAGCCAAGACTGTGAAAGAAAGTGGCTCATCGAGTACTCCTGGGTTAACGGTTAACGATTAGCTTCTAGGTGTTTGATATCTTTAGAGCGGCGGTGGCTGTTGGTCGTTGGATCATAACGGTCCGCTCACAGCGCTCCGCTCATCGCTTTCGTACCAAGTCGGACAGGGCAACGGCGCGAATGATGTCTTTGACCCGGTATTGATTTTTCTTCGCTTCGACCGCGATCGCCTTCAGGTCCTCCTGGTCGTCGACCGTCAGCACGCGTCGCAGTGCGTAAGTACATAGATGCTCGATAAAGGCCCTCGCGATCTGCTCGCGGTCCTCGATCAGCAGCTGTTTGAATTGTATGGAATCCTTGAACGCGCGGCCGTCGGGCATCACCCCCGAGGAATCGATCAACGGATCCTCGCCGATTCCTTTCGCGACTTTTTCTCGCGTGCGCCATTGTCCGATCGCATCGTAATGGTCCCAGGCGATGCCGAAGTGGTCGATCTTTGCGTGACAGGCGGCACAACTGGCGTGGTTGCGGTGTGCTTCGATCTTCTGACGAATGGTGGCTTTCGGACTTTCCGGCGGATTAGGTTCGATCGGATCCACATTGGCCGGTGGAGCCGGCGGTGTCTTAGCGAAGATCGCTTCGCTGACCCAGACTCCACGATGTACCGGACGATGACGCGTGCCATCGGACGTCAACCCGAGCACCGCCCCCATCGTCAGCAGTCCACCGCGATGATCCTCGGGCTGGAGCGCGACGCGCTGGAAGCCCTCCGATTTTGGCTCCGGCAGGCCGTAGAAATCGCATAGCCGGGCGTTGGCCATCGTCCAATCGGAATCAATGAAGCTGTCGACAGGCAGGTTCTTCGCAAACATCTCGCGGAAAAACTCGACGGGCTCGGCACGCAAGCTGGTCTCAAGCCAGGCGTCGTAGATCGGATAAAGCTTCTTGTCGGGCGGAAACATGCCGAGTCGATGCAGTTGCAGCCATTGTCGCACAAAGTCATTGATGAAGCGATTCGTCTTATCATCCGACAAAAGCCGATCCACCTCTTGCTTTAGCCCCTCGCCTTGCAGCGTGCCAGCTCGGGCCGCTGAGAACAGACCATCGTCGGGCATTGAACTCCACAAGAAATACGACAGCCGTGAGGCAAGTTCCGAGTCGTTGAGCCGTTCGCGCGGCACCGGATCGCCTTCGACAAGATAGATGAAGTGCCTTGAAGTCAGCACGCCTTGCATCGCCACACGATAGGCGTCGGCCTGTTTTTCACCCGCATCGCGTTCCGCGCGATAGGCTTGCAAGTAATCTGCCAACTCCTGCAGTTTGACCGGGCGCCGCCAAGACCGTTCGGCAAAGCGTTGCAAATGCGCCGCAACCACCTCGATCGTAGCGTCGTCGGGCGGCACCAATCCGTTGCGTCGAGATTTCTCCGCGTCGGTTTCTATCGGGCCTTCCCACTCGATCCAATCGAGGAGTACCGTGGAGAACAAGCCGTTCCCCTTATCGTCGAACATCTGCGGAGCATTCGGGTTCAACAGCCGAGTCTCGCTGCTGTGTGTGAAAATATACCCACTTCGGCTACCGAGCGCATTGCGGAAGGCAGCGCCGGCCCGTCGGTCGACCACATCGGTGGCGACCACGCAAAAGTCCAACGACATGGGCATCTCGATAAACACTTCGAACTCATACACCTGCGGACGGTCCTCCGAAGCCGTGATGTCAAACTCGATGAGGCCATCGACCGTCTCCTCGCCGGTCCGTTTGCCAATGCTCAGATGGGCCGTCTGGCCATCGAGCGGGCGGATTCCGCTAGCCTGCAGACGCATGCGATAGAGCCCGCTATGCTCGGGACCGGTCTTGCCAAACCAGTTGGGCGACAATGCGTTTTGCACACTGCCCGGATAAAGCAGATAGCGCAGCGGCCGCTTGATGCCGAATCGGTCTATCGCCGCCTGCTGGTCTTTTCCCCCGCCGTAACGCAAGTCGGCGGCGGTCTTGAGCACTTTCCGCGACTCACTCGATGTGACGGGAAAGGCACGATCGAGCACCAACCCCGCCGCGCGGTAATAGCGATCGATATGTGACGGCGAAAGCGACAGTTCCGAGCCAAGCCGCTCGAAACCGTGCCACAATGTGTCGGCATTCAGCTCACCCGGCTTGGTCGGATCGTAACGCACGCCGATCAGATCATAGACCGTGTTCTGATACTCCTTACGACTCAGCCGATAATGCGACACAGCCGGCCTCGCCGCCATTCGTGCCGCGCGCCCCTGCTTGAGCCGCGCATCGAGACTCGTGACGAACGCCGAGATCTCGGCTTGCGTTGGCTGCGGTTCGTTCTTTGGCGGCATCGCGCCACTGTTGACCTTGTCGAGGGCCTCGGCCCAGTGATGGGTGTCAATACCCGACTTGAAATCGCGCGACAACCGGTCGATGCGAATATCTCCCTCCTCCTTCTGCGGACCGTGACAGCGCGTGCAATGCTTTGTCAGGAAATCTTCAATCGGCTCCGCGCCGCGCACGGCACCCGTCAGGCCAAGTTCAGCAATCAGGGCCAGACACAAACAGCAGAAAGCTCGTGGAATCGACATGGTTGTCATCGTTTTATTCAGTGTGGCAATCTCAAAGGTCGCAGGGGGACCGTTCGGCATCTCACCGAGGGGGGGCCGCCGGAGTCGGAGTTTAACGAAATACCGTTTCCCCAGTTTAATCTACTTATCGTCAGACAATACAGGCCTAAACCTTAGCCTCTTCCCCTTGCTGGAGAGAGCGGCGAGCATCGTCCGTTGCCAGCTAGCCAGAGGTTTTGGGAGGGACATTTTACCTCGAACTGAGCCTTATGTTATGATATTCGCTGCGAATGGCTTATGTGCCGCTCAACGCCTTTCTTCACGAGAGTTCTCGCCATGCCCTCACTCAATCGTCGCCGCTTTATTGAAGACAGTCTGATCGCCGCCGCGGCGGCCGCCACGGTCCATTCGACCATCGACTTGGCTTACGGCGCCGAGCCGGACCGAACCTCGCCGAACGACACCATCCAGCATGCTGTGATCGGTTGTCGCATCCGGGGCAAGGCCCATGTGGCCGAATTCGGCAAGCAGCCGGGCGTGCAGATCGCTTATGTCTGCGATCCGGACCTGCAATTAGCGGAAGAACTCGCCGCGACGGTTGAAAAGCAAAGCGGCCGCAAGCCGCAAGTCGTGCAAGATTTGCGGAAGATTTATGACGACAAGTCAATCGACACCGTGTCGATTGCCGCACCGAATCACTGGCACGCCTTGGCCGCCATTTGGGCCATGCAAGCTGGCAAAGATGCCTATGTCGAGAAGCCGGTCAGCCACAACATCGAAGAAGGCCGACGGATGGTGCAGGTCGCTCGCAAGACCCAGCGCATCTGTCAGGGGGGCACACAGAATCGATCGGTCGGCGCGCTCGCCAGTGCAGCCGAGTTCCTGCGCGCCGGCAAACTCGGTGAGGTGAAACTGGCCCGCACGATCATCTATGGTCGGCGCGGTTCGATTGGTCCGCGCGGGGCCTGTGTCGTTCCACCCAAGTGCGATTTCAATCTGTGGCTCGGACCGGCCACTCAGCAGCCGCTGACGCGGGCCAATATGCACTACGACTGGCACTGGGTGTGGGACACCGGCAACGGCGAACTCGGCAACAACAACATCCACATGGTCGATATCTGCCGCTGGCTCTTAGGGCTCAAAGGGCTCGGCGATTCGGTGCTCAGCATCGGTGGTCGACTCGGCTATGAAGACGCCGGCGAGACTCCGAACACGCAGATGACCGTCCATCGGTACGGGCCGCAAACCATTATCCAGGAAGTTCGCGGACTGAAGTCGGCTCCGTTTAGCGACCAATTCAAGTCGGGCTACGTGATCTACGGCAGCGAGGGCTTCATCGCCGACGCCACGCTCTTTGATCCGCAGGGCAAGCTCGTGCAAAAATTCGAGGGGAAGGGTGAAAATCATTTCGCCAACTTTATCCGCGCCGTCCGCAGTCGTCAGCGCGACGATTTGAATGCCGAGATCGAGCAAGGGCACGTCTCGACCGGCCTGTGTCATGTTGCGAACATCTCGCATCGGCTTGGCAAATCGGCTTCGGTCGAGGAGATTCGCAGCCAGCTTAGCAGCGCCGAGTATGGTGAAGAAACTCGCGCCACTTTTGCGCGCATGACCGATCACCTGCGCGAGAACGACGTCGACTTGACAAAAACTCCTTTGACGCTCGGACCGTCGCTAACGATCGACGCAGCCAATGAGCGATTCGTCAAAAATCCCGCCGCCGACGCACTGCTGCGGCGCGAGTATCGACGGCCGTTTGTGGTGCCGAGTGCCACCGAGATTTAGACGCTCTTGCATTACGTGCGGACAAAACGAGATTCGCGAGGCGCGGTATAACGGACGTTTAAATGAGGCGTCTCGCGTCGCTCGCCGCCAGCCGTGAGCGATTTGAGTGCCTCCTGAACCATGCCGCTGGTGAGCAACGTTCGCTCGACAGGATAGGGAGCCTGCCCCGTGCTAAAGAGATCCTCGGCCTGTGTCATCAGCGACGCCGAGTAGGTCACGTTCGGATTAGGAGGCAGATAATACAGTGTCGAGAGCGGCTCGGCTTGGCCTTTGAGCTTGGCGGCGACGAGAAAGTCACTCGTCAGCCCGTTGAGCAACAGCATCGTGCCGCGCATCCCGTCGACGTACTCGACGCGATACGCGATCGGGTCTTTCACGAACGCGCGAATCTGCTCGTGGGTCGGATAGCGGTGGCTGAACGACTGCGGCTGCGCGAGGGTCTGGCTACGCGCGAGACACGCCTCGAACAATCGCGGGTCCCAGCCCCCGGTTGTCCAACTGCCGGCCGCCAGTGCTTTCCAGACGGCCTCGCCGCGCAGGGCTTGGATCGCGCGCACGCCGGTCTCGCCGCCCCGTCGACGGTCAATGAACGACTGCAACGCTTCGAGCGCATGAAAGTCGTAGATGTCTGTAGCGCCGTGGGCAACGCATAGGGCCTCTTCGACCTCGGCGCCGTAGGGCAGATCAATGGCCGGCATCCGCCACGTGACCGGCAACGACGAACCGGCCAGAAATGGAAACTTTAACTCGCGCGACTGCTCGACCATCTGCTTGGCATATGTGAAATTCCACGACAGATGCTTATCATTAAACACGGGCGCCGTGCGACCATCGCGGCGATACACCTCGACAATCTGCTGGAACAATTCGTATCGCGGATAAAGTTTTTGACCGAACTCGTTGAGTGGATAATCACCATGCTCGCCAATGAGCAGCACCGCGTCGACCGCGAGTTGCTGGCCACCGCACCGCAGCGCCTCGGCCACGCTCGGGTAGACCGTGAAGCCAAACTCCTCGGCCCGCCCGGCGCTCAAATCTCCCTTGGGTCGCTGGTCGACGTAGGCCGACACGACCTGGAAAGGCGGTCGATGCCAGCGTCCCTCGCGCGGGTAGCCGACCAAGAACCGCTCGGCCATGTGCCAGGCATGTGAGCGATACGTCCACACGGTCGTCACGACCGCCAAGCGTTTACGTGAGGGTAATGCAGCCGAGTCGGCTGCCCAACCGGGCGATGCAATCAGACTCGCTCCGAGCGTCCTCAGAAATTGTCGCCGATCGAATAACCAAGCGTCTGCGGACATGCGAGGCTCCTCAAAACAATAGCGCGCGTTAGCAGGGGGGGCAAAGCCGATGGTGGGACAAGTTTATCGTAGTGGCCTGGCGCGGGGCTGTCGAGCAATCACGAGCAAACGACCAGGCATTTGCCCCTGTCGCGCGCGGAGCACTGGGCCCGAACGTGACATGTTTTCACCCGCGCATTAGAATGATCTCCAATGGCAATTCACCTTTGGCACTCCACGGGACCCTCCCATGATTCGCGCTGCGCTTTCGTCCTTCGTTCTGTTGCTGGTTGCAATCTCCTCGGTAAACGCTCAGCAGTCCGCGACACCGTCGGCGTATGTGCTCAAAGCGATCGCGGATCGGCCTGAGGCGATTTACAAGGCGGGCGAGCAAGCGACCTTTGCCATCACATTGACCAACGCAGGGCAAGTCGCCAAAGGAGCGGTTGTCCGCTATCGCTTGACGCTCGACGGGTATTCCGCAATCGGCGAAGGGACCGTTTCCATCGGCGATCAAACGACCGTGACGAGCACGCTCAACAAGCCGGGCTTCGTGCGTCTGCAAGTCGACTACACCACGGACGATAAAAAGACCGTGTCGGCCGTGGCCGCGGCAGGTTTTGACCCATTGCAAATCCCACCCAGCCTCGAAGTACCCGACGACTTCGACTCGTTCTGGGCCGAGCAGAAACGCGAACTGGCTAAGCTCCCCATCAACGCCCGACTCACGTCGGTCGCATCATCGATACCGAGCATCGAATGCTTCGACGTGCAAGCCGACTGTACGGCAGGAAAGCCGATCTCGGGTTACTTCGCGCGACCCAAGGATGCCAAGCCCCGGTCGTTGCCGGCGGTCATGCTGGTGCATGGAGCTGGGGTACGCAGTAGCAATTTGAACGGCGCCATGGCTCAAGCTGCCCAAGGGCGATTAGCGCTCGACATGAACGCGCACGGCATCCCCAACGGCAAGCCGGCCGAGTTCTATGATGCACTCAGCAAAGGTGAATTGGCCAACTATCGTGCAATCGGACGTGAATCGCGCGAGACGGTCTATTTTCGAGGCATGCTGATCCGCCTCGTTCGTGGGCTCGATTTTCTCTGCTCGCAAAACGAGTGGGATGGCCGCATCCTGCTCGTCATGGGAGGGAGCCAAGGGGGCGGGCAGGCCATCGCCGCAGCCGGGCTCGACCCGCGCGTTTCCGCGTTTTACGCCGGTGTGCCGGCCTTGTGTGATCACTCGGGCAATGTTGTCGACCGCATCGCCGGTTGGCCCAAGATCGTGCCGTTGGTCGATGGTAAGCCAGCGGCACGCGAGCTGCAAACGGCACGCTACGTCGACGGATTGAATTTCGCCACGCGAACCAAGGCTGACGCAATCGTCACCGTCGGTTTCATCGATGCGGTCTGCCCACCGACGGCGGTCTATGCCACCTACAATAACTTGCGGGGACACAAGCGGATGGTGACCGGTGTTTTGAACGGTCATGAAGGCCCACGCGACTCAGGCAAGGAAGTCGAGGCGTTCTTCGCCGATCATATTACTCGCATCAAGTCGAGCAAGTGACCGCTCGATGAACGAACAACGATTCGACACGACGGCTCAGCACGTCGCGGCGATCTGCGCCGCGATGCATGAACGGCCGAATCTTTATCTGATCGGTATTGCGGGAGTGCCCGGCAGCGGCAAAACCACGCTCTGTCGAGCTCTGCGCGAACAATTGCCCTGCTCGGTTGTGTTGCCCTTCGATGGCTATCATCTACCGCGCAGTCGGTTGGATGCCGACGGGATGCGTCGACGCGGCGCGTTGCATACGTTTGATACAGCAGCCTTTCGTGCGGATCTTGCGATGCTGCGCCAATCACACGCGGGGATTTTTCCTGAGTTCGACCACGCCGAGAAAGATCCACGACCCGGCGCGGTGTGCATCACACACGAGGCGCGATGCGTGATCGTCGAAGGGATTTATGTGCTGATGCGCAACGTCGGAGCAGAAACGCTGTTCGATCTGCGGGTGTTCCTTGATTGCGACTTGGATGTGGCCTGTGAACGGCTTACCATCCGGCACGTCGAGTGCGGCTTGGCCAGCAACACGGCCGAAGGCCGCGAGCGCGCTTGGTCCAACGATCGAGTCAACGCCCAGACCATTCTTGCCGATGGGTGCCGCGAACGGGCCGACTTGGTGCTGCGAACCGGATAACCCGATCGTTCAAATATCTTGTCACTCACGCTCGTCACGGCTGAGCGATCTGCATGCTCATTCGATGGGCGAGCAACGCGAAGCCAGGAAATACCGGGCCTCCGAGGGGTGCGCTGGTTTATTAACCGCACAGTCGTCAAGAAATGGGTTAATGCGATTGCAAACACGATCTCCAGCCAAGCTGCCAGTCGCGTCGCAGTTGCTCCCTGAGTTAACCCATGCCCTGCGCCTCCCATAATTTCGTGAGGGCCCCCTTTTTTTCAATTCTTACGATTCCTCGGTTGTTAAAATCCGAGCGAAGCGATCCAATTCAGCTATTGATAACACCCGCGTAAAAATAAACGATTTATGGACAACGACCAGACGGATTCGAATGAAGGAGAGTTGATCACCTGCACGGCCGATCAAGGTTTTGCTGAGTGGTTGTCGCAAGCCAAGGGTTCGCTGGCCATCACCACGTATCAAGCGGGCAAACTCGTATTTGTGAGCTGGGATGGCAAGCAAATCTCGATTTTGCCGCGGCAATTTGAAAAGCCGATGGGTTGCGCCGTGGACGGCAACCGAATGGCCTTGGCCACGCGATACCAATTGTGGATCATGCACAACTCGGCCATTCTGGCCCACGAATATTTGGAAAACGAACCGGGCCGATACGACGCCCTGTTCTTACCGCGGGCCTCGTATTGCACCAACGACTTGAACATTCATGACGTTGCCTTTGTCAAAGATGGCGGCGTCTGTGTGGTCGCAAGTCGTTTCTCTTGCCTGGCCGGATTGAGTCACGAACACAACTTTGTGCCGCGCTGGCAACCGCCGTTTATTTCCGAGGTCGTACCAGAAGATCGTTGCCATCTCAATGGTCTAGCGGTCGTCAACGGTCGCCCGAAGTATGTGACCGCCCTCGGTGAATCGAATGTCGTGGGGGGGTGGCGCGAGCACAAAGCCACGGGCGGCATTCTCATCGACGTGGAATCAGGCGAGATTTTGCATCGCGGTTTGTCCATGCCTCACTCGCCTCGCTGGTACGATGGCCATATCTGGTTCCTTAACTCGGGCTGTGGCGAACTGCGCGTATTTGATCCGCAACAAGGCCGCTCTAACCTCGTCTGTGCGTTGCCCGCCTATTTACGAGGCTTGGCTTTCGTCGGGCCGTATGCACTCGTGGGGATGTGTCAAGTTCGCGAGAAGCACATCTTTGGCGGCTTGCCTGTGCAACAACGTTATTCTCGACTGCTCTGCGGTGTTGCGATCATCGATCTACGTACCGGCCAGCAAGTCGGACAGTTCGAGTTCACCTCGGGGTGCCAAGAGATTTACGATGTGCAATTCCTGGCTGGCATCATGAGGCCGATGGTCTTGAATCATGACAGCGAGGCTGCTCACCAAGCGGTGACGGCGCCGCAATTTGCCTATTGGCTTCGTCCGAGCGCAATGATCCAGGACTGACGATAGCCAGACCAAATATTACGGCAAAGATATGAGCGACTGTCCATTTCGTTTTGCGATTACGTTCAGGAAGTAATCTTCGTGTTCGCGCACGATGCGAGCATGTCTAAAAAGCTCGGCGCCTGCTTTGATAATTCGTTGCGAGAGAACACGCCGCGCATCGCCATCTATTGAAGTATGCGCAGCGAATGGGCCTAGGCGAGCAACGCGAAGCCGGGTTCGATCGGGCTTCCGCTGG
>CAYLYE010000056.1:0-29372 GCA_964387325.1 uncultured Planctomycetaceae bacterium
CAGCAAGCTCAGAACGAGCAAAGTACGGCGCATCATCACCTTATCCACTCCGGTACACATTAGCGGGCGAAGGACCATCGCTCGACCCATCTGCCGAGCACGTTCAGAATACCCGTGTTTCAGGTGTCTGGCCAGCAATTTCTTAATCGCCGCGGGTTAAAAAGTTGGCCCGGTTGCCAAGCCCCCCGAGGGCCGTAACAATGCCCTGGCCAGAAGACCCGTCCCCACTACAAGGCCTTTCGAGCATGACGACTGCCGAGCATCGGATGACCGTACCCCGGTTCACAGCCCTTAAAGCCAGTGGTCGCAAGATCAGCATGCTGACGGCCTACGACCATACGATGGCCGGGCTACTCGACGCCGCGGGGGTCGAGTCGATCCTGGTTGGCGACAGCCTGTCGATGGTCGTTCAGGGGCACAGCACCACGCTCCCGGTCACGCTCGACGAGATTATCTATCATGCCGAGATGGTCGGCCGGGCCGTGCAACATGCCTTGGTGGTCGTCGACATGCCCTTTCCCAGCAATCATCTGGGCCCCCACAGGGCGGTCGAGAGCGCGGCCCGAATCCTCAAAGAAACCCGCTGCCAGGCCGTCAAGCTCGAAGGGGGCGCCGATCAGGCCGACGTCATTCGCGCGCTGGTCACCGCCGGCATCCCGGTCATGGCCCACTGCGGGTTGCGCCCGCAAAGTGTCCATGTGCTCGGCGGATACAAGGTGCAGCGCGACGAGGCGCAACTCATCGCCGACGCTCAAGCCGCTCAGGAGGCCGGTGCCTTCAGCGTGCTCCTCGAGTGTATTCCGGCCGACTTGGCCGCCAAGATCACGTCGCTCTTACGGGTCCCCACGATCGGTATCGGTGCGGGCTCGCACTGCGATGGCCAGGTGCTCGTGATCAACGACCTGCTGGGGCTCACCAGCGGGTACGTCCCAAAATTCGTTCGGGCTTATGCCGATCTCAAGTCGACCATCACCGACGCCGTGACCCGATTCCGCGACGATGTCCGCGGCGGAGTGTTTCCGAGCGCCGACCAGACATTCAAATAGCGAGTCCTACGCGTGCCCAATCGACTCTCGACCGAGACGAGTCCCTACCTGCTGCAACACGCGAATAATCCAGTGGATTGGTATCCCTGGAGCGCCGAGGCTCTGGCGCGGTCACGCGAGCTTGATCGACCGATCTTTCTCTCGATCGGCTACGCGGCCTGTCACTGGTGCCATGTGATGGAGCACGAGAGTTTCGAGAACGATTCGATTGCCGCCGCGCTCAACGCGAGCTTCGTGTGCATCAAGGTCGATCGCGAGGAGCGTCCCGACTTGGATCAGATTTACATGAACGCCGTGATGGCCATGACCGGTCGCGGTGGTTGGCCGATGTCGGTGTTCCTCACGCCCGATCTCCGTCCGTTCTACGGTGGCACGTACTGGCCACCGACGAGCCGCTACAATATGCCCGGCTTCATGCAGATCATCAGCGGTGTGAGTGACGCTTGGAAGTCGCGTCGCGACGAGCTGCTCGATCAGGCCGAACGGCTCACCGAACATGTGCAAGAACTGTGTACCGCCGGACTCAGCAACCGTGGCGCGACCTTAAACGTTGAACTGCTCCGCAGTGCCGCACAGGCACTCGAACGGGCGTTCGACCGTGAGTACGGCGGTTTTGGTGGCGCGCCCAAGTTTCCACATCCGATGGACCTGCGCGTGCTGCTGCGACAGTGCCAGCGACAGCCCAACGAGTCGCTGTTGCATGTCGTGACGCACACGCTCAACCGCATGGCCGAGGGAGGCATGTACGATCACCTCGGTGGCGGTTTCCATCGTTACTCGGTCGACGCGCGTTGGTTGGTTCCGCACTTCGAGAAGATGCTCTATGACAATGCCCTGCTGGCGGTCGCGTATCTCGAAGCTCATTTGCTCACGGGGCGAGACGACTTTCGCCGCGTGGTCGTCGAGACCTGCGACTACGTGCTCCGCGAAATGACCGACGAGCTTGGCGGCTTTTACAGCACCCAGGACGCCGACAGCGAAGGGGTCGAAGGGAAGTTCTACGTTTGGACTCCTGCCGAGATCGAGTCGATCTTGGGACCCGAGCGTGTCCGGACATTCTGCGCCGTGTACGACGTCTCACCGCAAGGCAACTTCGATCACGCCAACATCCTGAACACGTCCAACAAATCGATCGCGGCTTGGGCTCAGCAGTGGGGGCGCGAGGAAGCCGACCTCAGACGCGAACTCTCCGAGTGTCGGGCGTTGCTCTTGACCGAGCGGGTCAAGCGCGTGCCGCCGCTCTTGGATGACAAAGTGATCGTCAGTTGGAACGGCTTCATGATTGACGCCCTGGCACAAGCCGGCGCCGCGCTCAATGAGCCGCGCTATCTCGCGGCCGCCACTCGGGCAGCTGAGTTTATCCTGCAACACATGCGCGACGAGGATGGCCGACTGCGGCACGTCTGGCGACTCGGTCAATCACGCTACGCCGCGTACCTCGACGACTACGCCGCGATAGCCCATGCACTCGTCTCTTTGTACGAGGCGACCTTCGAGCCACGCTGGATCGACGAGGCCGTGGGGCTCTGCGAGCGCGTGCTCGCAGAGTTTGCTGACTCAAACGAGGGGGGCTTCTTCTACACCGCCGATCAACATGAAAAGCTGATCGCGCGTGTGAAGGACGTGCAAGACAGCTCGGTTCCCAGCGGCAACGCCCTGGCGGCGACCGTCCTCACGCGGCTCGGCAAACTGACCGGTCGAGACGACTTCTTACAAGCTGCCGAGCGGACGTTGAAAGCCTCGACCGAGTTTATTCGTCGCGCCCCGAGCGCCGCCGGGCAGATGCTCATCGCCGCCGACCTCTGGCTCGGCCCGACCGTCGAGGTGGTCGTGGCCGGTGATGCCGACTGGCCACGGTTGCTGCACTCGCCATTCTGGCCGCGACGCGTATTGGCCCAAGCCAACTCGACCGCGAAGCAATCGTCATTGCAGTCGTTGGTCAACGATCGCCCGGCGATCGACGGCCAGCCCACGCTCTACGTCTGCGAGCAGTTCGCATGTCAATCGCCGGTCGTGGGCCTCGACGCGATCGAGCAGCGGCTGAAGGAATTGTGTGTTGTCCGCAGTTAGCCGCGACGCGAAGCGGATCGCGTAACGACACTCAAGCAGTGCGGCTCGCCAAGGTTACGCGCTTCGCTTCGCGGCTAACGTGAGCCCTTCAGCATCGCTTCGATCGCGGTGACAATCCGCTCGGCGGCGTGACCGTCGCCATACGGATTATGTTCGACCTGCCGTTTGGCATACTCGTCCGGATCGTTGAGCAAACACGCCGTCCGTTCGACGATCCGCTCGCAAAGGGTCCCCACCAATTCGACCGCGCCGCAGGCGACCCCCTCGGGCCGCTCGGTCGTGTCGCGCATCACAAGCACCGGGCGACGCAGCGACGGCGCTTCCTCCTGCACTCCGCCCGAGTCACTGATGATGAGCGTCGAGCGTTGCATCAGCCACACGAACTCCGGATAATCGACCGGCGCAAGCAGCGTGACGTTGGCGATCGACACGAGCCGCTCATGCACAATGCCCCAGACTTGCGGGTTGAGATGCACGGGCCAGACGAACTGCACGTCCGTAAAACGTCGGGCCAACTCGACTACGGCTGAGCAGATCTGCGCGAGTCCTGTTCCGTGGTTCTCGCGTCGATGAGCGGTGATGAGCACCATGCGTCGAGCGCCCCAGGCGGCGTATCGATCGCGCCACGCTCGATCATCGTGGACCAATCGCTCCGCGGTCCACTCGAGCGCGTCGATCACCGTGTTGCCGGTGACGATGACCCGGCTCGGGTCGACCCATTCGCGTAACAGTTGCTCGGCGGCTTGCGTGGTCGGGGCACAGTGCAACCGCGCGGCGAGTGTGGTGACGCGGCGGTTAAATTCCTCAGGCCAAGGAGATTCAAGGTTGCCGGTTCGCAAGCCCGCCTCGACATGCACCACCGGACAGCGATTCAGGAAGCCGGCGATCGATGCCGCCATCACGCTCGCCGTGTCGCCTTGAACGATGACCGCCGCGGGCTGGTGTTCGCGAATCACCTCGTCGACTGCCGTGACGCACCGTCCCGTGAGCGTGGCGAGCGATTGATCGGCCTGCATGAGGCGGAGATCGATCTCGGGCCGAATATCGAACCAACTCAGCAGCGGCTCGAGCAGCTCGCGATGTTGGCCGGTCGAGCAGACGAGTGGTTCGAGCGACGGTCGCCGACGGCACGCAGCGATCACCGGCGCCAATTTGATCGCCTCGGGGCGTGTTCCCAGCACGATAAGCAGTCGCTGCAACATGGTAGAGAGCTTAATCTTTTGCCCCAATTCGATACAGATCGAACGCGACTCTAGCCGATGCGGGGGACGCGAGCTAACCTAGAGGGTATGGCTCGACGACGCGCACTCATCACCGGAATCACAGGCCAAGACGGCTCTTACTTGGCCGAGCTATTGCTCGAACAGGGTTACGAGGTCCACGGGGTCGTGCGCCGCAGTAGCACCGAGCGATGCGAGCGGATCGAGCACCTCGGCGACAAGCTCACGCTGCATCAGGCCGATTTGCTCGATCAGCTCTCGCTCATCAGCGTGGTCAAGGAGACTCGTCCGGCCGAGCTTTATAATCTGGCGGCGCAGAGCTTCGTGCCGACGAGTTGGGCACAGCCGTTACTCACCGGCGAGTTTACGGCCCTGGGGGTCACTCGCCTGCTCGAAGCGGTGCGGCTGATCGACCCGACGATCCGATTCTATCAGGCGAGCAGCAGCGAGATGTTTGGCCGGGTGCGCGAAACACCCCAAAGCGAGTCGACCGCGTTTTATCCGCGCAGCCCGTACGGCGTGGCGAAGGTGTACGGGCATTGGATCACGGTCAATTACCGTGAGAGTTACAAATTGCATGCTTGTTCGGGAATTTTATTCAATCACGAGTCGCCACGGCGCGGCACCGAGTTTGTCACCCGCAAGATCAGCCTGGCCGTGGCGCGGATCAAGCACGGACTGCAAGACAAGCTGCTGCTCGGCAATCTCGATGCCGAACGCGACTGGGGCTACGCCGGCGACTACGTGCGGGCCATGTGGCTGATGCTGCAACAACCTCAGCCGCGCGATTATGTGATTGCGACGGGACGCAAGCACTCGGTCCGCGAGTTTGTCGAGCGGGCTTTTCAGCGCGTGGGGCTCGACAGCCGCCGGTACGTCGAGGTCGATCCGGCCTTGTTGCGGCCGGCCGAGGTGAACGAACTGTGCGGCGACGCGCGCCTCGCCCAGAGCGAACTCAACTGGCGCCCCGAGGTCAGCTTCGAGCAGCTTGTCGATTTGATGGTCGATGCCGACATGCGGCGGGTCGCCACCGGCCGGACGAGTTAAACTTAGATTTAGGTCTTCTTCTCGTCGGTGAATTTCCAGCCGATGGGCGCTTGCAGCTCACGCTCGGCTGACTTGGCCCAGGGGGTGCCTGGATGATCCTTAATGACCCGATCAAGCCGTTCCTTGGCTTGTTGAGCCATCTTGTCGACGGCGCTGTTCTTGATGGGCTCGTTGGCCGGGGCCAGCGTTTCGGCCTGTTTGCCGTTGCGTAGCGCGGCGAGCATGAACATATAGCCATCGGTACGCGCTTTGACCGCCATGATGCGCCCCATCGCCAAATCGTAACCGACCTTCAATCGCAGGTCGGTCAGCTTGTCGAAGTCTTTCTCGCCTTTTTTTAGCGTGTTGTAGATCTCTTCGATCATGGGCTGAACGAGCGCGGCCGGCTTTTGACCGGCGATCAAATCCCGCACGCGCTGGGCTTCATTCGCGAGCGAGAAATACGTGTCGACATCTTGTGGCAACACCTCGACCGGGGCATCGGCCGTCTTACGAGCCGCTTCGAGCAAAGCCAAGAACGCCTTATTACCCGTCGAAGGGTCGGTCAGCTTGCGATAGTCGGCCACCGACAAGTAGGTCGGGGCATAGGCCCGTAATGAAACGGAGCTTTTGGGCGCGGAGGCACTAAAGTCAACGGCCTGAACTTCGGCCTTGACGGTCTCGGCGAGTGCCGGTGGAGCATCGCCTTCTTTCTTGGCGCCGTTCAAGGCGTCGAAATAGTTGAACTTCTTTTCTTCTGCTGCGCGAGCGCCCCCTCCGCCTGACTGCGGACGGCCCTCCATCCGAGCGACCTGGGCTTCACCGAAGTCGCTATCGATCTTGCGCGTCGGCAGGGCGAAGTACATACCTCCCGTCTCCTTGCTGAGACGAGTCAACGAGTATGGGCCGAGATCAAAGTTTCCGAAGTCAATTTCACGACCGCCGTTGGGGTAGCGAATGCGAACCCATTCGACCTCGCGCGATTCCGGTCCGAAGACGATGTCGCGATCCCCCTTGGCAGGCGCAGCGCCCTGGTTAGGGCCCTTGCCGACCATCTCGGGGCCCACGCGCGGACCCGCGTTCTGGTCCGGTTTCTTGCCCGTGCTGCCAAACGGCGCTTGCACGCCGACAACGTAGACCGGAATCGAGTACTGCTTGAGCTTGGGGAGTACGTTGTCGATCGAGTCCTGATCGTCGCCGACTTCGTCGCTCACGACGACGACAAAAATCTGTCGTCCCTTTTGCAGCCGGTACGGGAGGAATTTGTCGACCGTGTCTTGTACGGCGGCGAACGTTTTCTCCTGATTGCTCGACCCGTCGCCAAGGTTGCTCATCGCGGCGGTAATCTCGCTCAGGTCGGCGGTGGGCTCGGGCGTAATGAATCGTGGCAACTCCTCGCCATACGCGCCGATCATCGTCAGCAGCGGCGCATCGTCGATCTTGCCGGGTTCAACCTTCGGTAGCTTGAGCGAGTTGTACATGCGCGACATCTGACCTGCGACCTGTCGGCGATAGTCGCTGTTGCTATTGCTGTCGTCGAACAACCAGACGATCAGTGACTTGCGAGGAATTTCGAGCGCTTCTTGAACGTTGAACGCGATCTGCTCGACGGCCTGCGCGACCGTCGTCACGCTGTCGATCTTGCGCGGCGGCGAGATGTCTTCAGGCTTCTCCTCGACCGGCTTCGCCGGCTTCTTAGCTTCCGTATTGACAGAGGCCGCGGGGCTTCGCAGTTGCGGATTGTTTAACGTTGGCGAAGTTCCGTCGGGCGGGAGCGGTGGAATGTTCGACACTGGCTGCGCGGGAGCTTTGCTCGGCGGCGGCGCTTTGCCAATCGTTTGAATACCGAGTTCGCTGAGCTTGTCTTTGTCGCCACTCACAAAGAGGTAGCCGACATACCCGACGACGGGCAGTGCGACCAGCATCACCAGTAGAAACAAAATCGCGGTGTAGTCGCGACGCTTACGAACGGCACGACGGGGTTGGTACGTGGTGCTCATGATTCCACGGCTCCTCTGGGGCGAACGGCCAATGCTTGTTCCGTAGCTATTCTAGTCGTCCGGCTGGGGCAACTGCAATCAAGGTTTTACAGTTCATCAGGACCTCGTCATGACCGCCAACCTCCGAGCCGGGGGCGTACGTCCCCGGCTCGGACAATAACTGGGATAGCGCGAGAACTCTGATTGCGATTGCCAGACGACCGGCGATAATTTAGGGTGCCCAATATGACGAAACTGCGCATCTTTCACCTTTAGGCTCCTTCCTGATATGAACGACCGAGCTCACGATTTCCTGCGTCGGCTTCTCGAAACGCCCAGTCCGTCGGGCTTTGAACGCCCGATCCAGAACCATGTCCGCGAGCACATGGCCGACTGTGCCGACTCGATTACGACCGATTTGCATGGCAACGTGATCGTGGCCAAGAACCCGCAAGCCAAGCTGCGGGTCATGCTCGCCGGGCACTGTGACCAAATCGGCATGCTGGTGCAGTACATCGATGCTGAAGGGTTTATCTATCCGCAGCCGATCGGCGGCTGGGACCCACAGGTGCTCATTGGCCAACGGATGACGATTTGGACCGCCTCGGGACCGGTGAGCGGATTGATTGCCCGCAAGGCGATTCACTTACTGACCGAAGACGAGCGCAAGCAGGTCGTGAAGTTGAAAGACTTGTGGATCGACATCGGGGCCAAAGACCGCGAGGACGCCGCGAGCGTGGTTCAGATCGGCGATCCCGTGACGCTCGAGTTGAACTATCGACCGCTGCGGAACAACCTCGCGTACAGCGTGGCGATGGATGACAAGTGCGGACTCTGGGTGGTGATGGAAGCGTTTCGCCGCGCGAGCAGCTCGAAGCTCGACTGCGCTTTGTTTGCCGTGAGCACGGTGCAGGAGGAAGTCGGCCTGCGCGGCGCAACGACCAGTTCATTCACCGTACAGGCCCATGTGGGCATTGCGGTCGACGTGACGCACGCGACCGATTGCCCAACAATTGACAAGAAACAAGAAGGGGACGTGAAGCTCGGTGGCGGGCCGGTCGTTTATCGCGGACCGAACATGAACCCGGTCGTGTTCGAGCGGCTGGTGCGGGCCAGCAAGTCGCGCAACATTCCGATTCAGCTGGGAGCGAGTGGCCGAGCCACTCCGACCGATGCCAACGCGATGCAGACCAGTCGCGGCGGCGTGGCGACGGCACTCGTGAGCATTCCGAACCGCTACATGCACAGTCCGGTGGAAACGATTTCGCTCGACGACATTGACCGGGCGGCTGATTTGCTCGCGGCGTTCGTCTGCGATCTGAAAGCGGACGACGACTTCCGCCCTTGAGATGAGTTGCTGTGATTTAGTCGGCGCTGGCGGTGGTTGGTTCGACGGCCGACTCGTTGTCTTGATTCAACTGCTTCGACTGATTGAAAGCTTGGTCGGCCCGTTTGGCAAACGTGATCGCATCTTCTTCGTCGTGCAGGTCGACGATCCCGATGCTCACGGTGAGCGGAATATCGTCATGGGCGCACGCAGCCAGTGCGCGCTCGATACGATCGTGGGCTCGATTGGCTTCGAGCAAGGTGGTCTTGGGTAGAATCACGGCAAACTCTTCCCAGCCGTAGCGTGTGACGAGGTCCGCATCGCGAACGGCGGCGCACAAAATCTGGCCCATCTTGCGGAGGAGTTGATCGACAGTATCTTGTCCATGATACGCGCCCAGCAGGTTGAGGCGATCGATGCCGACAATCATTAACGAGAGCTGAGCGTTGGTTTGCCGAGTCGTGGTCACCTGACGGCGAAGTTCGTCGCCAAAGGCCCGACGATTGGGCAGACCGGTGAGCGGATCGGTTCGGGCATCGACTCCCAGTGCGGCGACGTACTGTGCGTACGCAGCGGCTTTGGATCGCGGCCCTTGCGCAGACGCGACCAGGCCAGATAAGTTGTCTTCGAGGATCGGGTGACAGGCGAGCCCATCGTGGAAGTAACCCACATTGCGCCCGGTCTCTTTTGCGGCATACAGAGCGATGTCGACCCGACGGAACAGCGCCGCGGCGTCCTCGTTCGCACCCGCCTCGACCACGCCGACGCTGGCGGTCACGCGCACGGGCTGATCTTCCCAAGTGCAAGTTCGTTCTTGAATTGCGAGTCGTACTCGTTCGGCGGCTCGGGCCGCTTCGGCGACCGCGGTCTCGGGAAGCACAACCGCGAATTGGTCCCCTTCGTAACGGGTAATCACGTCTTGTTCGCGCAGCACGTCGGTGAGCACGTCACGCAGGTGACGCAGGACGCGGTCACCGGCGGGATGCCCGAATTGCTCGTTGATTTTGCTGAACTGATCCAAATCGACCAACATGATCGCAAACGGCTTGCCGGATGCCTGACGATCGGCGAATCGCTGTTTGACATGTTCATCGAACGCGCGGCGGTTGGGCAACTCGGTGAGCAGATCCAGGCGAGTTTGATTCAAATGCAAATCGATCTGATGCGAGTGCTGGCGCAGTTCGTGTTCGACCGAGTGCAACTTCGCCTGGAAGCGTTTGTTGGCTAGGACAATTTGTGAGGCCGCATCGACAATCAGTGACTCGGGCGTGGCGTGCGAATTAGCCGACTTGGGTTTGACGAATTCCTGGCAAACCTCGTCCACGCGCGAGGCGTGTCGGCTCGCGTCGTCAGCCAAGCTGAGGCAGAAGTCGTACAATTGAATAACGAACGCCCGGAGTTTTTGCTCGTCCCCCAGCACGCCGACCGCGCGGCGCTCCTTGAACCACCAACCGATGGCCACGCCGATCAGAAATTGTGCCACCGACATGGCCACGCTCGGCCAGGTGATTGCTGACGACATCTCATGCATCGACTTACGATCCGACTGCGAATCGTTCGCAATCGAATGGCCGCTCCTGTTAAAGGCACGTCACCCCGCTGGAAAACAATGGGGGGCATTCAATCTTTACGTTATTCTGACGGGCTTGCCAAATTTCCGGTCCGGATTGCCTTCCCGAAGAGCTCTGAACTGCCGAACGTAGCGATCGTAGGGACTTTGTTGCTTTCCGACCGAACGCGAGTGGATTAAAATAACCCGCTATGAAGACACCCAAGCCAGCCGTTGATCGAGTAGCAATTCGCGATCGAATTCGTGCGTCGGGGTTGCGCGTCACGATGGCCCGCATGGCCGTGTTGGAACAACTCGAACAGGCGCTCTCGCCGATGAGTCATGCCGAGTTGGCTGATCGCTTGGTACCCGACGGCCTCGATCGGGCGACCGTGTATCGCAATTTGATGGATCTGACCGAGGCCAAGCTCGTGAGCCGTAGCGAGCTCGGCGATCATGTCTGGCGATTTGAAGCGTATCGCCCCGGTCATGGCGAGCATGACGCGACGCACCCGCACTTTGTCTGTACCGAGTGTGGCCAAGTGACGTGCCTAGCCGATGTGTCGGTCGAGATTTCTCCGGCCCCGGGGTCGAAGCACTCGATCATTCATACCTTGAGCGAGGTGTTGCTCAAGGGGCAATGCGAGAATTGCTCGCACTGAGCGCGGCGTTGATGCGTCTTCCGTTAGCCGCGCTCACGCAGCGGAGCGCGTTCTCGCCGCGCGGCGCCTACCGATACGCGCCGTGGCAGTCGGTACAAGCCTTATTGATTTGGCTAATCGCTTTGGTGGCGCGGTCGTGGTCCTTGGCCTTGGCTGCCTCGGAGAGCTCTTTGCCGGCTTCGCCGAGTTGCTTGCACCAGCCTTGGTAGTCGGCTGCGTCCCAGTTGTCGAACCCTTCCTGGGCGATGACCTTACCTAAGAGCGAGAGGACTTCCCCCTCTTGGACCAGCGCCGCGAGATTCTTTTCAAAATCACCTTTGCTACCAGCCCAGGCGCCGAGTCGCTCCTTTTGCGATGTTTCCAGTCGCTGCATGAGCGGCGGAATGTTGACCAGATCGGGCCACTTTTTGTCAGGGTCGGGCTTGGGCAGATCCGAGGGAGACTTGCCGTTGAACAACTCCTTCAGGCCTTCTGAACGCAATTGGGCCTCTTTGTAGGCCGCGTCGCTACTCGTCTTGCAGTTGCCTGCCGCCGAGGCGCAGGCCATGACCCAATTGGCTGCGTCCTTCTTGAACTTCACGTCCGACGGATATTCCTCGGCCACCTTGAAGAGCGAGACCAGCATCGAGAGTGCGTAGCGGGCTTTGGTGTTGCCGCCGCTCTTAAAGGCATTGAGATTGGCGACGTTGGTCAGGAGAGCCTTGTGTTCGTTCTTGATTTCGGTCTCGATCGCGTCGGCCGAAATGATCGCCGGCCACGAGGCGTTCCCCTTGCCAGGACTGCCGGGGCCTCCGCCCGGGCCACCTCCAGGTCCGCCGGTCACCGGAGCCAAGTTCACCGCGCCTGGCGCGCCGGGGCCCAGTTTCTCCCGCGCGTCGGGAAGGAACGTCTTGACGTCGCTGGCCGTGAAGTTGGGAGCAGGCACCGTGCGTGCCGGACCCGCCGAGAAGGCATCGCCGCTGATCAGCACGGCCAACAACCAACTTAGCGCCAACGAGCGTTTCAACCAACGATTTGATAGCTTACGCATGAGCCACCTCCGCGCGATCGAGTGGAGCGAAATCGATTGCTCTCGGTTCCAGGAGAGACACACTATTATGGTCATTCGTTCACGGACAGACAACGACGACTGACAGAAATGATGGGTCTTTCCAGTCAGGCGGTCCGAGTCGGGGACATAAGTTCCCGGGTAAGCTGGCCCTGTCATGCGCCACGTTATCCGGGGGCTGACGCCCCCGGCTCGGATAATTGAGCCGGCTCGAGAGGTTTTTTGCGTTTGCTCACCCGGCGGGGGTTTTGCTCACGCAGCAGCTTATAAGCGGCCACCTCCGCGTCGCTCATTACGCGAAATTTGACCCGATACAGACCGGCTCCGTCGCGCCACGGTGGCGGGTACAAGGCGGCGATCTCGCTCCGCAAGGCGTCGGCCGAGGGGAAGCCATCCGGTACCGCGTCGGCGTCGGTCAGAGTGTCGAGTTCGACCCGGTCGACGGCCTCGATGTGGATGTAGCCCACCCCGGGCACGTAACTCGCCTGAGCGGCGCGGAGTTGGCGGCGCTTCCAGAGCCGGATGGTCTGTGTCTTTTCGCCCGAGCGAATGGCCGCGAGGAATTTTTTCTTGAACAGCAGCATGCCCTGCCCTCGATCGTTGACGGATTAAGGTTTGAGTTTCTCGCGTGCCGCGCGGAGCGCCGCCCAGGATACGACCAGCCGAGGCACGGCGGCCGGCGCCTGCGATAGCAGCGGCGCGAAGGCCCGCACGGTCTCCTCGGCTCGATCAAGATACTCGACACGGCGGAGCGATTGAGCCAGGTACACTAAATTTCCTGCCGAGACCGCGTTGCCCGACGGCAACGCCGAGTCGACGGGGTCTTTGCTGCGCGCGATGAGTTGCTCGTGATCGCGCGATGTGAAGTAAAAACCACCACCGGCCGTGTCCCAGAACAATTCGAGCTGCTTGCTCATTAATTTATCGGCGACCGTCAGCCAGACTGGATCCTGGTCGGCTTTGTGCAAAGCGATCAGGCCGTCGATTAAAAAGGCATAGTCGTCCAGGTAGGCGTTGAGCCGCGCATGTCCGTCGGTCATCGTGTGTTGCAAACGACCGTGTGAATCGAGCGCATGCTCGAGCACGTACCGCGCGGCTCGGGCGGCGATTTTTGTGTAGCGCGGCTCGTCGAGCAACCGACCGGCGTCGGCCCAGCCGCGAATCATTAGCCCATTCCAGTCGACGAGGATTTTCGTGTCGGTGAGTGGACGAGGGCGATTGCTCCGCGCGCTCAAGAGCTTGTCGCGGGCTGAGAGCCAGACGGGTTCTTCGCCAGCCGAGACGCGTCGCTTCCGCAGTAACACCCACCGCTGCTCGAAATTCGCTTCGCCCGAGAGCCCGTACGTCTCGTTGACGATTTTCAGTTCGTCGGCCTTGAGCAGCTTCACGACCTCGTCGCGGGTCCAAGCGTAGTAAAGCCCTTCGTGACCGTCGGTCTCGGCATCGAGCGCCGCGTAAAAACCACCTTGGGAGTCGATCATTTCACGCTCGATGAACGCGAGCAGCTCTTCGACCACGCGGCGATCGTCTCGTCGTCGCGACAGCGCATACGCCTCGGCATACACGCTCGCCAGTTGACCGTTGTCGTAGAGCATCTTCTCGAAGTGCGGGATGTGCCAATAGCGGTCGGTGCTGTAGCGATGGAAACCGCCACCCAGATGATCGCGAATGCCTCCTGCCGCCAGGGCGTCGAGCGTGCCGAACAACATGCTCCGAGCCCGTTCGTCGCCGCTGCGTTGGACGCGGTCGAGCAAGTACACGAGGTTCGACGGCTCGGGGAACTTGGGGCGCCGCGCGTCACTCGCGCTGAAACCAAAGCCGCCAAACTCCTTGTCATACGATAAGGAGAGTTCGCCGATCAGGTCATCCAGTACGGTCGCCGCTGGCAGCTCGGCTTTGACGAGCGCCGCATGCGACAGCCGCCGACGAACCGCGCCCGTGACTTGCTCGGCCGTGTCGCTGATTTCCTTGGGCGCGTCGATCCATTTCTGATCGACCAGCTTGAGCAACGTCAGAAAACCGGTCATTTTTCGCGGTAAGGCCTCGTCTCCCTGCGCCCCCTCGGGCACGGGCAGCTCTTTGTCACGCGGTGGAAAATACGTCCCACCAAAGAACGGTTTCGCATCGCTCGTTAAGAACATCGACAGCGGCCAGCCGCCGCGACGACCGAGCACTTGCAGCGAGGTCATGTAGATCTCGTCGATGTCGGGCCGCTCTTCGCGATCGACTTTGATGCACACGAAATGCTCGTTGAGCCACTTCGCGATCTCGGGATCCTCGAAGCTCTCGCGCTCCATGACATGACACCAGTAGCAACTCGAATAGCCGATCGAGAGAAAAATCGGTTTCCCTTCGCGCTTGGCGCGCTCGAGCGCTTCCTCGCCCCAGGGATACCAATCGACCGGATTATGCTGATGGAGCAGCAAGTACGGGCTGGTCTCGCGCGCCAGACGATTCGTTTTGTGGAGAGGCGCTTGAGCGGCGGGCTCAGCAGCCCCGAGCGAGGTAACAACAGTCCAGAAGGCCATGGCGCATAGAACTACCATCGCACTTAGTCGAACGTCGCGGCGAAGCATCGTTTCCTCCTGAAACTAAAATCAAGCGCCGCAGTCGAGCGGTCGTCGGGCTATTTGACACCCAGCGACTTGAAAAAGTCGTTGAGGTCGTCGTCATCGGCCGCGGGTGACTCGGACGGCTCGTCCTGCGGTTCCGCGATATCCGCCACGGGCTCGCCGGATCCGGACAGAAAGTCGAACATCGGTACGTCGTCGGTCGTCGCCGGTGCGGCTTGCGGTGCGTCGACCTCTGCGGGACTCAAGCCCGATGTCGCATCAACCGCGGGGAACTCGTCGAACTGCATTTCATCTTCGAGTCCGCCGGGCTCGAACAGCATCGTCCCTTGCTCGTCGGCATCGGCCGGGGTCTCGCTCGGAAGTGCGTCCACGGGAACGTCTGCAAAGGTTGGCGCCTCGAAGAATCCGGTGGGCTCACCCGTTCGATCGGGCTCAAAGAGCGTCGCCGCCGAAGGGGCTGGCTCTTCGTCGAATGAAAATGACTCGGGCGCAGAATGCTCGACGGCCGCTCCCCAGTCATCGCTCGCCGGAGCGACCGGCGCAATGTCGTCGAGATTCGGTTCGAACATGGGTGGCTCGACCGGAGCTTCGACCTCGGCCGGTGCGCTGACCCATTCGCTGGCGACCGATGCAACGGCGACACTCGCGATGGTTCCGGCCGTGGCCTTCGCCTTGGGCTTTTTCTTGAAGATACTCAAGAGGCGAGCGATCAGCCCCGGCTTGTTCGACGGCTTGGGCTTGGCGGCAGGTTTCGCTTTGGGCGTCGAACTGGCCGCTTCATTGGGATTGAAGCCAAAATCGACGGGTGCGTTCTCGGTAGCCTCGGAAGGCGCTTGCGCGGCAAACTCACTGAACTCGATCGGCGTCGACGGCGCGTGGGCAAACATGCCGGTCGAGTCAATCTCCACGTGCGGAGCAGCCTCCACGTGCGGAGCAGCCGACTCCATCGCAGGTGCGAAGGGGAACTCAGGAGCCGCTTGGGGAACTGCGTCGGAGGGTGGAAAAAAGTCGGCCTGATCGACCGATGCTTCGGCCGCAACGGACACGGGCAGAGATGCTGCCGCAGGTGCGGAAGCAGGCCAGAACGACTTTTTTGGCTCCGCAGCGACGACGACCGGTTCCGTCACGGGGGGGGGCGAGGTCGGCCAGAACGACTTCTTCGTCTCCACGACTGGGGCGGGCTCAGGTTCCGACTTCACAGGCCAAAACGGCTTTTTCGCAACCGGTTCAGCGCTCTCGGGAGGAGGCACCGATGCGCCCGGAAAACTCGCGTCGGGCTCGACCGTGTCCAGCTTGGCTGCTAGGTCCCAAACTGGCTCGCCGGCTTCAGACGCGATGTCAATGTGAGGAATATCTGCCGAGGTCGACTCGGCTACAAACATCGCGGTCTGCTCACCCTCGAACAGCGGAGCTGGCGTAGCTTCCTCGACGCTCTCTTCAATGTCCGCAGGGGTGACCGCCGGCAGATTCATGTCACTGAGAAAGTCGAAATTCGCCGCTTCATCGACGCTCGCGACGGAGTTGGGTTGTGACGTGGCCTCACTCTCGGCCGATTCCCAGAACGACGCGGCTTCGACCTCCTCCTCGGTAGCCACTACGGGAGGAGCCTCGCTTGAAGCAGCAGGCGCTTCCAACGCGGCCAAAAAACTCAACGCCTCGTCATCCATGTCCGACGCCGCGCTCGCCACCGCTTCGTCGCTCGCGTTCACTTCGACAACGGGCTCAGCAGCTTTGTTCACAGCGGGGGATGATAAGAAATCCAGCGAATCGTCCAGCACGTTCTTGGAACTCGAAGGCGAATCATCCGTCGCCTCCGCCGCGGGCTCCATTTCAGAGACCTGAGCGTCGGCGATCTCAAGCGATGCAAGGAAGTCGAGAGCATCAGCCGGCTCGTCCCCGACCGGACTCGAGACGTCGACCGGTTCCACTGCCGGCGCTGCAGCTTCTTCGACGACGGGTTCAGCGATCTCCGGTTGAACGGGTGAGCCGAGATCGAGTGACGCGAGGAAGTCCATCGCATCCTGAGACTCGGTGACCGCAGGTACGATTTCGTCGACCGGTTCTTCGATCGGCGCTGCTGCTTCTTCGACGACGGGTTCAGCGATCTCCGGTTGAACGGGTGAGCCGAGATCGAGTGACGCGAGGAAGTCGATGGCGTCGTCAGCCGGTTGCTCAACGACGGCTTCCATCGCGGACTCTGTAAATTCTGCGACGGTTTCGGCGGGTGGCGCGATCGCTTCGCCGCTTTCGATCGGAACTTCGTCGAGTTCAAGTGACGCCAGGAAATCCATCGCGTCGGCCGGTTCCGTTGCGGGAACGGCCAGCATTTCTTCGACGGCTGCTTGAGGCGGAGCGTCAATATCAGCGGTCGGAACGGGTTCTGGTGTCTGCTCGAGTGAGGCTAAAAAGGCGATCGCGTCGGGCGACTCACGCTCGCCGGCCGGTTCCATATCCGGTGCTTCGATCGATGGCGTCTCGATCATCTCCGCGGCGGGGGTAAAGGATTCAGCCGAGGCCGACGGTTCTAGGCTGTCCAGTTCCAGCTCGACCGACTCGCGCTCGGGGGTTGCTTGATCCCACATCGTGGTCGCGTCAAATTCATCCTCCATGGCGGGCATTTCGCTGCTCGGAGGGGTCTCGTCGGCGACGTTTTCTTCCGCAGCATCGGCAGCGACTGAAAGGGCATCACCGACCGTCTCGACCGGAATGAAGTCGGCCAGAAAATCGTCTTCAGCAGGCGAAATCACGGGCGCGATACTCGCGAGTTCGTCGGGCAAGTCGATGCCGCGCGGAGAGTCGATGTTGAGGTCGAAATCCGCGTCGTCGTCGACCGCAGGCGGCGCTGAGTCGGCGGGTGAGATTTGAGGAGATGCCGAATTTTTTTCCGGTGCATCGAAGTCAAAACCCAAATCGTTTGCCGCATCCGGCGTGAGATCCGCTTGGGGATCGGGGGCTGGGAGTCCTAGATCGAGATCGTCCTCGGAGAACGGTTTTTTGGCGGGGACGGTGCCCTTCGAGGCGGTCTTGCCGTTGGTCGGCTTCTTTTTCTTTTTTGACTGGGCCGGATCAAAATAATCAACGCGAAATGTGAGTGGTCCGATCGTCACTTCGTCGCCGGGATTCAAGAGCACTTCGTCGACTTTTTCTTCGCCGACGAAGGTTCCATTGGCACTTTGGCAATCGCGCAGGAAAATTTTTCCATCGCGTTCGTAAAACTCGCAATGGCGACGACTTACGGTTGGATGAGCAACGACGAGTCCGGCCCCCTCATGACGTCCAACCGTAGCCGGAAGTCTTAAGCGGATTTCACGATGCGATGCTTTTCCGCCGACGACGGTGAGCTTGGCGTCCATAGACGGACCACGACTCCAAGAGTGGGCGGTCCTTGCCCCAGAGAAAGTTTAGGGTATATGTAGGTAAGAGCGAGCAGTAATCAGCTACTATAACCAGCTCGATAGCTCGCGGCAACTTTTGATCTCCGTGGAACTTGAGCCGCAGGGGCTCAAGTAAAACCGACGCCATGAGGGGGGTGTTCGATGCTTTTTGGTCCCCCTCGTTTCACGGTTTTGTCCATTGGAGCATCAACTGACCTTGCAAGCCCCCAAGGGGGTCCTATAATCGTCGGTTCCCTGTACTTATCCCTGGCTCGGAAATCACGCTAGCGTCGCTCATCGGTTTGTGCCGAGCGAGGGCGACTCATTGCGGGTGTAGCTCAGTTGGTAGAGCACAACGTTGCCAACGTTGTTGTCGTGGGTTCGAATCCCATCACCCGCTCTGCGATTTCCGCTCCAAACACCACGGGACCGAATAGATTTCTTCGGTCTCTTTCGAGACAAAGCACCCAGCATGGCCACCGACGAAGAATTGCAAGCCACGGACGCCGACACAGCCACGGAAGAAAAAACCAAGCTGTCGTTGGACGTTAAGATCGAGACTAAAAGCTCCTGCGAGCGGCACGTTGTCGTGACCGTGTCGCGCGACGATATCAACCGTTACGTGAACAAAGCCTACAGTGAACTGATGCCCAAGGCGTTGGTTCCGGGCTTCCGAGCCGGTCGTGCCCCGCGCAAGCTGGTCGAGTCGAAGTTCCGCAAAGACATCGTCGATCAGGTCAAGGGGGAGTTGATCGTCGACGCGCTGGCCCAAGTGTCCGAGGACCATGAGTTGGCTCCGATCAGCGAGCCGGACTTCGATCCCACGGCGGTCACAGTCCCGGACGACGGCCCGCTCAAGTTTGAGTTCGATATTGAGGTCCGTCCCGATTTCGACGTGCCTGAGTGGAAAGGCTTAAAGATCGAGAAGCCGGTTAAGGTCTTCGGCGATGCCGACGTTGATCAGCAATTGCGTCGCATGCTGGAGCAGAACGGTAAGTTGGTTCCGCACGATGGTCCCGCGGGCGAGGGGGACTATCTGGTGCTGAACTTGGCATTCAAGAAGGGTGACGACGAGATCTCGTCCGTCAAGGAAGAGACGATTCGTGTTCGCCCGGTGTTGAGCTTCCGCGACGGGAAGATTGAAAACTTTGACAAGTTGATGATCGGTTCGAAGGCCGGTGACAAGCGATCGAGCAAGGCCAAGCTATCGGATGACGCGCCGAATCAAGCCCTGCGTGGTCAGGAGATTACCGCCGAATTCGAGATCCTTGAAGTCAAGAAGCTAGAGCTTCCTGAGCTGGATGCCGAGATGCTGCAACAGTTGGGGGATTTCGAGACGGTCGAGTCGCTGCGTGATACGATCCGCAAGGGGCTCGAACGGCGTTTGGAATTTGCTCAGCAGCAACGTGCCCGCGAGCAGATTTTGGAGCAATTGACGGTCACGGCCTCCTGGGACTTGCCGCCTAATTTGCTCAAGCGACAGGCCCGGCGTGAGTTGGACCGCATGGTGCTTGAACTTAAGCGGAGCGGTTTCAGCGACGACGAGATTCGGGCTTACGGCAACGAGCTGATGCAAAACAGCAAGACCGAGACGGCCCGCGCTCTGAAAGAGCATTTCATTCTGGAGCGGATCGCCGAGTCCGAGAAAATTGAGGACGACGAGGCCGATTACGACGAAGAAATTCGTCTGATTGCCGAGCAAAGCAACGAGTCGCCGCGTCGCGTGCGCGCTCAAATCGAAAAGAAGGGCTTGCTCGACGCCCTGCGAAATCAAATCATTGAACGGAAGACGCTGGCCAAGATTTTGGATCAGGCCGCGTTCAAGGAAGTGCCTTACTTGCCCGAAGGGGCCGAGTCGGCAGCACTCGATCGGTCGGCTGGCGGTGGCGATGAGCCATCCGCGATACCGGAAGCCCAAGCCGATTCGACACCTGCCAGCCACGAGCAACCTCGGGTTCACCCGTAACACGGATTGTGCAATTTTTATCGTACCTTGGATCGTCGAGCTGGCTTACGCACGGCGCGACGGACCACCGTACACAACAGTCCCGGCTTGAGGCCGGGTCCCGATCGGATCGCCTCTAAAGCCGAGGAAAGGGATTCCTCTTATGACCTATCGTTCTCATGTGTCGCCCGTCGACCCATCGGCCAACAGTCGCGATTATCAGCGGCAGCGGCAGATGACTATTGGCGACTTATTGCTTGAAAACCGAATCGTCTTGTTGCAAGGCGAAATCTGGGACGGCAACGCCAATGAAGTGGTGATGAAGTTGCTGTACTTGCAGAGCGAAAATCGCCGCAAGGACATCCACTTCTACATCAACTCGCCGGGCGGAAGCGTCACGGCGACACTCGCCATCTACGACACGATGCAAATTCTCAGTTGTGCCGTGGCGACCTACTGTGTCGGTCTCGCCGCCAGCGGTGGCGCGGTGTTGCTCGCCGGTGGGGCCAAAGGCAAACGCTTTATCCTGCCGCATGCCAAGGTGATGATCCACCAGCCCTTCGGGCAGGTCGGCGGTCAGGTGAGTGACATTGAAATTCAGACCGACGAAATTCTCAAGACGCGCGACGTGCTGAATTTGATTCTGGCCAATCACACCAGTCAGCCGATCGAGCGGATCGCCAAAGACACCGATCGCGACTTCTATATGAATGCCGCCCAGGCCAAGGAATATGGCGTGGTCGATGACATTCTAAACAAACCACCTGTGACCTCGGAAGAAGAGGACTAATCGGTCATGCCGCTCATCCCCTTTGTCATTGAAAAAAGCGGCCGCGAAGAGCGGGCGATGGATATTTATAGTCGCCTGCTCAAAGACCGCATTGTGTTTTTGGGGACCCAGGTGAACGATGAGATGGCCAACGCCATCGTCGCGCAACTGCTGTTCCTGCAAAGCGAAGACCCACGCAGCGACATCCATCTGTACATCAATTCGCCGGGCGGCAGCGTCAGCGCCGGGCTGGCGATTTACGACACGATGCAGTTCATTACCTGCGATGTGGCCACGTACTGCATCGGCCAATGTGCTTCGATGGGGGCCGTGTTGCTCGCGGCCGGCGCGGCCGGTAAACGGCACTCCCTGCCGAACTCGCGGATCATGATCCACCAGCCGCTTGCCGGCATGGAAGGAACCGCCGAAGAACTCATGATCCATGCCAAAGAGTTTCGCAAGGTGAAAGCCAAGCTGAATAACATCCTGCTCAAGCACACGGGCCAGCCGTTGGACAAGATCGAGTCCGATACCGACCGCGACCGATTTATGTCGGCCGAAGAGGCCATGGAATACCGTCTGATTGATCGCGTGATTGACCGCATGGAGAAGCCCAAGCCTTTGGGCCAGTAGTTCGAGCCTATTTGCCAGCAACGACCAATCGAGCACCAGGATGGCGCTCGATCGAACCTACAGACTGTGTCGGCGTGATTCACGGATGAACTTTTCACGCGAGGCCGTTATGAAACCGCTGTGGCTGTGTCTCAGCTTGCTGCTGCTTGTGAGTGGCTTGGGATGTCGTAACCGCACCGCTCAAGAGTTGCTCGAACGAGAATTGCGGTTTCAAGAAGACATGATCTTTCGGCTTGAAGATCAAGTCCGAGCCCTAGCGGGCGAAAACGAGCTGCTCCGCCATAGCGTGGTTCACTCGCCGAGCGAAGCGACTCCGTCAACCAGCAAGACGACGACGCCCACTCCGGCCGCGCCGCCCCACTCACCCGCTGCGCCGGACCATCCACCGCATCCATTGACTCCCCCCAAGGTCGAGTTCAATTCGTCGCAGACGCCGATACCCGAGTACCAAGGGCCGCCGGCGGTGATCGCCCCGAGCCCCAGTTTCTCGGAAGGCGAACTGCCGCTGTTGCCCAAGTCGACCTCGGCCGAGCCGGTCCCGACCCCCTTGCGTAGCTCGTCGCATTCGACGGCTGCAAAAAACTCGGCTGGGCCCAGTATGGCAGCTCCGCTCAACGCGCAGGCTCGCAGCGAAGATGTCCGCACCATCACCATGAACAAAGCGGAGACCGGTGGATGGAATCTCGACGGTGCTCCGGGCGACGAGGGGCTCAAGATCGTGGTCGAGCCGCGCGATGAAGGCGGCGCTCCGCTCTCAGCAGCGGGAGCCGTGTCGATCGTCGTCATGGATCCGCTCAAGCAGGGTGCCGCGGCACGACTGTACCGCTGGGATTTTGATCGTCAAGAAGCGTCCAAGGCCTTTCGAAAGAGTGAAGCCGGCCCGGCGATGGTGTTTGAACTCGCCTGGCCGGGTCCGCCACCGGAGCACGGCCAGTTGTTGATCTTCGTGCGTTTTACGACCGCCGATGGTCGTAAGCTTAACGCCGATCAAGAGGTCTCGGTTTCGTTGCCGCCGCGCGCGACGCCAACGCCACCGCAGCGCATGACGCAAGCGTCTCCGTACTCGGGCATGAGCGGTCGAGGGGGCTACGGCACACCTCCGGTGGCTCGACTGCTGCCGCCGCAATTCGCGCCGACAACGGTTGGTCCTTACGCGCCGCCGTCTCCCGTGTATCCGCCTCCCCCGAGCGAGCCGCGTGCCGCTGACGCTGTTGCGCCGTCGAACACGCGTACCGGCAGCCGCTGGACACCGTTTCGGTAGTTGAGCTATGGACCTGCACCTACGCGACCGGGTGGTCATTGTCACCGGCGGGGCCAAGGGAATTGGCGCGGCTTGTTGCCTCGCTTTTGCTCAAGAAGGGGCCCGGGTCGTGATCGTCGATCGCGATGCAGCCGCAACGGATCAGCTCGTCAAACAACTCGGCGCCTCGGCCGTCGTCGAGCCACTCTGTGTTGATCTGCTCGACGAAGCTGAATGCCGCAGAGTCATCGAGCAGACGGTCCAAACGTTCGGCCAGCTCGACGTGCTCGTGAACAATGCCGGCTTTAACGACGCGGTCGGGCTCGATCAGCCTCCGAGCCGCTTCGCAGCCTCGGTCATGTCGAGTCTCTTGCACGTCTATGCGCTCACGCATTACGCGGCTCCCCATCTGCGACGCGCGCGCGGCGCGGTCGTCAATGTCAGCTCAAAGGTGTCGATCACCGGACAAGGCTCGACCAGTGGCTACGCGGCGGCCAAAGGGGCGATCAACGCCCTGACGCGCGAATGGGCCCTCGCCTTTGCCAGCGACGGCGTGCGGGTCAACTGCGTGCTGCCGGCCGAGTGTCTCACCGATCAATATCAGCGCTGGTTCGATACTCAGCGCGACCCGCAGGCTGCTCGGCAGGCCGTCGCGCGCTTGATTCCCTTGGAGCATCGGCTCACGTCACCCGCCGAAGTGGCAGCGATGATTGTCTTTCTAGCTTCGCCCATCTCGTCACACACAACGGGCGAGTGGGTCTTTGTCGATGGTGGATACACGCATCTCGACCGCGCCGCGTCGCACGAACACACGAAGTGGTCGTAATCATTTCGTTAGCCGCGCTCACGCAGCGGAGCGCGTAACCGTTGCGGCAGGGTGGCCATGCGCTAACATGCCCACGCCGAGCCGTGGGCATGGCACACTTGTCGATCTCAACTAACCAGACGATGAACTTGGTTTACCCAAACGCGGCGTACTCTTTGCCCAGCAGCGCGGCGGCAATCTTGAGCTGAATGATCTCGTCGGTCCCTTCGTAGATGCGACACACGCGGACATCTTGAATGTGTCGTCCGACGCGATAGAGGTTTGACCAGCCACGCCCGCCGAAGACTTGCACGGCGCGGTCGGCCGCGTCCCAGGCGGCGTTGCTAGCCACGTATTTGGCCTCGGCGACGCGGAAATCGGCCTCGGCCAAGAGCTTTTTGTCGGCCCGGTTTTCATCCGAAGCCTGCTTTGCTTGTGCCGCCCGCTCGACCATCGCGTCGGCCGTGGCCCGTGCCAACTCGATCTGCGCGATGTGTTGCTGCACCAACTGATGTTTGCCGATCGGCTTGCCATGCTGTTGGCGCTCTTGAGCGTATCGCAACACCTCGGCCAGACAGTCTTCAATCACTCCCACGCAGCCCGCCGCGACACTTAGTCGGCCCGAGATCAACGTCCCCATCGCGATCCGAAAGCCGTTCCCCTCGTCGCCGAGCAGGTTGTTGAGCGGCACGCGATGCTCGGTCATTTGGAACATGCCGGTGTTCGCGGTGAACATACCCAGCTTGGCCGGAAGGTCTTCGGTCTCGAAGGTCTCGCCGGCCGTCTCGACGATGAACGCGCTCATGCGTCGTTCGTCACCGGTCTTGTGCTCGGGATAGGCGAAGGCGACGACCACATCGGCGATCGAACCGTTGCTGATCAGATATTTCACGCCGTTGAGTACGTACTGGTCGCCGTCACGCCGATAGGTGCTGGTCATTTCCAGCGGATTGCTCCCGGCATCGGGCTCGGTGAGTCCGAACGCCATGATGATCTCGCCGCGCACACTCCGGGGTAGATAGCGCGTGCGCTGCTCTTCATTTCCGAAGCGGTAGATCGGGTACTGACCGATGGACGTGTGGCCGGAAAAAAATGTCCGCACTCCGGTCCCTTCACGGCCGATGCGCGCCAAAGCACGACTGTAGGTCACGGCGTCAGCGCCTCGACCACCGTATTTTTCGCTGAGCGGCATGCCTAGAATGCGATGTTTCTTGGCCAACTCGACCGTGTGGGGATTGTATCGGTGTTCGAGGTAATGCAACTCTTCCGTAGGGCGCAGTTCCTGGCAGTATGCGTCTACGTCGGTCAACAATGCTTGCGACTGCTCGGGGGTCATCATGATCGAACCTTCCGCCTATCGGGTTGTTCTCACGGTCGTCTACCGTTCAATGGTACGCGGCCGATCGTCGAAATGACAATTGCAGTGTCCGCTCACTTGCCCTGCTTGGCGAGCATGGTTTTCAGGTGCAATTCGACGCAACCGGCCAAAATACCCGGGTTGTAACCCCCTTCGAGCACGCTGACGACGCGCCCGGAGGCGTGCGCTGCGGCGACGTCGAGCACGCGCTGGGTGAGTGTTTCAAAGTCCTCGATCTCAAGACCTAAGTCGCCGACCGGATCGTCCCGATGCGCGTCGAATCCGGCGCTGATGATGACCAGTTGCGGCTTGACGTGCGCCGCCAAGTCTTCGAGCCCCTTGGTGAATCGACCGATAAAGTCGGCGCGTGACGTGCCGTACTTAACGGGCTCGTTGCGAATCATTCCCAGTCCGCGACCGCTGCCCGTCTCGTCTTCGCGCCCCGTGCCAGGATAAAACGGCGAGCGGTGAATCGAGAAGAAACCGACCTGACCATCTTCCCAGAATGCGTTTTGCGTGCCGTTGCCATGATGCACGTCCCAATCGACGACGAGCACACGGTCGAGCTTGTGCTCGACGGTCGCGGTGCGAGCGCCAATAGCCACGTTGTTGAATAGGCAGAAGCCCATCGCCGCGTCGCGCAAGGCATGGTGTCCTGGCGGTCGCAGCAGGCACAGTGCCTGCGTGTCTTCGCCGCGAACGACTCGATCGACCGCATCGCACACCGCGCCGGCGGCGAGCCGCGCCACATCGTTGCTCGCCCGACTAACGACCGTGTCGGCCTCGATCCGTCCGCCCCCTTTGTCGGCGAACTCGGCCACCTCGCCGACGTATCGTTCGGTATGACAACGCGTCAGCCGCTCGTCGCTCGCACGCTGCCATTGAGGTCGCTGGCAGCGCGTGTCGAGCCCCGTTCGTTTGAGCTGCGCCGTAATTTGTCTCAAGCGTTCTGGACGTTCCGGGTGCTGGCCGGTGTCGTGGTCCAAAAATCGGGGGTCGCTATACAGGAGCGTCATGGTCGATGGCCGAGTTCCAGGACGAAAGTAACTTACGACGGAAAGCGTTGCGCGAGGCAGGCTTAGGTAAGCCTAGAGGGGTGCTCGTGTGACTGTCAAATGGGCTCGACCACTGAAATCGGCCATTGATCCGCCGGCACGACGCAACTCGTGAAATTGCATTGCCTTAGCTGCTAACCATAGGTACACTAAGTGTTTGTGTGCCGTCGGTGGGCTCGTCACGGCGGTTGTGGTACCTCGTCGACTTGTTCAGCCGGCCGAATCTAGGCAGGTTATCGCCACTATGCCGCACCCCAAAATACTTCTTTGGCTCCTGCTGTTGGCGACGCTCCTGCTCAGCACCGGGCTCAGCTCTCGGGTCGAGGCGCAAGCTCCTGCACCAGCCGTCGTCTATGAGCAAATCGATCACCCCTTGCGTAACGATCCCAAGGGGGTTCAGAAGCTATTGAACCAGGTCCGGGCGATATTTAGTCGCGAAGAGAGCCCGGGAAAAATCCTCCCAGCCGATCAAGCGGCCTTCGATCAATTCACCCAGCTCAAGATTGCCGAGTTGACATGGCCAGAAAATTGGATTCCTAGTCAGCCTTCTACACCCAATCCGCCCACGCTCGCATCCTCGGCGAATAACCTCTCGCGACGCCGGATCGAGCTCAAAGTTCAATTCCTGCAAAGCAGCTTTAACAAGCAGGGGATCAATCTTGAATTTCATGACAAGCTCAACGCCAAACTGCTTGAGTTGGCTTCGAAAGTCGCACTCAACGACAAGCATCATCCGCTGGCTCGTTACAACGCGATGATTTTTGTCGGCGGGCTCGATCGCAAAGAGCGTGGCGAGGGGAACCCAGTGCCTCAGCCGCTGGCCGAAGCACTGGTCGTGCTGCTCGACATCGCCAAAGATTCCAAACACCCAGTCTATTTACGCGCCGTTGCGCTCGACGGCATCCAGCGTCATTGTGAGACCGAGATTCCCACGAATGGTCGTCCGGTAACGGTGCAGGCGTTGTTGGGTATCGCCAAATCGCCCGAGGGAAGTACTGCGGCGGGACCTGCGTGGCTCCGCAAGCGGAGCGTGCAGTGCTTGGGTATTATGGCCGATCGTGGAGCGAACGAAGCCAACAAACCCGAAGTGGTCGAGGTCGCCGTGGCGCTGCTGCGCGACTCGGCCGCGTCGATCAACGCGCGTTGCGAGGCGGCGTATGCAATTGGCTCGATCGACAAAGGCGCCCTGACGCAAAGCAAGTCGGCCGAGATCATCACGCACTGCGGCGAGTTGCTCAAAGCGATCGGCGAGTTTTGCAGCGACCCGGCCCGGTCGAAGCCGACATTTGGTGATGTTCGCTGGTACTTAACCGCAGTCCGTACGGCGCTCGTCGGCACGACGTTGCCCAAAACAGCGGAAGGTGGATTGGCTCCGAACCCGGCCAAGGGGGGCCTGATCGCAGCCACCACCCCTGCGCCCGATAAAGATGCCGGGATCAAGTTGCAACAAACGATTGAGCAGATTTTCCCGAAAGGTACGACGCCAGGATTCGAAGACAAGTTTCTCGACGATGCGTCGTTGCAGAAGTTTTTACAGTTGGCGAGCGGCATGGATGAATGGCTCAAAGCCCGCCCGCGCCCCGCCGTCGTAGCAGGGACCTAACGTTTCGTTTGAGTGTCAGCGTTTCGCTTGATCTCGCCTGACCGGACCATGGATGGTTCGTGAGAGCACTTATGGCAAATGGACTTGCCCGTCGCCGCTCATTCGCTCGCTTTGCGAGTGTTGTTTCGTATTCGCTCATTGGCCTGACGGCACTCGTGGGTTGCCGCCCGCTCGTCGAGTGGCGTCCGATTGCCGAGTGGCGTCAGCCGCAGCCCATCGAAGTCACCGAGGCGGTGACGAACGAGATCGCCAAGAGCGACGTGCCGCCGGAAGTGCTCGATGCACTGGGGCGCGACAACTGGCGTCTGCGAATTGCGTCCTCGGATGCCCCTGCCCCGCTCGGCAAACGCTGGCAAAACACGACCGTTGATCGGCTCGCAGCCGCTGCCAAACCGCCCGATTTTCAGTCGCTTCTATCACATGCCTCCGGCATTGTCGCCACGAACGCGGCCATCGTGCTTGCTCAGCATGGCGAAGCGGCCGGCATCGATCAACTACATGCCGCCGTGGCCGAGATCAACCTCTCGATCCCGTTGCGTCGCGCGGCGCTCGACGCGCTGGCCGGCCTCGATGCACCGCAGGTCAACACGTTGCTGGCGCAATTGCTTGCGCAACAAACCAAGCAACGCGACGTCGCCGTTGCCGAGATCATCGCCGAGCTGGTCACCGCCTTGTCGGTGCGAGAGGCTCCGCCGAGTGACGAGGTGTTAATTGAGTTGGCGTGGCATGAATCGAAGCGCGTGCGATGTGCGGTGGTCGAGCATTGGACGCGCGGCGAACGACGAGTCGTGCCACAACCCATTCGCGACCTGCGAGGCGACGCCGACCTGAGTGTGCGCGCGGCGGCGCTCAAGATGGTGGTCCACCAACAATTGCCCGACGCACACGTTGCCTTGCAGCAGGCTTTGTCCGATTATGATTTGACCGTCCGGGTCACGGCAATCGAGGCGCTCGGACAGTTGGGAGACGACGAGGCCTGTCGGTTGCTTAAACCGCTCTTGAAACATGATGGCGAGCTGATTCGCGCCGCGGCGGTGAGCGCCCTGACGCAGGCCGGCGCCACCGATGCGGCCATCGGACTAGCTCAGGACAAATCGTGGCGCGTCCGCGCCGCGGTGGTCGACTCACTTCAACAGCGACGCGATCCCGAGGCACAACGACTTGCCGAGAAGTTTCTGAGCGACACGAGCGCCGAAGTCCAGCGTCGACTCGTGGCCACCGTCGCCCAGTGGCCACTCGAACAGTCGGGCCCCGTGTTGCTCGCCGCGCTCAAGGTGTCGGGCTATTTGACGCGGAAAGCGGCGCGCGAGGCGCTGATGGCACAGTGGCCTCCCGCGGCCGAGTTCGCGCTCGATCTGCCCGCCGATCGCCGCGAAGCAGCCTGGAACGACTTGCAACGCCGCTGGAGCGAGCAGTTCCCGGCACGTTCCGTGGCCAACGGCATCTCACCCAGCAGCCCGTCGATCGCGAAGGGTAAGACGACCGACGAATTGATCGAGTTGTTTCAGCAATGGACCGCGGCGCGGACAGTCGACGAGCGTCTAGCCCTGACACAAAAGTTGATTCCCATGCACGGTGCGGCGATCGAGGCGCTCGATACTTGGTTGGCTCGGCAAGCGACGCCCCCCGATGAATTGCTGTTCGTGGAACTGTTGCCACGGTTGGCGGACGAATTTGCCCTACTCGACCAGTTGCGCTCGAGCGACGTTCGGCAACGCCGCCGCGCGGCGGAACGGCTCAGCAGTCTGAGTCGCGATACCCCGCTGCGCCCGCTGATGCTCTACCGACTGACTCAACTCGTCGAACTCGATGGCGATTCGCTCGTCTGGCGCGCGGCGTTGTCGGCTATTCGATCGAGTACCGACCCATCGGCCGAGCGGCTTGCGTGTGCCGGCACGAGCCATGAGTCGCCCGAGGTGCGACAGGGTGCGGTCGAGCATCTTGCGGCCCATCCCCAGCCGTCGCACGTCGCATTACTGCTGCCGCTCATTCAGGACCCGAACGTCAAGATCGCGCAGAGTGTGGTGCGTGCGTTAGGAGTAAACGATGCGTTCCGAGATGCCTCCCCCTTGCTACCGTTACTGAGCGCGA
>CAYLYE010000057.1:0-28856 GCA_964387325.1 uncultured Planctomycetaceae bacterium
GGCTCGGCAAGGGGACTCGGGCGGACCGATCTTTAATGCCCGCGGCGAGTTGGCCGGCGTGCTCTTTGGCGAGGCGGGAGGCACGACCTCGGGGAGCTTTTGTCGGCGCGTGCATGGTTTTTTGGCGACGTTGAATCCGGCGAGCATGACGACTGCCGGAACGATGCTGGCGCAGCCGTCGACACCGGGCAGCGCGGATCGACCGCTGGCGATCACCGCCTTGGCACCGACGCAGCGATTGCCTAGCACACCCGAGCCGCCGGCGACCGTGGCCGCGCCGCCGCCCGTTGCTCCGCCGCCCGCGGTCATGCCCGAGGCACGATTACAGCCCACGATCCACGAGGTGAGCGAGTTCAAGCGTACTCCAGCACCCATCGCGCCGAATGTGAGCATCGAGCACGCCGAGGTTGCTGAGTTGAACTGGGAAGCGTTGCTCGGCCAGACCCGTCCTGAGCAGATCAAGACGGCGTTGGCGGTCGTGGGCCTACTCGCGCTCTTGTTATGGACGCATCGTTGGGTGCAAGCGGCCCCCGAGCCGGAACCAGCACCTAAACGGCGGCGGACGTTGAACTATTGAAGTCTGCGCAGCGAATGGGCCTAGGCGAGCCACGCGGGAGCGACGACCAGCACGGTCTACGTGAGCTGATAGACTTCGGGGCCCACGTGCTGCGTGACGACTTCGCCGAACAACGTGAAGGCGTTGGCGTCGTAGATCGCCACGGGGATGAACTGGCCGATCAAGCGCTCGTTTCCTTCAAAGACCACGATTCGATCGCACGAAGTCCGTCCCGTCAGTTGAGTGACGGGGCCCTCGTGGGCGTGCTTGCGACTGTTCTTGCTGGGACCTTCGACGAGCACCTCGACGTGCCGCCCAACGAACGGTTGATTGTCTTCCTCGCTGATCGCGTTTTGGATAGCGAGCAGTTCGTTGTTGCGGCGTCGCTTGACTTCTTCGCTCACGTCATCGGTGAAGAGCTCGTCGGCTTTGGTACCGGTGCGCGGACTGTACTTGAAGATGAAACTGTTCTTAAAACGACATTCGCGGAGCAATTCGACCGAGGCCTGAAAGTCCTCTTCCGTCTCACCGCAGAAACCGACGATGAAGTCGCTCGTCACGGCGGCCGTGGGAATCAACTCGCGAATGCGTCCCATCATGCGGCGATAGTCGGCCACGGTGTAGCCACGCTTCATCCGCTTGAGCATGGTGTCGGAACCGCTTTGCACCGGAACGTGCAAGTAGTGAGCACACTTGGGCAGGTCGCGCACCGTGATCAGCAGCTCGTCGGTCATGTCTTTGGGAAAGTTCGTGACGAACTTGATCCGATCGATGCCCGAGATATTGTGGATGGCCTGGAGCAAGTCACTGAGCCGCCAAGTACGCTCCCCTTCGACAAAGCGATAGCTGTTGACCGTCTGACCCAGCAGCGTGACCTCGCGACAGCCCTCGGCGGCCAACTTTTGACACTCGGCGAGAATATGTTGCGGGGCACGGCTTTGTTCCGGACCGCGCACTTTGGGCACGATACAGTACGTGCAGAACTTGTCACAGCCGATCATGATCCGCACAAATGCCTGATAGGGGCTGGGTCGCATCTGCTCGTCGCGGAGCGGATCGTAGCTCTCGAAGCTCTCGGCCACGTCGTGCCGCGAGCCCTCGGCTCGGTCGAGGCTGACTTCCATGCGCGGAGCGCCGCCAGCAGCGATGTCGTTGAGCAGCTGCGGCACTTGATGCAACTGACCGGGGCCCACGATCAGATCGACGAACGGAGCTCGCTTGAAGATCAACTCTTGATCTTTCTGCGCCATGCAGCCGAGCACGCCGATGATTTTGTTCGGGTTGTGCTTCTTGGCGTGTTTCAGGCGGCCGAGTGCACTGTAGATTTTATCCTCGGCATGCTGTCGCACGCTGCACGTGTTGAACAGGATGATGTCGGCCGCACCGGGCGTGTCGACCAGTTCGCAGCCATCTTTGCGGAGCGCGGCGACGACCAGCTCGCTATCGAGCATGTTCATCTGGCAACCGACGGTTTCGATATACAGCCGACGAGTCATGCGAGCGAAGTTTTGTTGAGGTGCTAACAGGATCGTGTGAACTACGCGAACGCCGTCGAGGAGCCTGCTCAGCCCGCGGCGCGGCGCGCGGCGGACTTTTTCTCGGCGGCTTGCTGCTTCTTCAGTCGGGCTTCGGCCTCGGCCTGACGCTGTAACTCGGCCACGAGCGTATCACGCCGCGCGGCCATGAGGCGGACCAGCGTGGTGACCGCCACAAAGCCAGCTGCCAGCAGCAGGATGATTTGCCAGGGTGCCATGATCGAGTCCTCCCCTCCGTGGGAGCCGTGCGCCTCGAACGCGAAGCGCGGTCCTCTATCATAATCGACCACAGCCTCGCTGGGGGAGGGGGATTTTCGTTTCGATAGCTGCCCTGAGCGTTGGCGTCGCTTCGATCCGGGGACGTGAGTCCCCCGGGATTACGTGGCGAATGACGGGCAAACTTTGCCGGAGACTCATGCCTCCGCCTCGGAGCACAATCCAGCCGATATCGATCGATCGGACTACAATTTCACACCGATCCAGGGACCTTCGATGCCGGCCAAATGCCCCAGAGTGAGGCAAACCACCAGATAGAAACCGTAGTGCCCCAGGCTGGAGCCGTAATCGAGGTCGTAGCACACGGTGGGAACAGCGGCCCCGACGAGAAAGATGGGGGGGCCGAGAAACAGCCAGTTCATTGCCGAGAGTTTGATGTCGAGTGGTAGGTACCAGTACACGACCCACAGGCCAAAATACACCAGCGTACAAAATAGCGTCCGCACCCAGAGGGACCGACCGCGATACGGCTCGAGTTCGTCATCGCGGAGCACGGCGTAGCCACCGATCGCCGCGGGGAACGCCATCAGCCACAGGCCGACACCGCGCAGCAGCATGTTCTCGCGAAACATTCCGCCCAAACCGTAAGCGAGCGCCATCGGAGCGATGATCGCCGCGCCGAGCAGGATCCATTGCACTCGGGTGAGCCGCACCTCTTCGCGAGCGATCGGCCGGATATGGCGTTGCGGCGTTTTGGCATCGGCGCTGCCCGCCTTGATGCTCCCCATGTCGGGCTCATGAATGACCACCTTCTCTTTGACAGGAGCCGGCTTGGCGGGGGGGGCCACGGGAGCTGCTTTGGCTGCCGGGGCAGACTTGCTCGCAGGCGAGGGCTTGTCGGAGGGCGCAGCTTTACTCGGCGCGGCCGACTTGGTCGCCGCAGCAGCCTTGCTCGCGGCCGGGGTGCTCGTCGCCGTCTTGGCGGCTGGGGCCGGGGTCGCTACGCTCTCGCCGCGGGGTATTTCGATCGTGTTCTTGCACTTGGGGCAAGGCCCCTTCTTTCCGGCAAACTTCTCGTTCACCTGAAATTCAGCGCGACACTGGGGGCATTGAACGCGAATGGGCATCGAGATGCTTACAAATAGTGCCGACCTAACGAAATGCGAGGCCGTATCCTAAGTCTTGGCTGTCATGGACCTCGCGTCAAGCGTTCCGCCACCGGGGAGACGATTTTCCCAGCGAAGTACTCGGCCGACGTGTCCCATGAGCCGCAGGACTACTGATCCTCGATCAGATCGGCTTCCGTGATCATCGTGAAGCCTTTGTTGGCCAGCGTTTCTTGCCCCATCTCGATATTATCGACCATCAAGGCCACGGCCGGGCAGCCACGCGGCCGAACCAGCAAGGGGTATGCCTGGATGATATTCACTTCGGCCTGAAGCAGCGCCGTACAGACTTTGAGCAACGGCTGGTCGTCCTCGGGCAGCTCGACGCCAATCAGGTCAGACTCGATCAGGGCCAGCCCGGCTCGTTCGAGGATCTCGCGTCCCTGCTCGGGATGCGAAAGCAAAAACCGCACGAAGGCGCACTCGGCCGAGTCGACAATCGACAGGGCCACGATCTTGACCTGACTTTTCTCGAAACGGCGGACCACTTCGAGAAGTTGCCCCACCTTGTTCTCGAGGAACACGGTGAATTGCCGGATCGACGGATAATCGCGACCCCGCATGGTGCTCAGATTGTTGATAATCCCTTCGTCGGTACTCATGGCAGAACTATAAACGGGCCCTCAGGTTCCGTCAACGAGTTCGGCAAGCTTCAGAGGTTGGCGATCGAGATGCTACGACTCCGGGAACGATTTCAGCAGAATTGGAGGTGATCCGCCATCGAGAAAATCGCTTTCATCGATTTCACAACAGAGGTGATCGGGAACGAGTTTCCACTCCCGAAGACTCGCTGCCGCACGTGGCCATACGCGCAAGTATGCTTTATTTTCCCCCTTGGGAAAAATAATTTGATACGCGGTGTAGCCGTGAGATCGCCCCTTGTCCTGTACGCCATCGCGCCAATTATCGCGACCATAGAGTGATCGCCCTAACCACTCATGCCGGCCGTTTTTTTGCAACGCATTCGCTCGGTATAAAAGTTGTGGTTCGTGAAGATGTCCACAAAACAAACCTGAAAACCAGTTTGAAGCGTAGACGTTATCGTTGAAATCCTGCCTTGACGCGTCGGAAAGCCAGTCCGGCGGGTGATGCGTCATTAGAAAGCAAATATTCTTGGAATTAGTCCACTCGCCTATTCCGTTAAAACCTTCAGGCAGGGCTTGAGTAGCTTGCGTCGAAGAAACCAAGAGCTTGCCTTTAAAATCTCCGGTGTCTCTATCGGGATCACTTGTCTTTGCGATCTGAACGAACGAGGAATTTAGTCCGAGAAATCCGATACTGATATTGTTTTTTTCGATCGTTGCCGTGAAGTCTCCTGGCAAGCGGCCATTCGAATATCCAATCGCCGACTGCTGAGATGCATTGTACTTTTGCCACCATTTAAAATACTGTTTAAAGGCCTTGTTTATCGATTTGATGTGCGGGGAGCTAGAGTTGCCATTCCATAGACAGGCCGCTTTTTCCGGCGATATACCGAATCCCAGGATTTCCTTGACCGTAGAGTCCTTTGTCAGCCAATCAACATCGTGATTTCCGGGAACAGCAAGCAGCGGAGGAAAGTTACCTTGAGAACTCCAGTGTTGATTGAGAGCTTTAAGCACGAGGTCGAGTTTTTTAAAGCAATTACTCTTACCCTTTACTTTTCCGGAAAATACCAAATCACCGGAAAACAACACCGCATCCCAATTGACACCCATGCGTTGTTCGAGTTGTTTAATATCATCCAACAAACAGCTTTGAATTCGATCAAAGGCCGCATCGAATCCGGGGTGTCCGGCATGCAGGTCCGTGAAGTGAAGAAAGTTGAAAACCGTAGCGCCTTCATATAGGCTTTTGGAACGTGGCGGTGTCGTTACTGTATTCGCTATCTGCTGAGCTTCGGCAATTAAGCCATTTAAGCACGCCACTTGGGCACTAGCCTCCTCTGCAATTTTAGCAGAGTCGATTACAGGTTGAGTAAGCCCTAATTCGATATTCCCTACAAAGTCTTGCGATTTGCGAAAGAAATCAATCAGTTTCGTGGAAAGCTCATCGCCAAATTTTGCAGCTTCGATGGACTGACGAAATGTATAGCAATACATTCGCAAGTCAGTGCATTGCTTTGGCAAACCGCCTAGCTCATTAAGAGCGCCTTTACCGCTGGTATTTGCCACCAAGCTACAGAGAAGATTTTCGACAATTCCTAGCCAATAAACTGCCAGCCGGGCGCAGTAGACTTTACGAGAAGCGTATTCGCTACTGATATCGCCCATTATTAATCCCGCCCCGGAATCGTCTTGCGGCTTCAACCTTAAAGCCGACTTAGAACACGGCAATCAAGCCAAAATCAAGGTCGATAGTAGCGGAGGCGCACCGCAGGTCAACCAGGAGTGGTCTCGAATAGATCGCTGTATATTTCTTTAACTGGGCGGTTTTCGAGGAATAACTGAAGTTGCTTTGCTTTGCTACGCACGGATTCAAGATACCGTTTTGAATATTCGTGATCACTGGCTGAAAGCAATTCAGTTGCGTCTGCCATTACTTTAGCCAATCGATGCACAATGGCTTCGTCGGGGCTGGTTTCCACGAGCCAAGAAAAGTACTCGACAAAGCTAGAGAAAGCAGCGCGAATTGCCAAGCAAATGGCCATATCTGCAGCAACAATCGCTTGGGAACCGTTACTAGCACTCAAACGACCGCGTTCTTGAACCGCAGATTCCGCCTCCCCAAGACACTTTGCAAGCACCACCAAAAAAGGGTTCAAATCGCTTGATGGCACAGCCACGCCTCCAAAAAAGTTCGTCCATGACTACTTGGTAAACCGTTGCAGTCCCTGCCAGCCAACATAATCCAATTAGCATAAGCAAGAAACGACAAGGTTGTCAATCGGGGTCGGAGGCCAAATCCACCACATTCCATTTGGGGGGTTGTGAATCAAGATGGGTCAGCGAGGTCGCTAATCGCTGCATTTCCCTCCAAGCAGAATCATACCAAGCTACAATTGACCCATTTTGATGCTTTACTCCGTCCGTCGTAGTTGCACCAGCTTTCAACGCCAAACATGGCTTAAGTTGATTTCCGGAGTCAATTAAGTTATCCAATCGTTTCACATAATTATCCGCCCATGCTTCTAGATGGCTTTTGACGGGCTGACCGCTAGCTTTGACCTGCTTCAACCAACAGCGAACTAGCATCGAACTAAAACCCATGAACTTAAGATGCTGCTCAAACGAAACGATATCTCCGTGGTTGATTTCATACCGAAGATTCGAAAATAAATTGCAAACCCGCTTGGAATAATCCGTCGTTAGTACGTAATTGTACGCACCTTGAAATTGGGCATCACCTTCGGAAGAATTGTAGCATTCAGATGCCAGATCAAGCCCGTTAGTGCCATGCGGTGATTCCGACTCCACCATGTGCAATCCTTCGCTTGGTTCTGAGGGCTTGCTTTCCTGCCCTCCCAGTTGTTCAATGCCGCCAGCGCGAAAACATTCTAATCATTGCCAAACGATATTTCAACCATTAGCTATCTTGGATGAACGAGCATCAGATTCAAATTCGAGTCCGTTACCAAGAGACCGATGCGATGGGCATTTTGCACCACGCCAACTACTTTACCTACTTCGAGATGGGGCGAACCGAGATGCTCCGCGCGGCGGGGCATTCGTATCGCGATATCGAAGCGTCCGGCACGTTCATGGTGGTCGTAAAAATCGGCTGCCGGTACATCCGACCGGCCAAGTACGACGACCTACTCACGCTACAAACTCGCACCGTGAGGGTCACCGCGGCGAAGATCGAGCACGAGTACCAATTGTTGCGGGGTGAGGAACTGCTCGCCGAAGGGCACAGCACGTTGGCCTGTGTCGACGCGCAAGGGACCGTGCAGCGCATCCCCGAGTGGCTGCGATCGGCCGCGCCGAAGGAATAACGACGGATCCATTAGTGGTTATTAGGATACGGTTTATGTCATCGATCACCTGCGCTGACCTGGGCTGATTTTGCTTGCGACCGGTAGCCGGTCACCCTACTATTAGGACTGGTTCTCAAGTCGAGATGATCATCGTGGGGTAAAATCTGCCGCTCGTTCGCGGCGATCGGCAGGGTCACTACCGTGGATTGGAATGTATGGCGCTGGTGGCGAAGGCGCTCGGCGCGGAGCATGGCCCCTTCACGTCGTCGAGTGCGTTTGCGCTTGGAGCCTCTTGAAGCTCGTCGCCTGCTCACGGTCACTCCTTTAGCCGCCAACACCCCCTCGGTCACCGACGCGATCACCAGTGAAGATGTGCAAACAGCCAATGGGCTGATCTTCGCACGCCATGGGCTCGACGGCGCCGAAGTGAGCTTTCTCAAGATTACGTCGATCAATGGCGGTACGCTGTATTCGAGTGATGGCGTGACGCCGATCAGCAACGGCAATTTTATTGCCTTCGACGAAGGGGTGAACGGCTTGAAGTTTACTCCCGATGCTGACGCCTTCTCGCCGGGCAGTTTTGTGGCCCAGGCCTCGGTCTCGAATAACGACAGCGGCTTGGGAGGAGACCCCGTGACTGCGGCCATTACGGTCACGGCGGTCAACGATCCGCCGATCGCGGGAGACGACCTGCTTTCGAACTTCGCTCAAGATAGTGGCACGCAGACGATTAGCATCAGTTCGCTGCTGATCAATGACGTCACGGGGCCGGCCAATGAGATCGATCAAACGCTGACGCTCCTTTCGGTCAACAGCCCGATCGGCGGCACGGTCTCGATCAGCGGCTCGAACATCCTGTTCACGCCGACGGCGCACTTCACGGGCCCGGCCAGCTTCCAATACACGGTTCAGGACAATGGTCAAACGAACGACGTCGACGATTTTCTCTCGTCGACCGCGAACGTGAATTTCACGCTTTATGAAACCAACTCGCCTCCCCTGGGTGGCAACGACCTGCTCACCAGCATGGCCGAGGATAGCACGGCTCGAACCATTAGTTTCGCCAGTTTGCTGGCCAATGACGCGGCCGGTCCCTCCTATGAGAGCAATCAAACGCTGTCGATTATCTCGGTCGGCAGCGAGGTAGGGGGCATTGCCTCATTCAGCGGATCGAACATTCTGTTCACGCCCGATGCTAACTTTAACGGCGTCGCCAGCTTCGTCTACACGATTCAAGATGACGGCACGACCGATGGGTTCTTCGCTCCTCAAACCGCCGATGTCACCGTGACCTTGACCGTGACAGAAGTCAACGACTCACCCGTCGGCGCGAGCAACCAGATCAGCGATCTCTCGGAAGATGGCGGAACCTACAATATCGGCTTCAGCAATTTATTGAGCGACGACTCGCCGGGGCCCACCGATGAGAGCAACCAACAGCTCACGATCGTGGCGGTTGGCAACCCCAGCGGCGGCACCGTCTCGATCAGCGGTACGCAAGTCGTGTTCACCCCCACGCTCGACTACCACGGTCCGGCCGGATTCATCTACACCCTGCGCGACAACGGAACCACGGACGGCGTCAGTGATCCGAAAACCTCGACGGCGACCGTGACATTCAGCATCAATGAAGTGAATGATCCGCCCACGGGAGGCGACGACACCCTCTCCAGCCTGGCTGAAGACAACGGTACGCGCATCATCAGTTTCGCCAGTCTGCTCGGTAATGACAGCGTGGGTCCCGCCAATGAAAGCAACCAGTCGCTGACAATCGTCGGCGTGAACAGCGCTATCGGCGGCACCGTAAGCATCAGCGGGACCAATGTCCGCTTCACACCCAACGCCAACTTCAACGGCGCTGCGAGCTTCAGCTATGTGCTGCAAGATGACGGTACGTCGTTCGGAGTGAGCGATCCCCAAACCAGCAGCGCCGTGGTGAGCTTTGTGATCACGAGCGTGAACGATTCTCCGTTGGGCGTCAACGACGCGCTATCGAGCGTGAGTGAAGACAGCAGCCGCAGGACCATCGGCTTCGCCAGCTTATTGGGCAACGACAGTGCGGGCCCCTCGAACGAGAGCACTCAGTCGCTGACGATCATCGACGTCAGCAATCCCGTCGGCGGCACGGTCTCGATCAGCGGCACGAACGTCCTCTTCACTCCCACGGCCAACTACAATGGCCCGGCGAGTTTTGTGTACACGTTGCAAGACAATGGTCAATCCAATGGCACGAACGATTTCCAGTCGGCATTCGCCACCGCCAGTTTCACGATAAGCGAGGTGAACGACGCTCCGACGGCCAACCCCGACTCATTGTCTCCTTCGACCGATGCGAGCCCGCGCACCATCTGCTTTGCCAGCTTGTTGAGCAACGACAGTGCGGGTCCCGCCAACGAAAGCAACCAGACCCTCACGATTACCGGTGTCGGCAATCCCATCGGTGGCGCGGTCTCGATCAGCGGCAGCAATGTGATTTTTACTCCCACCGGCGGTTTTAGCGGCCAAGCCAGCTTCAACTACACCATTCAAGATAATGGCACCACGGCAGGCAGTAATGACTTCCACACCGCTCAGGGCTCGGCCAGCTTTACGGCCGCGGCGGTCAACTCCGCGCCCCTCAACTCACTGCCGGCTCCGATCGTCACGAGCGAGGACCTTGCCACGGCCATCAACGGCGTGTCGATCAGCGACAGCGACGCCGGCTCGGCCACGATCTCCGTCACGCTCAGCGTGGCACACGGCTCGCTCACGCTAAACACCGGCGTGTCTGGTGGGTTGACTGCGGCGCAAATCACTGGCAACTCGTCCGCCTCGGTCCGCATCAGCGCGCCGTTATTGGCCATCAATAATACGCTGGCTAATACAACAGGGCTCGTCTATCAAGGCACGCTCAACTATACCGGCAGCGATCAGCTCACGGTGATCTCGAATGACCTCGGCAACTCCGGCAACGGTGGCGCCCAGACCGACACCGACTCCGTCTCCATCACGCTCAATCTGCAAGACGCCACGCCGCATATCACACGCATCAATGGCACCACCGCTCAAGTGGCTGGCACCAGTCGCGCAGACAACTTCACGATCACATTCTCATCCGTGACCGGGTACTCGGTCATCGCCAATGGCCAATCAATCGCAGCCAGCAACTTCACAGACATCACGACACTGCTATTCGATGGTCGCGGCGCGAACGACACGCTCGTCGTCAACAGCGCTGCCGGAGTCACCGAATCGGTCACCTTACAGCCCAACGGGTTATTGCTCGATGGCCCCACGGTCCACCTGCAAGCCAGCAGCTTCGAGAGCATCACCGCAGTCGGCCAAAGCGAAGACAGCGCCACGTTCACGGGCTCCAGCGGCGTCGATCTCCTGTACGGGTTCCCCGATCACGAGCAGATCCAAACCAACGGCACAAATCATTTTCTCAATGGCTTTGGCAGCTTCAGCGCACAGTCGGGTGGCGGCATCGACACGGCCATCCTCAGTGGCAGCAGCGGCAACGACACGTTCAGCGGCGGTCCCACGACCTGCACACTCGGTGGCACCGGCTATCAACTCCAAACAACAGGTTATGCGGCTGTCTACGCCTTTGCCGGCAGCGGAGGAACCGACACCGCCACGCTCAACGACTCCAGCAGCGACGATATCTTCGGCTGCATCAAAGAGTTCGCTTCGCTACAACGGCCGGGCAGCTACTTCTATCAGGCCCTGTTTTTTAATCAGTACACGGCCGCACCCACGCTCGGCGGCAACGATCTGGCCTTCGTCTTCGACTCCAGTGGTGACGATACCTTCACCGGTAGTCCCACGCTGGCCCGCATCCAAGGTCCTGGCTACAACACCACACTGAACAACTTCGATCGCGTGTTCTCGTTCCATGCCTTCGGCGGTAACGATACCGTACAGCTCAACGGCTCAAGCGGCGATGATACCTTCACCGGCCTGCCCCAGTTCAGCGTACTCAGTGGCCCGAACTACTTCCTGCAAGTCGGCGCCTACGCCACCGTGAACGCCGACGCCTCGCAAGGGGGCGTCGACACGGCGCTGCTCTATGGCTCGGGCGGTAACGACACCTTCACCGCGCGACCCACGAACAGCGCGCTCGTGGGCCAAAACTATGCCTTGCAGGCCGCGTCGTTCCGCAACGTCTACGCTGATGCCTCGCAGGGCGGGACCGACACGGCCACGCTGTTCGACTCGACCGGCGACGATACCTTCAACGGCCTCGTGGGCTTCTCTTCGCTCAGTGGCGCGACCTTCTTCTATCAAGCCACCAGTTTCGGCTCGGTTACGGCAGCCTCGTCGACCGGCGGCAACGATCTGGCGCTGTTCTACGACTCGCCCAGCAGTGACACCGTCACCATCGGCGGCTCGCAAGCCAGAATCCAATTCGCCAACAATCAGGTCCTCGTCAGCAGTTACGCTCGGGTCGTTGCCACCAAGACCAACGCCGGCTCCGATCGGGTTGTCCGCTCCGCGATCAACTACAACTTCGCGACCGTCGGCAACTGGCTCTAAACTTGTCTGACCTTTCTGGGGAGAATTATTGATCCTCAGCTAAATAGCTTAACTAGGCCGAGTAACGCGAGGCCGGTATTTCCGGACTCCCGCTGGTCGTCCTGCAAAGTTCATTATCTGAACCTCAATAGCTGACGACAACAGGGTCGTTCCTCGCAGAGATTGCAGCCTGTAGCGTTTAATCGCCCTGGCGTCGGTCAACAAGTTGATAACAGCAACGAACACCGAACGTGTCGAGCAAAACGGCCGATAACAACTCTGATGGCGACATCCCCCCTTCGATCAACGAGGTGATCCAATGCGACAGGCAATGATTGCGGCGGCGATAGTATTCTCTTTCTCGTCGAGTATCGGCAGCGTTGGTGAGGCGCAGGCTCAAATCTCTTTCGGCAGCCGAGGCTTCGGTATCTCGATCGGCGGCACACCCTATGTGGGACCCTATCCTTACGGGCCCGGCTATGGCCGTAGCGGAGTGAGTGTCGGTGTCGGCATCGGTGGCTACGGCAGTGGCGTGGGGTCAAGCTATCCAGCCGGGACAACCTACTACCGGAGCAGCCCCAGTCGGCGGAGCGTGTCCGAGAACCCGCTCCCGCGCGAAGGCGCCAACTTGCCCATCAAGATCACGCGCAGCGATGACTTCGATGCGCCATTGTCGTACACGCTTAATGACCACGAATACAAAATGCGCCCCGGCGAGAGCCAATGGCTGCTGAACGATCGCGATTGGGAAATCGAATTCGACCGCGGCGGCGACTTTGGACTAGCCCGCTACTCGATGTCCCCCGGCATCTATACCTTCAAGTTGACCAAGAAGGGCTGGGAGATTTTCCACGACGACGATCTCAGCAAGCTAAGCGTGACCACCGAGGCAAAAGGGGCCAAAGACAACACCCAGCCGCCACGACCCAAGGATGTCGAGTAGCATGCGGGACCGTTTGTCTTGACCACCGCTACTCAAAACGCAGCAGCGCATATTTTTTCTTCCCGCTACGTAACACCAGCACCGTCTCGCTGGCCAGATCGGCGAGCGTCAATCGCTGATCGAGTCCGGTCGCGCGGCGGTTGTTAATATACGCTCCGCCTTGCTCGATCGTTCGCCGCGCCTCGCCGTTACTTTTTGACAACCCTGCTTGCACGAGCGCATCGATCATCGTGAGCCCGCCGGCCAGTGTGTCTCGCGGCAATTGTCGACTGGGGACGTCGGCAAAAATCTCCACTAATTCGGCGTCGCTCAGCGAGTCGATCTCGGCACCAAAAAAGATATCGGTCGCACGTTTGGCCTTGGCAAGTCCTTCCGCTCCGTGAACAAGGAGCGTCAACTCCTCGGCCAACTGCCGTTGACTGGTTCGCTTCTCGGGCGATTGCTGCCGCTCGGCGTCGAGCGCTTCGATCGCTTCGCGCGGCTGATCGCTAAAGTACCGCAGGCACTTGCCCGCGTCGGAGTCGTCGACGTTGATCCAGTATTGATAGAACTGGTACGGCGAGGTGCGATGGGGCGAGAGCCAGAGGGCGCCCGACTCGGTTTTACCCATCTTCGTACCGTCGCTCTTGGTGAGCAGCGGACAGGTCATGCCGTAAAGTTGCACGCTGTGCATGCGTCGGCCCAGGTCGATGCCGGCCGTGATGTTCCCCCATTGATCGCTGCCGCCGACCTGTAACTCGCAGCCGAAAGCTCGGTTGAGATGCACAAAGTCGTAAGCTTGCAGCAGCATATAGCTGAACTCAGTGTAGCTCAGCCCGACATCCGAGCGTTCCAGGCGATTCTTAACCGAGTCTTTGGCCAGCATCACGTTCACAGGAAAGTTCTTGCCAATGTCGCGCAGGAAGTCGAGGAAGCTGAAGCGGCTGATCCAGTCATAGTTGTTGACCAGCAGCGCGCCATGTTGCGGGTGCTCGAAATCCAAGAAGCGGCGCATCTGCTGCTGCATGGCCTCGACGTTGGCGCGCAGTGTGTCGAGCGAGAGCAGTTTGCGTTCCTCGCTTTTGCCGCTGGGGTCGCCGATCATCCCCGTCGCGCCCCCCACGACCGCGATCGGTCGATGCCCGGCCTGTTGAAAGCGACGCAAGATCATCAGCGCGACCAAATGGCCCACGTGCAGGCTGTCGGCCGTGGGATCAAAGCCCGCGTACAAAGTACGGCTCTGCGTCGCCAGCCAAGTCGGCAACTGTGCGTCATCGGTCGTTTGATGGATCAGGCCGCGCCAGCGTAGTTCAGAGACGATATCCATAGAGGAAGTGCTAAATGCTAAGTGCTAAGTGATCAATGCGGAGTGAGGAAGGATGATCGTCTTTCATCATTCATCATTCTGCATTCATCATTTCCCGCTTACCGCCACATGTCGTCGAGCGGGTTGGTGAAGTTACTGAGTTTGGGCTTGGGCAAGGCTTTCAGAGCGTGCTCGGCCAGCTTGAGATCTTCGCGCGTCGTGATCTTCAGATTGATCGGCGAGCCGGTCACGACCGAGACCTTGTGCCCAATCCGCTCGACAAGCTGCGCATCGTCGGTGGCGACGAACTTGTTTCGCTTGGCATAGGCTTCGAGCAGCAACGAGCGGCGGAACACCTGCGGGGTTTGCGCTTCCCAGAGTCCCTCGCGGCTCACGGTCTCGATGATCTGCTGCTGGGCGTCGACCCGTTTCAGCGTGCCGCTCACGGGCAGCGCCAGAATCGCCGCGCCGCTTTTCTCGGCGGCGTCGAACACGCGGGTGATCCACTCGTCGGCGATGCACGGCCGCGCGGCGTCATGCACGGCCACGTAATCGCAATTCGGCTTCACGCGTGCCAGGGCGTTCTCGATCGAGTCAGCCCGTTCGGCGCCCCCTTCGACAACGTCGATGTTGTGGATCGTAACGTTCGCGGAAAATTTGAAGTCAAACTGCTCACGGTCTTCGGGCGCAATCACGAGGATCAGTTGCTTGACGTCGCTGCGCTGTAAGAACCGCTCGGCCGAGTGGAGCCAAACGGCGCGGTTGTCGAGCGGGACAAACGGCTTCTTGTAGTGTTGGTCCCTGAACCGGCTGCTTTTGCCGGCGGCGGGCATGATGACGGCAAATTGAGCCACGAGTCGCCTCGGAGTGCGGAACTGCGTACGGGTTGAGCCGTGTATTCTCGCGTGCCCCCCCGGAACAAGTCAACCACGCTGGAGATGTTGTCAAGCAACTTCTTCAAGCGCCGGTTACTGAGCCACGCCGCGAAGCGTGTACTGAAACAACGGTGGTGTCTCGACAAAGGTGAGCCGCTGCCAGAAGTATTGCTGCCGCGCGATCAAATTGCCGGGGGCCTCGAACCAGCCGTTAAGGTCGTCGAGTTCGTGTTGCGGGATACCCGCCCCGGCGGCGCGGAGCGCCTTGCGCGAGATCATCAGCAGTTGATAATCACCCGGCTGGCGAATGATCAGATGAAACTCGCCGGTCGGATCGGCTCGGACCACGTCGCCACCGAGCGATTGCACCTCTTCCAACGCCAGATCACGGGCCGCGGCCGAGTCTTCATCGTATCTGAGGCCGGGTACCTTGAGCCGCTTTTCGCCACGCCGGTCGAGCGGCAACAACACGACGACCGCGTCGGCGTCGGCGAACGCCCCTTGTCCCACATCGTAAGTCACAATGCCACGAAAGCTCATGCTCTCGGCTTTTTTCTGCTTAGTCGTCGAGGCCGGGTCAAGCGCCACTCGTTGCTGTCCCACGGCGTATCCGATGCCGAAGGTGACCGCGGTCACGACCAGGAACAGCAGCGCCTGGGCGACGATCGCCCCGCGCGAGACGAGCAGCCACTCGCCAGGTTCCTCGCGCGCGGTGGGGGCCGCTTGAGGCATCGCGGCCGGGTAAGCGCTCGACGAGGGATACATCGCTGGCGGCGCGGCTTGTGCGCGGGCGACCACCTCGCTCACGTCGTCGTAGACGACCAGTTCGACGACTTCGCCGCTCGTCATACCTCGCAGCGCGGCCATCTGCGCCGCGGCGGTCTCTTTGTCCGGTACGATCGTCGCGACGCCGCACTTCGGACACTGGATCACGTGCCCGATCTTGCGCTGCCCAATCTGCAACAGCTTTTGGCATTGCGGACAGACGAATTGAATCGGCATGGCGATCGAGCCTGACAACAGCGAGGAGCGTTACTTGCCTCCGCTCGAACAAAATTCACGCATGAAGCCGGCGAGCGCTTCAATGCCTGCGAGCGGCATGGCATTGTAGATCGATGCCCGCACGCCTCCGACCGAGCGGTGGCCCTTCAGGTAGTGTAACCCGCGAGCCTCGGCTTGTTTAATAAATTTATCCTGAATCGCCTCGTCCGCCAGCCGAAACGTGACGTTCATCAGCGACCGGGCCTGCGGCTGGGCGTGTCCCTGGTAAAAACCGTTGCTGCGGTCGATCTCGTCGTACAACAGCTGGGCTTTGCGACGATTCAGGTCAAGCATCTTGTCGAGCCCTCCCACCTCGTTGAGCAGCCACTTGGCCACGAGGTTCATAATATAGATCGAGAAGCACGGCGGGGTGTTGGGCATCGACTTCTCGTCAACGAACGACTGGTAGCTGAGCATCGTCGGCAGCTTGTCGCTGGCCTGGCCGAGCAGATCGTCGCGCACGATCACAACCGTCACACCGGCCGGGCCGGCATTCTTCTGCGCACACGCAAAAATCAGCCCGTACTTGCTCACATCGAGCGGTCGGTAGAGGAAGTCGCTCGACATGTCGGCCACGAGCGGCACCTTGCCCATCGGCGGCTCGCTCGCAAACTGCACCCCTTGGATCGTCTCGTTATCACAGAAAAACGCATAAGCCGCCTGGGGGTCAAGATCGTACTGGCTTGCCTCGGGCAGCCGGTCGTAGTTGGTCCCCTTGCTATTGAAAGCCATGCGCGACTTGCAACCAATCCGCTGCGCTTCGTCATAAGCCATCTTGCTCCACGAACCGGTCACAATGTAGTCGGCGCTCCTCGAGCCCAACAGGTTCATGGGGACCATCGCGAATTGCTGACGGCTACCACCTTGCATAAACAAGACATGATAGTTGCTCGGAATGTTGAGCAGTTTGCGCAGGTTGGCCTCGGTCTCGGCCAGCACCCCCTCGAAGTACTTCGAGCGGTGGCTAATTTCGAGCACCGACACCCCCACGCCGGGCAAACAGAGCAAATCACGTTGAGCCTCTTCGAGCACGCTCAGCGGAAGGACAGCCGGACCGGACGAGAAATTGTAAATGCGTTTTTCCATAGTGGGGCGACCCTGACGATAGTAGACAGCCAAAGAGCCGTTAGAATACCGTGGCCGCGGGGCATTTGGATAGGGCCCCGCTCGCGACCCCGTGCGAAGGACTTTCATGGAACCGTCGATGCTGAGTTTCCGTAGTACACTGCCCATCGCGGCCAATGAGTTATTCGCCTGGCATGAACGGCCCGGTGCGTTTCAGCGGATGCTCGCCCCCTGGGAGGCCGCCAAGGTGGTCTCGACTTCCGGCTCGGTCCAGAATGGCGAGCGGACCGAGCTGCGCATCCGCGTCGGGCCCATCTGGTTGCCGTGGATCGCCGAGCATACCGACTACATTGCCGGCCGACAGTTTTGCGACGTGCAGCGACGCGGCCCATTCGCCCTTTGGAAGCACACGCATCGCGTGATGGAAGTCGATGAGCATCGCGCCACGCTCGAAGATCAGATTCAATACAAGCTGCCCCTGGGCGAGTTCGGACGCCTCGCCGACCTCGGGTCGACTGTGCGTCGCATCGAGCGAACCTTCGCCTACCGACATCGCGTGCTGCTCGCCGATCTGCTCGAACAACAACGCTGGCGCGATCAACCTCGCCGCCAGGTCATTATCAGCGGCGCCTCGGGACTCGTCGGCGCACAGTTGAGCGCGCTGCTCACCACGGCCGGCCACGGCGTGCTGAAGCTCGTGCGACACGCGCCCCGCGCGGCCGACGAGATCCACTGGAATCCGGAAGGCGGCGAACTCGATGCGGCTCGACTCTCCGGTGCCGACGCGGTGATTCATCTTGCGGGCGAGTCGATCGCCGGCGGACGTTGGACCGCCGCCAAGAAACGTCGCATCCGCGACAGTCGCTGGCGCAGCACGCGACTGCTGGCCGAGCGCATCGCGCAGGCGGCTGTCCCTCCCCCGGTCTTGCTCTGCGCCGCGGCGATTGGCTTTTACGGCGATACCCAAGACGACGAAGTCGACGAGAGCCGCCCGTCGGGCGAGGGTTTTCTAGCCGAGGTGTGCCGAGGCTGGGAGTCGGCAACCGACAAGGCCGCGGTCGTCGGCGCTCGGGTCGTGAACTTACGCTTCGGCGTGATTTTGACCCCGACCGGCGGCGCGCTGCGGCAGATGCTCACACCGTTTCGACTGGGTGTCGGCGGTCGCGTGGGGAGCGGCACGCAGTGGATGAGCTGGATCGCGCTCGACGACGCGCTCTACGCTATCGAGCAGGCGCTGTGCGACTCGCGGCTGCGAGGACCCGTCAACATCGTGACTCCCAATCCGGTGACGAACGACGAGTTCACGCGCACCTTGGCCCGAGTGCTCAAGCGACCCTCCGTGTTCCCATTGCCCGCGGCGGTCGCCAAGCTGGCGCTGGGTGAAATGGCCGACGAACTGCTGCTCGTTAGCCAGCGTGTGTATCCACGCAAGCTCGTCGACGCCGGCTTTCGACCGCACTACGGCGAGCTTGAGCCCGCGCTGCGACATCTGCTCGGTCGCATGTAAGGCGGGCTCAACGATCGAGCGCCTGTCGAGCAACGGTTGTCGCTCGATCCGTCGCGGCAAAGTGCGGCTGCGGCGCTGGTGTCCCAACGACCTTCCGAGCCATCACGAGGTACGAAACCCCCAACGGACACTTGATCGTCGCCTGACCGACGCGCCACTCGGCATACGTCAGTTGCATCAACAGCCCGTTGAGCCAACGCGGCAACGGATGATCGTCGGTCGACGGCTGTTCCTCTTCCTGCGGCGGGGCGCCCCACACGCGACAACGTAACCGGAACAGAGCGCTCAGCGCGGCGGCGACGGGAAACGCCCAACCGAGCAGGTGCGATCCATCGAGCACCTCGAAACCGTTTTGCGCAAGCAACGACCGCATCTGCGACGGGTAAAATCGCCGCGCGGTCTCAACAAAGTCGTCGTGCTGCCGATGCAAAAACGGATACGCGGCCTCGTTCCAGATCACGTAGCCGCCGGGCCTCAACGTCCGCTGCACACACTCGAGCGCCGCGCCAGGGTCGCGCACATGACGACTGTAGAGCACCCCCATGATCGTCGCCAGATCGATCGAATTGCGAGCCACCAGCGCGTCGAGATCGTCGACTCCGCCGGCCAACACAGGCAAGTTAGGATGACGACCATGCAGGAGCTCGCGGGCCAGCGGCGAGGGCTCGAGCCCCGTCACCGCGCCAAACTGCCGCAGAGCCGCGCTCGTGCCGCCGGTGCCGCAACCAACATCGAGTATCTGCAACGGCTCTTCTTGTTGCCGCTTGTCGAGTATAAACCGCTCGATGAGCGACGCCACCGCGCGACGCCGGGCCTCGTAATACCAGCCTTGCTCCTCGTTCGCCGCGAGTGTGACGTACGCCTGATTTTTCATCCGTGCGGCTCCAGTTTACTTGGGGGGCTCGGTGACGCGCGTGGCCGTGTTGTTCGTTATCCGACGACCGATCACAACCACCTCCTCCACGCCCGGAGTTTTGGAACGCGCGCAGTTAATCGTTGCGATCGTCTCGAACTCGAACGGCGGCTTGAGCCCGCGCATTAAATTTGGCGTAAAGCAAAAATACTCGTCGGGTCGGTCGTTTGGCCGTAGCTCGTTGCTCCAGGGCAAGGCTTTGATCGGCTCGTCGTAGTAATACATGAACAGATGATGAAGCCGCCCGAGTGAAACGAGTTGCGTCCCCTCGGGCAGTTGCTGCTTAAGGGCCGCGATCTGCTCGGCGCTGTTCGAGCTGCGTTGCTGCACCTGATTGATGACCAAAGCGGTATACGCGATTCCGCACACGGCGCCGATCGTCAGCAAGGCCTGTCGCGCGCCGCGCGGTTGCTCGCAGTGCTCGTGTCGCAGTCGCCAGGCCAGCGTAAAGCAGACGACGGCAAACAGAACCGCGAGCCACAGGGGTTGCCAAGCGTGTCGCAGGCTGTCGATCGGCCAGCAGGCGAGCACAACCATCGCCACGCCCCCGGCAGGAATGACCCAGGTCGCCGTGATCACGAAGCGTCGCCAACTCGCTTGCCACCAGTTTTTCTCCGCCGACTCGACGCACCGCTCGATCGCGATGCCAATCAGGATTGCCAAGGCCGGGTACATCGACATGAAGTACCGAGGCACCGAATACGCCGGGAGCCACACGGTCGGCAGCGACACCGCGACGCAGGTCGCTAAAAAGACCGCCGGGGCACGCGCCGCGCGCAGATCGCGTCGCAGCCACGAGCTTAAATAGCACAACAACATGGGTGACCACGGCAACGTGGTGAGCAGCACGCGCCACGGATACGTGAGCCAACCTTGGAGCACGCGCGGCCAGTCGCTCGGCAACAGACGCGCTCGCAGTGCCCCCTCTTCACTCCAGATCTTCAATGTCGCGTCCAGACCCATTCGCTCGGCAAAGGGGACCAACCACGCCGCGCCGATCAGCACGAAGCAGCCGATCCCGACGAGGTGTGAACCACTCAGCCAGCTTCGCCAATCGCGGCGTACCAGCAGCAGATACACACTCGTAATGCCGATAAAATACACCGGCCCCTGCGGTCCCTTGGTCAGTGTGGCGAGCGCGGCGAGTGAATAACCCACGATCCAGGCAAGCCACGGCCGACGGTCGAACTCGATCAACCCATGCCACAGCAGCAGCGAGCTACTCAAAAAGCAACAGAAGAGCGCGTCGCTCTCGGCCAACCGGAACAATTGCAGCACCTGAGCCATGGTCGCGAACGACACGCCCGACGCCAGAGCGCCAAGTGGCGTCAGAAATCGTCGCGCGTATCCGTAGATCACGAGCGACGTGATGAGCGTCGCCAACACGCTGGGCAACCGCAGAGCCCAAAGGTTCTGCGCGCCGCCGATCCGCTCGGAGATGGACAGAATCCAGCAGTGCAGCGGCGGGCGATCGGGGAACGGCTCCCCCTGTTGTCGCGGCACCATGTAGTCGCCGCTGAGGTTCATCTCCCGGGCGACCGTCGCCCAGCGGCTCTCTTCGCCCCGAATGGTTTGGTCAGCCAACCGAGGCACAAAGACCGCCAGCACGAGTACGACCAGCAGCCAGCGTTCGCGCTCGCGCCAAAAACTCTGCGGCTCGATGGTACTGCGTTGCATCCGACAGCTTCCCTGCTGTAACCGACTCGAAAGTGACCGGCGAACATCATAAAGATCGTAAGTCATTTATGGCAATGTCACTTAGGTCAGACTTGCCTGTGCGCGAGGGTCATCGATCGCGGGCGGCTCAGAAGCCCACTCAAGCCTTTTCGTGGCGTAGACTTAGATATGAATTCCTCGTCCAGAGATGCCGCCGATACCTTAGCCGCCCCGAGCCGCTCGCACACTGGGTCACTCGCCTCGGGCGTGTTGCTGATGCTCGTGCTGACCATCGTGCAGCGCGGGGTTGGGTTCGTGCGCGCGATCGTCTTCTGCCGCTGGCTCGACGTCGACGAGATCGGTCAGTGGGACCTCGCCTTCAACTTTCTTGGGTTCGCCGCCCCGCTCGCGGTTCTCGGTCTGCCAGGCAGCTTCGGCCGGTATGTCGATCACTTTCGCGAGCGTGGTCAACTGCGCACGTTTCTCCGCCGCGTCACGCTGCTCTCGGCCGCTTTGGCAGCCGGAGCCGTCACGCTGCTGGTCTGGAATCGCGACGCATGTGGTCAACTCGTGTTCGACACGCTCGATCGGCCCGGCTTGGTGCTCGGCGTGCTCGGCACGCTGGCGGCGGTCATCTGCTACAACTTTCTCCTGTCGCTGTTCACTGCCTTGCGCCACTACCGTGGCGTGTCGCTCATGCAATTCGCGCAGACGCTGTTGTTCGCGGCGCTTGGCGCGGGGGCGGTGTTTGTCTCGCCGCGCAGCGAGAGTGTCGTCGCCGCGTTTGGTCTTGCCTCGTGCGTGGTGAGTATCGGCGCGGCGTTCATGTTGCGCTCGCTCTGGCGCGACTTGCCGGCCGTGAGGGCTCCGCTGTCGCAGCGAGACATTTGGACGCGGCTGGCCCCCTTCGCGTTTTGGCTGTGGGTGACCAACAATGTCTGCAATGCGTTCGATATCGTCGATCGTTACTTGATCATGCACCACGGCGGCTTCACGCATGAACAGGCCGTCACGCTGGTGGGCCAGTATCATAGCGCTCGCATCTTTCCGCTGCTGCTCATCGGCGTGGCCGACCTCATCTCGACGATGCTGACACCGCATCTGAGCAGCGATTGGGAGCGGGGGCGTCGCGCGGCGGTCGCCGAGCGATTGAACTCGGCGCTCAAGCTCGCCGCGCTCGGGTTCACCGCCGCGAGCATCGCGATCGTGTCACTCAAGCCGCTGCTGTTCGATTGGGCGTTCGGAGGTAAGTACGCGGCAGGCGCGGAGTTGCTCGGTTTTACGCTCGCAGCGGCCTGTTGGACCGCGCTGGCGACGATCGCTTACAATTATCTGTGGTGCGCGGAAAAATCTCGCTGGGTCAGTGGCTCGCTGGCCATCGGCCTCGTCACGAGCATGGCCCTGATCGTGACGTTGTTGCCCGTCTGGCAACTCGCGGGGCTGGGCTGGGCGACCTGCGGGGGACGCGGCGTCGTGCTGCTCAGCGTGCTCGTGCTGAATAGCCGCTTCGGTATGGCCGTCGATCGAAGGTTGATCCCCTTGTTGGCACTGCCCGCGTTGTTGCCCTGGAGCGCTCCCCTCACGGCCATCGCGTTACTCGCGCTGGTCATGGGACTTGGACCGATCCCCAGTTGCTTCACCTCTATCGAGTGGGCGCAGTGGCGCTCGGCGCTGGGGTCATTCGTTCGCCGCGTGCAACCGTACTTGCCGCGCAGTTGGTGTCAGAACTTTGGCAGCGCCTTGACGAGCACGCCTGAGTAAAACGTCTGACGGCCGCGGGCGGTGCTCAAGACGAGCGCGCCATCGTCGGCAATCCCCTCACACACGCCGGTCTCTTCCTGCGAGCCAACGCGGATCGTCAAGCTGCGGCCGTGTTGCAAACAGTGCCGATCACTGTGTCGTCCCAGTTCGGCCGGCTCGGTGACAAGCACGTGCAGAGCGACTCCCAGTTGATCGAACAGCTCGCTGAGCAACTCGGTGCGGTCGAACTCGCGCTGCGTCGCATCGCGCAGCGAGGTGACGATCGACGCCAGATCGTCGGGCGCGGCCGACACGCTGTTGTTCACGTTACAGCCCAGGCCGACAATGTATCGTCCGTCGGGCAACACCTCGACCAGAATGCCGGCCAGTTTACGATCGCCGAGGAACACATCGTTGGGCCAGTGGAGGCCCGCTCGCTGGTGCGGAACGAGTGGCGTGACGGTCTCGACGAGCGCGACGGCCGTGGCGAGAGCGATCAGACCGGTGTTCTCGCGCGCGATGCCTCGCGCCAGCGGATCGAAGAGCAAGCTGCAGGCCAGCGCTCCGTCGCCGGTCCACCAGCGGTTGCTACCCCGCCCCCGGCCGGCCGTTTGTCGCTCGGCAATCACGAGCAGCGTCTGATCGCGTGAGAGGTCGGCGGCGCGGTCTCGGGCCCGATCGTTGGTCGAGCCGATCTCGACGTGAAGCTCGCACTCGTCGATGAGCGGATGAGCGGCGAGCCGCGCGGCGTTTAGGTCGCTGGCAGTCATGGTGTCGCAATCTGTTCGGCGATCTGCACGGGGTTGGCTGTGCCGGTCGTGCCAAGCTGATGAATGACAATCGAGGCGGCGGTCATGGCGATCTCGAGCGCCTCGGCGAGCGAGGCGCCGGCGCTGAGCGCGGCGGTCACGTTAGCCGTGACCGAGTCGCCTGCTCCGACAATGTCGATCGGCCCGCGAACAGGCAACGCGGGAGCGTGTTCGCACGCGCCCTCGGCGGTCGCGCCGACGATGCCTCGCTCGGCCAAGGTAACAAACACGTCCGAGCCGTTTCGTTGGGCCAGTTCGAGTGCCACACGTCGCACATCGTCGAGCGACGCGCTGACCGCGCGTTGCGATAGTTTCGCCAACTCGGCGGCGTTCATCTTGAGCGTGATCGAGGGCCAATCGTGGAGCCCGCGACGACTATCGCCCACGATCCGCATTTTAGGGTACCGCAGGGCAACTCGGCCGATCGCTTCGAGCACGCGCGGCGTGACCGCGCCGGTCTCAGCAAGGTCGACCTGATCCATGACGATCAGGGCGTCGAGTTGCGAGGCGATTTGTTCGAGCGCGGCGATCAGTTGCGTCTCGACCGCCGCGGGGGTGGGTGACCAGTTTTTCGTGTCGAGCCGGTTCAGCTCACGAGGCGGCTGGCCCGAGTTGAGTACGAGCGGCTTGCAATACGTGAAGGTGTGACGATCGGCGGCAGTGATGAATCGCGAGCGATCGACGCCCGGGAGTTGATCGAGTGAGCGGCGGAGTTCGTAACCCTCGCCATCGTCGCCGCAGCAGCCGAGGGTATGAATCTGTCCGATGCCGAGTGCCACGAGATTATTGACGATCGTCCCCGCCGCGCCGGCCTGAGCGCGAACTCGGACCACGTTATGCACGTCGAGCCCGGTCTCGATCGAGGTCTCGGCACGCACGGGATCGATTTCGAGGTAACGATCGAGGCAGAAGTCGCCGAGCACCGCGACGCGCAACGCGCGGTAACGTTGAGCAATCTCGGACCAACGAGCGGCGTTCATCCTGGCACCAACGTGTGGTAGCAATGATGGATGAAGTTCAGGTTGTCGCTCTGCACATAGTGCATCGCGCCCCCCATTCGCGAAAAGCTTTTGCAGAAGCGGAGATAATAAGCCGGGTTGGTCTTGGGCGGTTCGCCTTGTGTCCAGTCCCAGCCGCCACCGTCTTGCAGATCGACCACGTAGGTCGTGTGCCCTTGCACGATCGGTCGACCTTGTTGCAGCCGCAAATTGTTGACGCAGCTCAAGCTTTTCTCGAACACCTGGGGGCCCATGATCGCCGAGCCGATCGAGAGCACTACGCCGCCGTCGAGTTGCTCGACGCTGCCGCCAAACAGCCGGAAGTCGAGATCCGCTCCGCGACCGATCGCCGAGCCGCTGAAGATCGGGTGATTGGCGATGATGTCGTAACCGATGCCGGGATGCACGGTCAGCGGCACCTTGTGTCGCCAGGCTTGGGCGAGGATCGAGGCGTGCTTCCAACGATGTTCGATCTGAGTGCGGCCGCTCTGAATGTGTCCGTTGAGCAGGGCTTGGAGCAGATCGGCTCGGGCGGCCGTCAGTGGGTCGGCCGGTCGTGAGCTGATGCGTAGTTCCAACTCTTCAGCCGTCGGCACCTCGACGCCGTCGTTGCAGATTAACCGACCCAGCGCGCGACCGTAGCCGAGTCCATCGAGCGCCCCGGTAAGCAGCGCCAAGTGGATGTTGGTCGACGTTTCGTGCCAAGTGCCAAAGGTGCCGCTGGCGACGTTCATTTCGACACTTTCGGTGGACGCGCCGTACCAAGCGTACTCCCAGTCGTGGATCGTGCCGGCGCCGTTCGTGGCCAGATGCGTGATCCAGCCTTGTTGCATGAGCTGGCCGAGGATTGTTGCGGCGCCATTGCGGAGCAGGTGCGCGCCGTAGATCAGCATCACGGCCGCGCCGCGCTCACGAGCGGCGCGTATCTGCTGAGCGCATCGCGCGACGTGTTCGGCGACCTGGGGTGAGCAAGGTTTCGGCGTCGAACCGGGTTCGATCAGAATGTCGTCCGCGCGGGTCAAGCTGACTCGTTGCTGCAACGGTAGTACGCGGAGACGGCTGAGATCGAGGGGCTCGACACTCATCGACGGGCTCCTCGCAGCAGGTCGATCAACTCGATCGCGTCACGAAAGTCGGCGATGGCCGCGTCGGCCCCGGCCTCGATGAGTTGCCGCAGCTTGTGTGGGTCACAGCTACCTGAGCCGTTGACACGCTCGTCGCTGCAGAGCGCTACGGCCGAGCCGCCCAGGTGCTTGGCGTCGGCAATCTCGACCGGTCCGTCGCCGATCGCGAGCAGTTGTTCGCCCTTGATCTGCTCGCTAGAGAGAATCCGCTCGAACACGGCCCGTTTAGAGAACTTGATCGGATCGCCCGTGCCGCCGTAGACATGTCCGCCAAAGAACGGTGACAGCCCGAGCCACTCGGTCTCCTGCCGCACGCGATCTTCGACGGTGCTGCTGAGGATCATGGGCTTGAGCCCGACGTGGGCGAGGTGTTCGAGAAGTTTACGAGCGCCATGAACGACATACGCGTCGGGCGCGCATCGTCCGGCGCGCATGTTCGCAATCCGCTCGTCGATCGCCGCATCGAGTCGACATTGATACTCGACGCGGAGCGCTTCGGCATCGAGGCCGGGCACGCCTTGTTTCGCGGCCCAGTCGACGAACTGCAGCATCTGAAAGATCGTCGGCTTGCCGTTGAGGCGGATGATGTCGCTCATCAGTTGCTCATCGAGCCCGACGTAGGACGCGATCAGCGGCGCGGGGAGTGCCTCTTTGAGCACCTCGACCATCATGTCGGGCCAGCCGTGCCGCAGCCACGAGATTGTGCCGTCGAAGTCGAACACGACGTGCGTGATGGGGCGCGGCTGGCAGGGTCGAGCCCAATGAATGGCTGGCGCGGGGTGACTCATGAGCCTAGGAAATAGCGCATCAAACGCCATCCCTCGTCGAACGAGTGCGTCGAGGCCCCGGCCGACACCTCGTCGTAGGTCTGTTGAGTGCCCGGCTGCACATCACTGCCGGCGATCGCCCAGGGGACGAAACCATGACTGTGCGTCTTGGTGCGGAGCGGGGTCGGGTGATCGGGCGAAACGAGGATGCGGTAGTCGCCTCGCTTGCGCAGCTCGTCGAGCAACGGGCCGACAATCTTCTCGTCGATCTGCTGGAGCGCCTCGATCTTGGCATCGGCACGACCTTCATGCGACGCCTCGTCGGTCGCCTCGACGTGGACGCAGACGACGTCGGTCGTGTCGAGGGCGTTGATCGCGTAGCGCCCCTTGGCTGCGTAGTCGGTATCGAGATAGCCCGTGGCGCCAGGGACTTCGATCCGTTCCCAACCCACCAGGGCCGCGAGTCCGCGGAGCAGATCGACGGCCGTGATCATCACGCCGCGCTTGCCGTACACGTCCTGAAACGACTTGAGGACCGGGGCGCGGCCTTGTCCCCAGAGCCAAATGTTGGTGGCGGGCAACTTGCCAGCCGCGCGACGAGCAACGTTCACCGGATGATCGGCGAACAACGGCACGCTGTCGGCCATGAGTTGGTGGAGCAGATCGCTCCCCGGTCCGCGCGGATAGTCGTCGAGCACCGACTTGTCGGTCAGATCGTGAGGCGGTGTCGCCCGGGTATCGCGTGTGAAGGGCGCGGGGCAGCCCGCTCCGCGATACACGAGCAGGTTGCGATAACTGACGCCGGGATAAAATTGCAGCCGGTCGCCACCGAGCTTTTCCTGAGCGGTTGCGAGCAGCGACTTGGCCTCGTCGGTCGAGATGTGCCCGGCCGTGAAGTCACGCATCGTCTGATCTTGGACCGTGACGAGATTGCAACGGATGGCCCAATCGTCACTCCCGAGCGCGATACCTTGGGCGGCGGCTTCGAGCGGCGCGCGGCCCGTGAAGTTGGCGTTGGGATCGTAGCCCAGCAGGCTCAAGTTGGCGACATCCGAGCCTGCCGGGAGATGGGCCGGCACGTTATTCGAGCGGCCGACGACACCGTGTGCGGCGATCCAATCCATGTTCGGGACCCGCGCCGCCTGCAGGGGTGTCTGGCCGCCAAGGGACGATTGGGGTTCGTCGGCACAGCCGTCGGGAATGACGATCACGTATTTCATAAATGATGAATGCGGAATGATGAGTGATGAATGAAGAGGTTTAGCTGCGACGCGATTTGACTCGGCGCACCGACGTGACCAGGATCGCGATGAGTTCGCTGGTCTCTTGTTGCAATGGTTTGAGGCGGCGTTCGGGTATAACGTTCGCTTCGATGAGTAATTCTAACCAATATCCAGATTCGTCGAGTTCTTGCAGGGCGATTTCGAGTTTGGTGATGAATTCGGCATTCGAGCGAGCCCGTCGACCTTCTCGACATTGTGCCCCAACACTCGTGCCGCTACGCAATAGCTGCTTTCCCAATGTCTGTGCCAGCGAATTCTTAGGCAGGGCTGCATACAACCGAATCACACGCAGCGCGAATGCCTTCGTCCGTTCGACAATATCGCGCTTCGTGGTCTGCTCCCCATTCATCATTCCGCATTCATCATTCATCATTTAGTCTCGGATGCTCATGCGTACCGCGCCGGGGCGGACGACTTGCAGACGAGAGAGTTCGTCGAGGGCGTTGCGGGTGGCGCCTTCGGTGGTCTGATGAGTCAGAATGATCAACGGGACAATGCTTTCGCTCGCACTCGATGGCTCGTGCTGAATGATCGAGGCGATCGAGATTTTGTGTCGCCCTAACACGCCGGTCACCTCGGCCATGACGCCGGGGCGATCGTCGACGTGCAGGCGAATGTAATACCGGCCGCGCACTTGCGAGTGATCTTGTGTGGCGGGCCCATGCACCTGATTGGTCCAGAGTTGCAAATTGCCGAATGTGATGGCAGTCCGGCCGACGACGGTGTCAATCAGATCGGCCACGACCGCCGACGCGGTGGGCATCTGGCCAGCTCCCAACCCATGCAGCAGTAGTGGCCCCACGGCATCGCCCACGATCCGAATGGCGTTGTAGGCTCCGCGGACCTCGGCGAGCGGCGTGCCGATTTTGACCAGCGTGGGAGAGACGTGGATTTCGAGCGTGACGCCGTCGAGGCGAGCGACCGCCAGCAGCTTGATGCGGTAGCCCAACTCGCGGACAAACCGCAGATCGACCGCTTCGAGCGT
>CAYLYE010000058.1:0-28811 GCA_964387325.1 uncultured Planctomycetaceae bacterium
GGAGACGCTCATGCGCGAAAACGTTAAGACCCTGGTCCGGCTGGCGAGTGAAACGCTCGGCCTGCGAGGCCCCGTCTATGAGTTTGGTTCGTACCTGGTCGAGGATCAACTGGGACGAGGCGACTTGCGTCCTTATTTCCCTGGTCAAGAATTTGTCGGTTGCGATATGCGAAGTGGCCCGGGAGTCGACCGGATCGAAGACTTGTCGCAACTGTCGCTCGACGATCAGTCGGTGCAGACCATTATCTGCGTCGACACGCTGGAGCACGTGTTCGAGGTGCGCCGCGCGGTCGACGAGATGCTGCGTGTATTGGCCCCTGGCGGGATCATCATCGTCAGCGTGCCATTTGACTTTCGCGTGCATGACTATCCGAGCGACTATTGGCGACTGACGCCGAGTTGTTTGTCGCGGTTGTTCGCGCCGTTGGGCGCGACACTCGTGGGCTGGCAAGGCTTGGAGAACGACCCCCACACGGTGTTCGCAATCGGTTGTCAGGGGCCGGTACCGGATCGATTTTTGACCGGCCTGAGCCGATTCATCGACGGTTTTCAGAGCTATCTGGCCAAGGTCGAGCGGTCGCGCCCCTGGACGAGCAAGCTGAAACAGTGGACGATGGGTCGGCTGCGCGGACGCGGAGAGCAACGTCGTCAACGAGCCTTGAACGAAGCGGGCTTTGCGATGCAAATGCCCCTCGATGGCTCGTGGAAGAAACTCTGGGCCGCCGGATTGGAGCGCGTCAGCGATTAATTGTCGCCGTCGGAAGGACCCTCTCAACCACCATGGGCGACCCCACTCCACACGAACCGGTGGTCTTGTTGCTGGCGGTCATCACGCGCTACAGCGAGGCACTGGCCTGGACGCGCGAACGAGTCGAAGCGACCTGGGGTCGCGTTGGTCTCGTGAGTCCGACGTTCGACTTTCATGAAACGAATTACTACGAAGCGTCGATGGGACCGGCGCTCGGCAAGACCTTTCTGGTCTGCCAGACGCTTCGTGACCCTGCCGAGGTCGCCGATTGGAAGCGGCTCACCAATGCCTGGGAGATCGAGTACGCACAACTCGGTCGGCATCCAGAACCGCGACCGCTGAACCTCGACCCCGGCTACATCACCCCGGCGAAGCTCGTGCTAGCATCGACCAAAGATCATGCCCACCGTATGTATCTAGGGCAAGGTATGTATGCTGAGGTCACGTTGTATTACCAACATGGCCACTGGCAGCATCATTCGTTCACGTTTCCCGACTACCGCCGGGTCGACTATCACGCGTATTTTACGACGGTCCGCAGCGAACTGATGCGTCGAAGACGAAAACCTCTGTTGCCCTAAACTCTCAAACCGCAGAGAATTTCGCCCATCGTACATTTATGGATCGAAGCGGCTGTCCGAGCAGAGGGCCGAAGGGAATCGCGGCATGAGTCATTTGGCGGGTCGAATTGTTTTCGCAGGGCTCATCGTCTGCGCGGCACTCATGGGCTGTGGCGAGGCGCCTCCGAAGCCGCCTGCTTTGCTCGGGACGAACGACTCGACCGCTAAGCCCATCGATGATCCCCATCTGCTGACGACCGCGGCGACGGTCGAGCCGGCCCAAGCGAAGCCCCCGTTGCCGGTTGAGGTGCCCAAGGTCGAGGCCGCCCCACTTAAGCTTGCAGCGCATCAGGCGATGTTTCAGGTCGATGCGCAATTGGTCGCCGAGATGGTTCGCCGCAACGGCGAAATCTTGGTCGACTGGCCCACGCCGAAAGCCGCTCTGCTGCTGACCGGTGACTTGGCCGGTTATATCGAGCCGTGCGGCTGCGCTGGTCTGGAGAATCAAAAGGGGGGCATGAGCCGACGACACGCGTTGCTCAAACAACTCCGCGAGAAAGGTTGGCCTGTCATCCCGCTCGACGACGGCGGTCTCGTCAAGCGAACCGGTCGACAGCAAGAAATCAAATTTCAGACCGCGGTCGAGGCCTATCGGCAGATGGGTTATCAGGCGATCGGTTGGGGCGCCGATGACCTGCGCCTCTCGATTGGCGAAGTCGCTGCGGCGATTGCCGAGCCCGACGGGAGCAAAAGCCGTTTTGTCTCGGCGAACGTCGGGCTGTTCGGCGCCGATTCGGGTCTCACCCAGCGTTGGGTCGTTATCGAGCAAGCGGGGCTCAAGCTGGGCGTTACGAGTGTGCTGGCCGACGCTCAGCACGTCACGATTAATAATCCGGACATCGCGCTGCAAAAGGTCGACGCTGCATTGGAGCAGGTGACGAGTGAGTTGACGAAAGCGAGCGAGTTTCGCGTGTTACTCGCACAGGCCGAGCCGGCCGAGGCGCGCCGACTGGCGCAAAAGTTCCCCGACTATCAAGTCATCGTTTGCTCTGGACACATCGACGAGCCGCCATCGCGGCCCGAGATCGTCGAAGGAACGAAAACCATTCTCGTGCAGGCCAGTCACAAAGGGATGTACGGTGTCGTGTTGGGCCTGTATGACTCGGGCCCCCAGCGGATTCGATATCAGCGTGTACCGTTCGACGCTCGGTTTGCCGACTCGACCGAGATGCACAAGCTCAAGACAGAATATCAATCGCAGTTGCAATCATTGGGCTGGGAAGGGGTCGCCATTAAGCCGCGGCTCTTTCCGCAGGCGCAAGACGAAGCGGATTTGACAGGTCGGTTTGTCGGCAGCCAAAAATGTGGCGAGTGCCACACCAAGGCATTCGAGGTTTTTCAGAACACGACCCATGCAACGGCAACGACGACGCTCGTGAAACTTGATCCGCCGCGACAGTTTGATGCCGAGTGCATTAGTTGTCATGCGACCGGTTGGCATCCGTCGGAATACTATCCCTACATCAGTGGATTTCTCGGCGTAGAGAAGACGCCCCTACTGGTCGGTAATGGTTGCGAGAACTGTCATGGTCCCGGCGCGGCGCATGTCGCCGCAGAGAGCGGCATGTTCGCGGCGAGCAACCCCCTCCGCAACAACAATTCACAACGCGACAAGCTGCGGGCTCAGATGCGAGTGCCCCTTGGCACCAAAGAAAGCAATGTGTGCCTCAAGTGTCATGATGTCGACAACAGTCCTGAGTTCCACCTCGAGAACTACTGGGCCGACATCATGCATAAGGGGAAAGATTGATCGAGGCCGACCTGGAACGACACAGCTTTTCTCATCGGTTTTTTTGTGAGCGACGGTGTCTCGCCACCGATCAATCACCAGAGTCATTTTGCCACGACGCGCTTAAAAACGAGTAAGCAGATGCCGCTCTCGGCGAGGGACTCGAACTTCGTGGGGCGGCCTGAGTTGCCGGCGCTACGAACATTCAGGCAGACTTTCAGTCGCTGCTCGTCGAACTCGTATATGCCCAAGAGTGCGCCGCTCTGCACGTCGCCGCCGATGGGCTGGTTGAGTCCGAAGTCAACCGCATGAGGCGTCTTGCTCGGGTCGAGCTTCACGGTCGCCACGAACGAGGCGGGGACGATCGTCGAGAGCCGAGCCTCGTTGCCGCTGAACGTCACCTCGACGCCCCCGAGCACGCTGGTCACGTCTTGCCCCTCGAATTCGCACGATGCAAAGCTCCATTTTCCCTGCCATCGCTGCCGCTCCGTGGCGATCTCGTCGGCCCCCATGAAAAGACCGACGCACGCCAATAGCAGCAGAACGAGACGACGAGACGGCTGGGCAATTGGCATCATCATGCCTTCAACTGCTCGTCGTGACGCATGAAGCTCGGTGGCTGGTCGGCGAGATGCACGTTCGCGAGCGCCTGCTTCGCGCCGGCATGTTGCTCGACATCGTTGTCTTCCCACTCGATGCTGATTGCGCCGCTGTAACCAGAACGATTCAATTCGACGATCAATTCTTCGGTGCAAGTCGCATCGCGCGCCGTGCCGGCCGTGACAAAATTCCAGCCGTTGTGTTTGTCGCCCATCGGCTTGTGTCCGCCGAGCAGGCCGTTACGGGTGTAACCCTTCATGACCTGCACGCCCTTGATATGAGCGCAACGAATGCGGTCTCCATAGGCGCGAATAAAGTCCACGCCCGACACGCCCTGCCACTGCATGTGTGAGCAGTCGAAATTAAAGCCCGCAACGTTGGCGAACCCGGCGCGGTCGACGGCGTTCAAGAAATCGCCGGCGCTGGCAATGTCTCCCATCGCGCGTTCGCTGGGGTGACACTCGAGGTTGTAGCTGGTGCCGTACTGGGCACAAGCCTGAAAGACCGGCGCGAATCGCTCGACCAGCAATTCCAAGCTCACCTCATAGACGTCGGGTATGGCGTGCCCGCCGAGCGACTTGGGCAGTGGCGGAAACAAGAACCAGTGGCTCCAGCAATGTGCCGGCGAGCCGACGAACCCGGACAACGGCACATGCCGGTTTTGCAATTTGCCCAGGTGATGTGCGAGCCGCGCGGCGTTGACCAGCGCGTCGGTTGCTTGACGGCGCGCGATGTCGGCCACGTGTTCGGGTACATAGAACGGATCGGTACGCGGCGGCTGATTGCCTGCGGCGCGCCACTGCGAGTAGGCATCGACACTCTCGCCACCGATGAATTGCAACGTTTTGGCACTGGGCTCGTCGCCGAGCGCTTGGCCTTGCAAGTGACAGGCGACGGAGAAAATTTCCATGCCGCGCGATTTTGCTTTGGCGACGCGTGACTCGGCGTAGGCAGCCGCCCCTTCGTAGGTCGAGCACTTCGCCAGATCGAGTTCCCAGCTAGCCTCTTCCCAGCCATCGAACCCGGTCGCCGCGATCCAGTCGAGCCACTGGTCCTCGTTTACGTTCCCAAACTGTCCGCGGACCAACCCGACCTGATGATAAGAGTGCTTGCCGGAGCGATGTTGCGACGTCTGCTTGAAACCCACGACGATAGCCTCCTCGACGATGAAAAAATCGATAGCGACTGGCGATTGTAACGGTGAAACGCGAGGGTGGGGAGCGTCGCCCGAGAGAAGTTCTCCTCGCCCCCGACGGTCGTCGGTCGGATCGGCGTCGGAACCCAAGAACTGGTCACTGGTTAGGTCAAGCGAGCATTGGCGTTGACCCGCGAGTTGTTTTCACTAAAATGTTGCCTCCCTTGGAGTTAATGCGATTGCCATGAGCCAGCCCCCGTCGAATAACCCGCCCGAAAGTGAATCGCGCAAGCAACATGAGGCGTCGCGCCGAGACAAGTTGCAACGCCTGATTGAGCTCGGCGTTGACCCGTGGGGGCAGCGCTTCGACGATCATCAGCCGATCGGCGACCTCCGCGCCCGCGAGGTCGAGATCGTCACCACACCGCCCGTGGGCGACGATCCCAAAGCGACAGCCGAGATGAGTGGCCCTAGGGTCCGCGCCGCGGGTCGTATCGTGTTACGTCGTGACACGGGCAAGCTCGTGTTTGCCAATATCCTCGACTGGTCCGGCACGATCCAGTTGTACATCGGTCGCAAGCAAGTCGGCGACGACAACTGGGCCGTCGTGCAATGTCTCGATCTGGGAGACATCATCGGCGTCGATGGTGAGCTGAAGCGAACCAAGACGGGCGAGCTGACCATCTTTGTCGAGAAGGTTCACTTTCTCACGAAGAGTGTCGAGCCGCATCCGGACAAATATCAGGGCCTGCACGATCCCGAGCAGCGGCAACGGATGCGCTACTTGGATTTGATCCACAACGAGGGCGTGCTGCCACGGTTCTTAAAGCGTACGCAGATCGTGCAGTCGATTCGAAACACCCTCGCCGGCGAGCGTTTCGTCGAGGTCGAGGGTCCCACGTTGCATGCGATTGCCGGCGGCGCGGCGGCGCGGCCGTTCATCACGCATCACAACACGCTCGATATGAAGCTGTTCCTGCGTATCGCCCTGGAACTACACTTGAAACGATTGATGGTCGGCGGCATCGAACGGGTTTATGAGCTGGGCCGTGTGTATCGCAACGAAGGAGTCAGTCCTCGACATAATCCTGAGTTTACGATGCTCGAGTTGTATCAGGCTTATGGTGATTACCGCGCCATGATGGACCTGACCGAGAAGATTATCGTGAACGCGATTCGCGCGACGGGCCAAGATCTGAAAATCCCCTGGGGACAAGGCGAGTCGGCGATGACGCTCGACTTTACGCCTCCATTCGAGCGGCTGACCTACGACGAGGCTTTTGAGCGCTATACGGGCGTCTCGCCCAACGACGCCGAGGCGGTCAAAAAATATGCCGAGCAGATCGGTTTCGACACGGCCCATAAGCACCCGGACGTCATCAAGACCGAGATCTTCGAGGAGAAGGTCGAAGACGCTTTGAAGGGTCCGGTGTTCATCATCGACTACCCGGCCGATATGTGCCCGTTGACCAAGCGGAAGGCATCCAACCCCAAGGTGGCTGAGCGGTTCGAGTTGTTCATCGAAGGGATGGAATTAGCCAACGCCTACACCGAGTTGAACGACCCCGACTTGCAAGAGCGACTGTTTAGCCAGCAGCTCGAAGGCCAGAAGGAAGATGACTCGATGGCGAAAATGGATCACGACTTCATTCGCGCCCTGCGGTACGGCATGCCTCCGGCCGGCGGATTGGGGATCGGCATCGATCGACTGGTGATGATTTTGACGAACAGTCAGACGATTCGCGACGTGATTTTGTTCCCGTTGCTGCGACACGAAGTGTTTTAGGAAGAGAGAAAGCTGGAACCACAGATGAACACGGATGAACACAGATTAAGGAAAAGATGAAGGAAAGATGAAAGAGGACTCAATGCGATGTCTCACCTGACATCCACCCCTCTACTCCTCTGCTCTTCATCTGTGTTTATCCGTGTTCATCTGTGGTTCCCTTTCCATCCGTGGTTCCTTTTCCGAGTTGAGTTGGTTCACCGGGCAAGGACGCCCAGCAGTCATCGCAATCCAAGGACGGATTCATGTATAAGTTCCTGTTGTGTTGGCGGTATCTGCGAACACGATACATCGCGCTGGCCTCGATCGTCAGCGTGACGCTGGGGGTCGCCACGATGATCGTGGTCAACAGCGTCATGCAAGGCTTCTCGCACGAAGCCTACAAGCGGCTGCATGACATTCTCTCGGACGTGGTCGTCGAGGCGCACAGCCTCACGGGCTTTCCCGACCCCGTGTGGCACGCCGAGCAAATTCGTCGCATTGCGGGGGACGACGTGGCGGGGGTGACGCCCACGGTCAGTGTGCCGGCCATGCTCAGCTTTCAATATGGCGATCAATGGGTGACTCGGCCCGTGCAGTTGATCGGCATCGACGAGCAGACCCAGGCCGAGGCGGGTGACTTCGCCAAATTCCTACAGCACCCCGAAAACCGTCGGAAGTTCGACTTCCTGCTCAAGAACGACGGTTACGACACGGTCGATCATTTGCAAGCGCAGGGGGGCGAGGTGAATCGGCCCGACATGGGCATCGCAGGCTGGACGGTGCGCAAGCGTTGGGCTCAGCACCAGAAAGAGGCCGACCGCATTTTTCAATCGTCCAAACCCAAGCAACCGGCGAACAACGAACCTGAAGATATTTTCGCACAGCGCCCCCAGCCCGAGCAGACATTCGATCCTGAGAAGCAACAGCACACGGGAATTGTGCTCGGCATGGCGCTCGTCACCTATCGCAATCGTGACGGCCGGGACCGATTCCTGGTCTTGCCGGGCAACGATGTCAAGCTGACGTTCCCCACCTCGGGCACGCCCCCGAAGGCAATCGACGACGTGTTCACCGTGGTCGACTTGTACGAGTGCAAGATGAGCGAATACGACTCGAGCTTCGTGTTCGTGCCGATCGCCAAGTTGCAAGAACTGCGTGGCATGATCGACCCTCAGTCGGGCGTGCGTTACGTGACGGCGATGCAGGTCAGGTTGCGCAAAGGGGCCAGCGCCGAGGTGGTGCGAGACAAACTGCGGGCCGTGTTTCCGCCCGAGTTGGTGAGCGTTTCCACCTGGCAAGACAAGCAGGGGCCGCTGTTAGCCGCCGTGCAAATGGAGACCCGAATTCTCAATCTTTTATTGTTCATGATCATCGCCGTGGCTGGCTTCGGCATCTTGGCTATCTTCTTCATGATCGTCGTCGAAAAGACACGCGACATCGGCATCCTCAAAGCCCTGGGGGCGAGCAGCCAAGGGGTAATGGGGATCTTCCTCGGTTACGGTTTGTTGCTGGGGATCGTCGGCAGCGGGGCGGGCTTGCTGCTCGGGCTCACCTTCGTCTGGAACATCAACAACATCGCCGACGGTCTGAGCTGGCTCACCGGTCAGCCGGTCTTCAATCCGCAAATTTATTATTTCTATCGCATCCCGACGATCATCGAGCCCTTTACGGTTGCGTGGATCATTGTCGGCGCGTTAGCGATTGCTGTGTTGGCCAGTGTCCTGCCGGCTCGTCGAGCCAGCCGTCTCCATCCGGTCGAGGCTTTGCGATATGAATAGCACTCCTGCCACGATTGAACGACTGAGCCGCGCGAGCACAGTCGCCGGTCCGCATTTTGAAGCGGCGTTAGCACCTGTGAGCCCGCCACAAATCGCGGCCGTGGGCGTGAAGAAGAGCTACCGCAAGGGATCACTCGAAATACCGGTGCTGCGCGGGGTCGACATGAACGTCGCGCATGGCGAGTTCGTCTCGATCATTGGCCAGAGCGGGTCGGGCAAGAGCACGTTACTGCACGTGCTCGGCACGCTCGATCAATGCGACTCGGGCGAAGTTCGCTTCGGCGAACGGAGAATCGATAACCTGCCGGTCCGCGAGCGCGATCAACTACGCAATCAATGCATCGGCATGATCTTTCAGTTCTATCATTTGCTGCCCGAACTGTCGGCCCTGGAGAATGTGCTCGCGCCGTTGATGATTACTCACGGCTGGCTCGCGTTTCGCCGCCGCCGCGCCGAGTTTACGGCCCGCGCGACCGAACTGCTCTCGACCGTCGGGCTCGGCCACCGCTTGACACACAAGCCGCGCGAAATGTCCGGAGGCGAAATGCAACGCGCGGCCATCGCTCGGGCGCTGATCGCCAGCCCGCAGGTGCTACTGGCCGACGAACCGACCGGTAATCTCGATCAGGCCACGGGACGCGAAATCCTCGCTATTCTGCGAACCTTGAACCGCGAGCAGCGTCTCACTATAGTCATGGTGACCCACGATCTGGCGATTGCCGAGCAAGCCGATCGGGTGGTACGACTCGTCGAAGGGCGTGTCTCTGCGGCATAATAGAAGCGTGTTCGCGGCGCGTGAGCCGCTTTGCTCGATTCTTCTCCCTTTAGTGTTGGTAGCACGTTCGCCATGAGTCTGAAAATTTGGATCAATGGTCGCCTTTACGACAAAGACGACGCCAAGATTAGTGTCTACGACCACGGTCTGCTCTACGGCGACGGTATCTTCGAGGGGATGCGGAGCTACAGCGGCAAAGTGTTCCGCCATCAGCAACACCTCGAGCGGCTTTACGAGTCGGCCCAGGCCATTTGCCTGACCATCCCGATCGAGATCAACGAATTAGAAAAGGCGGTCAACGAGACGCTCCGTGTGAATAACATCCGCGATGGCTACATTCGTCTGGTCGTTACGCGCGGCGCCGGCAGCTTGGGGCTCGACCCCAATCGCACGAGCGACCCGCAGGTCATTATCATCACCGACCACATCTCGCTGTACCCGAAAGAGATGTACGAGAACGGCCTGCAGATCATCACTTCGAGTGTCGTGCGCAATCACTCAGCGGCATTGAGTCCGCGCATCAAGAGCCTCAACTATCTGAATAACATTCTGGCCAAGATCGAAGGCCTGCAGGCAGGGTGCGTCGAGGCGCTGATGCTTAACACCAAAGGCGAGGTGGCCGAGTGTACGGGGGACAATATCTTTTTGGTCAAGCATGGCGACGTCTACACGCCACCGATCGATGCCGGCATTCTGCAAGGCATCACACGCGACGCGGTCATTGATCTGGCTCGCGAAGAAGGACTCGAAGTGCGAGAGATTCCGCTCACCAAGCACGACGTCTACATTGCCGACGAGTGCTTTTTGACCGGTACCGCCGCCGAGATCATTCCGGTCGTGAAAGTCGACAGCCGTGTGATTGGCGACGGCAAGCCAGGGCCCATCACCCGCGACCTGACCCGTAAGTTCCACGAGTTGACGCGGATTTAACGAGCGCGATCAGGCGCGGAGTTCGGCGCCAAATTTAGCCTGACAGGCGGTAACAATCCGCTCGCGTTGGTCGTCGGCCTGCTGGCTGGTGAGCGTCCCATCGACACCGCGCATGGTCACCGTGAAGAGCAGGCTCTTCTTCCCCGCCCCAAGGCGCTGTGCATCGCGATAGGTGTCGCGATAGGTCAAGCGTTCGAGCGGGATCGAGCAATTAGCGCGCACCTCGGCCGCGAGTTGAGCCCAGGCGATCGACTCATCGACCACAAGATTCACATCGCGCTCGATTGCCGGAAAAGCCGAGATCGGCGCGTACTTGGGAACCAGTTGCGCGGCCGCGATGAGCACGGCCAAATCGAGTTCGGCCACAGTTGTGTTGCCGCGCAGCTCAAATTTCTGCCGGCCTGCTTTGCTCACTTCACCCAGCCATCCAAGCCGCTGAGCGCCCAATCGCAACTCACCGCAATGATTGCGATCAAAAAGCTCGTGCGAGGTTTCCTGTAGGATCAGTTCATCACGGACGTGTAACCGTTCGACGAGCGCCTCAATGACCCCTTTGACTACATAGAAGCCGTCGCCACTGGTCAGCCCCAGCACGCGCCGCTCGTCAGGTAGTTGCCCTGCGCGAGTCAGATAAATCTTGGCGACCTCGAACAGTTCGATGACGGGGTTGGCCAGTGTTTCGTTCGTTCGGCGAGCCGCGAGCAGGCTGGGGACCAAGCTGCGGCGCAGGCAGGTGGCCCGGCGCAGAATGGGAATCTGCGTCTGTAACGGTACTTCATTGCTCCAAGGGCTGAACACGTCGGACCACGCCGGCTCGACGACGCTGATGGTCATGGCCTCGTCGTAGCCGTGACTGGTGAGCGTTTGTCGTACTTCGCCCAGCACGCGATCTTCGATCGAACGTGCGCTGGGGGCCATCGGCACGCTGACGTCCTCGCTGATCTCGTCGTAGCCGTGGATGCGGGCCACCTCTTCGATCAGATCGATCTCTCGTTCGAGGTCGCGTCGCCAACTCGGAGCACGCACCTCGATCTGCTGCGGCTCGTCTCGCACGACTTCGTTACCAAGCGATTTTAAAATATCGAGCACCCGGCCGCGGTCGATCATGATGCCCAAGATGCGGGGCAACTGCTCGAGTCGCAGCACGATCGTAGGGGGCGCGGCGGGCTTAGCGCCCACGTCGATCACGCCCGCGGCCAACTCGCCCCCGGCCAGATCAAGAATCAACTCGCAGCAGCGGCGGCTCGCCCACTCGACCCCCTGTGGATCGACGCCGCGTTCGAAGCGATACGATGAATCGCTGCGCAAGCCCAATTGGCGTGAGGTGGTCCGCACGTTGAGCGGATCGAATCGGGCACTCTCGACCAGCACGTCGACGGTCGCCGCCGTGACTTCGGTCGTCGCTCCGCCCATGATGCCGGCAATCGCGACGGCCCGATCATGATCGGCGATCACGCACATTGACTCGGTCAGTTCGTAGCTGTGATGGTCGATCGCTTCAAGTTTTTCGCCTTTGCGACCGCGACGAACGACGATTTCATGTCCGGCAAGCTTGGCATAATCGAAGACGTGCAGCGGCTGGCCGCACTCGAGCAACACGTAGTTGGTGATGTCGACAACGTTGTTGATCGACGGCTGACCGACGGTCGCCAGACGATTTGCGAGCCAGGCGGGGCTCGACTTGATCTTCGCCCCGCGAATGACCCGCGCGGTGTAATGAGGGCATAACTCCGGGCAGTCAATTCGCACGTTGGCCAGCGTTTCCACGGCGATCTTGCCCGACAGCGGAGCAGCCTTGGGCAGGGTGAGCGGCTTGCCGAACAACACGGCCGCCTCGCGGGCAATTCCGATGTGTCCCAAGCAGTCGGGCCGATTGCTGGTCACTTCCAGATCGACGGCGATATCCGCGCCGATCGACTGCGTGCTCTCGTGGTTCAGTCCCGCGAGCATCAGTCGTCGAGCGAATTCTTCATCGCTCACATCGAGCGGCACGTATTGTTTGAGCCAGTCCCAGGAGATGAGCATGAGAGGAAGTGATAAATGATGAGTGCGGAATGATGAATGTGCTTAATTACATCCAGACGTTAACACCTGGGATCGTCTCTCAGAATTGTTCGAGAAACCTGACGTCGTTCTTGTAGAACTCGCGGATGTCGGTCACTTGGTACTTGCGGGCACAGACGCGCTCGACTCCCAGACCGAAGGCGAAGCCGGTGTATTGCTCGGGATCGTAGCCGACGGCGCGCAACACGTTGGGGTCGACCATGCCCGCTCCACCCATCTCGATCCAGCGGTCGTTCCAGTGCATGTCGACTTCGACGCTCGGCTCCGTGAACGGGAAGAATGAGGGACGAAAGCGAATATGCACGTCGCCGCCAAAGTAATTGCGCGCGAACAGTCGCAACACGCTCTTGAGATGCGCCATCGTAATGTCCCGATCGATCAGCAAGCCTTCGATCTGATGGAACATCGGATAGTGCGTTGCATCGGCATCGTCAGGGCGATAGACACGCCCCAGCGAGGTGATGCGGACCGGCGGTTGGGTGCTTTCCATCACGCGAATCTGCACGGTGCTCGTCTGGCTGCGCAGGAGCAACGGTCCGCCGGCAAGATGCTCGGCCGTGGCGAGATAGAAATTTTCGAGCGGATCGCGGGCCGGGTGCGCCTTGGGGATGTTCAGCGCCTCGAAGTTGTGCCACTCGTCTTCGACCTCGGGTCCCTCGGTCACGCTGAACCCGAGTCGGCCCATGATCTCTTTGAGTTCTTCGATCGTCTGGGTGAGGGGATGCAGCCGGCCAATACGCCGGCGACGACCGGGCTCGGTCGGATCGAAGGTCGCGTCGCGCTGCACGGCTGCACCGCTGCCACTGAGCCGGGCTTGAGCTGCTGCAAACGCCTCGTCGATGGCCAGCTTGACCTCGTTGAAGCGTTTACCTGCCGCAGGCTTGTCGGGGCCCGCGACCGAGCCCAAGCCTTTTTGAACCGCTTTGAGTCGTCCGCTCTTCGCGCCAAGAAATTCTACGCGAGCGTCTTCGAGCGCAGCCAGCTCGACGGCGGCGGCAAAGGCTTGCTGCGCCGCGTTGTGCAGCGTGTCTAAATCAGCGAGAAAATCGGCCAATGCCACGATCGAGTGCTCCACAAGGGGAACGATCGTCTCGCTCTGCGCAAAACATCGCTCGTCGCTGGAGAGCGACAAGGGACGCTTCGACGACCGAGCGAGCCGAGTTCCTGGGCAAAGTCTCGTTAGGCCGGGACCGCTAGGGCCGCTTTGACCTTATCGACCACGGCGGCAAAGCCGACCGGATCGGCCACAGCCATGTCGGCCAGCGTCTTGCGATCGAGGGCGATGTTGGCCTTGGTCAAGCCGGCGATGAATTCACTGTAGCGGAGACCCGCCTCGCGAACCGCCGCATTGATGCGGATAATCCACAAACGACGGAAGTCGCGGCGGCGACGGCGACGATCGCGAAACGCGAACACGCCAGCTCGGAGCAGAGTTTCTTTGGCCGTGCGGTACAGACGACCACGACCACCGACATAACCTTTAACCTTGCGGAACAGACGCTTCTTGGCTTGCGTCCGCGCCGCACCCTTCATGCTACGCATGGTGCTTCAACCTTCCTCTATCTCAGCGAGTTCAAGGCCCCCTGCCGGAAATTCAGCAGAGCGTTTATGCCAGCCCGTCCCGCGTGGTAGGAGATTTTGTCACGGCGACACTTGTTGACCAGAATGGTTGAGACAACCAGTTCGGATCAATTTATCGTGCCGGCGACACGCTTCTCCTAGTAGCTGTGCTTACCCAAGAGGATATGAATCTTCTTGGTTTCCCCTTCGTTGAGCACCGTGGTGCCGCGGAGATTGCGGCGGCGCTTCTTTGACAAGCTCACGTTCAAGTGGCTGGTGCCTGAGTGGCGGTGCTTCACCTTGCCGTTGGCCGTAATGCGAAAACGCTTTTTCGTCGCCTTGTGGGTCTTCATCTTGGGCATGGCTACAACTTCCGCTACCTAAGGACTTGCTGCTTGGGCTTGTTGGGAAACTCACAATATACGGAATGCTATCGAACCTGGGAAGGGCTTTGGTGCAGCTTGATTGCGAAACACGGAAACCTCTCTCCAACGCAGAGCAGGATTTCGCTCGTATCCTTTCCTGCGGCAAAGTGTTGCATTCCGCAAAATCTGCGTCCAGAATAGACGACCAATCACGCATCAACACTTTTTCATCACTTGCCAATCGAACGAGGTTACCGCCGTGAACCGATGCTTGCTGAGCTTGCTGGCCCTGGGTGCTCTGACCTGGGGGGGGATCGCCCATGCCGACACGAACTGGCCACGCTGGCGCGGCCCGAACGAAAACGGACACAGCGACGACACCCAGATTCCCGTGAAATGGTCCTCGGCCGACGTCGCCTGGAAAACCACGCTCAAGGGGATCGGACAATCCTCGCCCATCGTTTGGGGCGATCGCATCTACATGACCTCGGCACTCGAAAATGGCAAGCAACGACTCGTTTTCTGTCTCGATCGCAAGACCGGCAAGCAGATTTGGGAGCATGCGGCTTGGACCGGCACGCCCGAAGAAAGTCACAAAATGAACGGCTGGGCGTCGGCGACCTGCGTGACCGATGGCGAAGTCGTGATCGCGTTCTTCGGTCGCGGCGGACTCCACGGCTACTCGGTCGATGGCAAACACCTCTGGTCACGCGATCTGGGACAGTTCAAAAGCCCTTGGGGCGTCGCCTCGTGCCCGATGATCTATGGCGATCTTGTCGTGCAAAACGGCGACAGTGAAGAGAACGCATTTATCACGGGGATCGACAAGCGAACCGGTAAGACGGTCTGGTCGACCTCGCGCCCCGAGAATCGCGGCTGGAGCACGCCGATCCTCGTTGAGACGAGCGGCCGGCAAGAGTTGGTCATCAACGGTCACTCGGGCGTGTTTGCCTACGCGCCCAAAGATGGCCAGCAACTTTGGTTCTGCAAAAGCTTCTCGGGACGCGGTGAGCCGACCGTGACGCCCGCGCCGGGCGGTGTGCTCTGTGTGCTCAACGGCCTGTCGGGCGATACCTACGCCATTCGGCCCGGTGGAACCGGGGACGTGACCAGCTCGCACATGGCTTGGCACACGCCGCGTAAGACCGGTCGCGATTGCCCCTCGCCGATCGTGATTGGCAATCAAATGCTGGCGATGGACATGAAAGGGGTGCTCACCGCCTACGACACGAAAGATGGCAAAGAAGTGTGGAAGCATCGCGTCGGGGGCAACTTCTCGGCATCGCCCATTGCGGCCGGTGGTCTCGCGTACTTCATCGCCGAAGATGGCAAGACCGTGGTCGTCAAGCCCGGCGCGGAACCCAACATCGTGGCCGAAAATGAACTCCGCTCGGCCGACGACGAGATCTTTCGCGCGTCGCTCACGCCGCACAACCATCAGCTGCTGATCCGTTCGACCTACGTACTTTACTGTGTCGGAAAGTAATTATCACTGCCCCACGGATGAGAGGCGAACACGATGTGTCGAGCGCTGCACTTCGGACTGATCGCGCTGGCTTGGTTCGCGCCGAGCTGGTCTTCTGCGGTGGAAATGCCGCGCGTGGTCGCCAAGCACGGCATGGTCGTCTCGGTTTCGCGCGAAGCGAGCGAGATCGGACGTGATGTACTGCGCGACGGTGGCTCGGCGGTCGACGCAGCCGTGGCCACCGCGCTAGCCATGGCGGTCACTTTTCCCGAGGCCGGCAACATTGGCGGTGGCGGCTTTATGATGGTCTATCCGGGCGGTACGTCCGCACCGGTCTGTATCGAGTACCGCGAGACGGCCCCCGCGGTGTGCAAAGCCGACACCTTCATCAACGAGTCGCGGCAGACGGGGCACAAAGTGGTCGGCGTGCCCGGCACGGTGCGCGGCTTGGCACTGGCTCATCAGCGATTTGGCAAACGCCCGTGGCGAGAACTGGTGCTGCCAGCGGTCAAGCTGGCCCGCGAAGGGTTTGCCATCGACGCCGCACTCGCTTCGGCGCTCAACTCGTTGCTCAAGTCATCGGCCGCGTTCCCGGAATTCATGCGTGTGTTCGCCAAGCCACTCGGAGGCGAGTGGCGCGAGGAGGACACGCTTGTGCAGAGCGACTTGGCCGCGACATTGCAGATGCTGGCCGACGAGGGGCCTGACGCATTTTATCGCGGCCGGATCGCCGAGCAGATTGTGGCCGAGATGCACGCGGGCAACGGCTACATCACGCTCGACGACCTGCGCAACTACCAAGCCCACGCGCGCGAGCCGATCCACGGCACGTATCGCGGCTACGACATTTATGGCCCACCGCCGCCCAGCAGCGGCGGCACCGTCGTGGTGGGCGTGCTCAACATCCTCGAGAAGTTCGATTTACCCAACATGCAGCGCTGGTCCCCGGAGGCTATGCATCTGGTGATTGAAGCGACCAAGCGGATGTACTGTGATCGGGCCCGATTCCTGGGCGATCCGGCATTTACGGACATTCCGCCGCTGCTGACCAACAAAGCCTACGCGCTCAAGCATCGGGTTTCGATCCAGCCGAACAAGGCCACCCCCAGCGAGCAGCTTGCCCCTGATATTCCGCTCGCCGCCGAGAGTGAGAGCACGACCCACTTTTCCGTCGTCGACGCGCAAGGCATGGCGGTCTCGAATACGTACACGTTGCAAAACAGCTACGGCTCGCGGGTCGTCGTGCGAGGCGCGGGCTTCCTGCTGAACAATGAGATGACCGACTTCAACTGGCGGCCGGGGGTCACTGATCGCAGCGGTCGCATTGGCACGCCAGCCAACACGATCGCCCCGGGCAAACGCATGCTCAGTTCGCAAAGCCCCACGATCGTGGCGCGCGACGGCAAATTGGTGCTCGTGACCGGCTCGCCCGGCGGACGAACCATTCCCAACACGGTGCTCAGCGTGGTGCTCGGGGTCACGACGTTCGGGCTCGACGTGCGCGCGGCGGTCGACGCTCCGCGGTTGCATCATCAGTGGCTGCCTGACGAGGTTAAGTTCGAGCGCGGAGCCAACGGCGAGCATGCAGCCACGCTCGACACGCTACGTGGTTGGGGGCACAAGATCGATCGCCGCAATGTTCGACAAGGGGATGCGCACTCGATCATGATCGTGGATGGTGAACGAGTCGGCGCGGCCGACGGGCGACGCACGCCCACCGCAACCGCCGCCGGATACTAACTCATTTAACTCGATAGGCTCATCATGCGCACGCTCATCGCTTCGGTCCTGCTCTTGTTCGTGACGATGCGCTCGCCCGTTCAAGGTGGCGAGTGGCCGCAATGGCGTGGCCCCAGCGGCAATGGCCTCTCGGATGAGAAGAACGTGCCGCTCACTTGGAGCGCGACCGAGAACATCCTCTGGAAAACACCCCTGGGTGAGCCAGGTAACTCGAGCCCGATCGTCTGGGGCTCGAAAGTGTTTCTCACGCTGGCCAGCGAGAAAGGCCAAGTACGCTCGCTGGCGTGCTTTGATCGCACGACAGGAAAAGAGCTGTGGAAGCAAAACGTGTCGTTCGCCGGAGAGGAGCCCACGCACGGCACTAATCCGCACGGAAGCGCCACGGCCGCGACCGATGGCGAGCGCGTGATCGTGTGGCACAGCTCGGCCGGTATGCACTGCTATGATATGAACGGTAAGCCACTTTGGTCGCGCGACCTGGGCGAGTTCCGGCACATTTGGGGCTACGGCTCCTCGCCGATCATTCACGGCGATACGGTGCTGCTGAACGCGGGGCCCGGCAAGCGACAGTTTCTGATCGCGATCAATAAACTCGATGGCTCAACGCGCTGGCAGGTCGACGAGCCCGGCGGAGATGCTGGCGAAGCCGAGGAAGGCAAACGGGCCTCGTGGACCGCCTCCTGGAGCACGCCTCTCGTGGCACATATCGACGGCAAGTCGCAAATCGTGGTCAGCTATCCCAAGCATGTGCAGGGATACGACCCGCTGACGGGCAAAATCCTCTGGTCGATCAATGGCTTGGGCCCGCTCGTGTACACCGACCCGCTCATCGGTTCGACCATGGGCGTGTCGATGAGCGGATTTCATGGCCCCGCGATCGGCTTTAAGCTCGGCGGCTCGGGTGATCTGACCGAGTCGAATCGACTCTGGCAGCAAAGCAAAGCCAACCCACAACGCATCGGATCCGGCGCGATCGTCGGCAATCACGTGTTCATGGCCAACGAAAACTGCACGCTCCAGTGTCTCGACTTGGCCTCGGGTGACGAAAAGTGGCGGGAACGACTCGGCACGGGCGGTCGCAACTGGGGCTCGATGCTCGTCGCCGAGGGGCGACTCTACATCACCAACTCGAGCGCGGTCACCTATGTCGTCGCGGCCAACCCCGACAAGTTCGAGGTGCTCGCGACCAACGCCTTGAACGAGCCCACCAATTCGACACCGGCATTTTCCAACGGGCAGATTTTTATCCGCACCTTCAAGCATCTCTACTGCATCGGACCGAAATAACGAATCGATGGCCACTCAGATCGTGTAGGTCTTCCATCGACCTTCGCACGGCGGTCCGTAACTCAGGTGCAAACGACGCGCGGCGGTTTCGACAATCGACGCCGCCGCCGTCTCGTACTCGCCCGACTTTTGGGCGTGGCGACAGATCATTTCTCCCGCGGGCTCGTGTTGAGCCAGTAGTCGCTTGAACTCGCGGACATCAAGCTGCCCGTGCAAGGCAGCGAGCGAACGTTGCATGGTCTGGCAGCGTTGAGGCGAGCCCGGTGACTCGAGCGGTTGCTTCTCGACCGTCTGCTGTAAGGGGTCGAGGCAGTGGTTGGTGTGTACGAACACGCCGTTGTCATGCGACTGAACGACGACCCGCTCGGGCATGATCTCGAGATTGCGAATGTGACCGGCCGGATCGACGAGCAGAAAGCTGCCAACGGCCGGGCCGTCGAGCACTTGGGCCAACTCGACGGCCCGCTGTGCGTCGGCCGATTCGAGCAAGGCGCGTCGCAACAGCGGGGCACCCATCCAGGTACGGCCTGACTTGGCCCAGATCGAGTTGGCGAAGATGGCCAGTCCGTGACCGTTGAGCCCGGTGCCTCCCAACTCGCCGGGGACACTGTGCATGAGCAAGGGGGTTCTGCCGTTGGGACGCAGGAGCGTGACGACCATCCGTTCGCGAAAGCCAGCCAAGAGGTCTCGATTTTGTGCCCCCAGGGGGCGTCCGTCGACGGTGGTCCCATCGCAGGCGGCGATCGAGGTGCAGCCGCCTATCATGCGGCCCGACCCCGGTCGCACCTGCAGGGTGAGTGCCTCAGCGAAGCTGATTCCTGCGCCGTCGGCGATTCCGTTGAGTTCGTCGATCCAGTGGGGGGCGAGGCGTTCGACCTTGGGTCGTTGAGCGAGCGACCAATCGAGCGCCGCCTCCCGAGTCATCCCGCCATCGACGGCCACGCATAGGGTGTCGGCCAGCTGGCGACGGACCCCCTCGGCCAGCTCGCGGCCTAGCGCGTGACCTATTTCGTAGTCGGAACCCGAGAATTCATAGAAAGAAAAATAGTCCGGCACGGAGTCACTCCGGGTACGTCAGTTTGACACGGCTGATGATTGTAACCACTTTCGTATCAATAAGATGCCGAGATTGGGTTGTTTCATGGGCGAACCGATATGCGTATGAATTATTGAATGTAAGTTGTTTATTGACTGGTGTTTGAGAAAATCGACGCGGCGATAGTTGCCCATTTTTACTAATTGGCATTTTCGGCCCGATTTATGGTAGAGAAATGGACTCAAAGTCAGCTAGGATATCGACTTCGCGATTTACAGCCGATAGATTAAAAAGCATCGTAGCCGCTCGTTAGCAGCCCAAGACGGGCGAGATGCGGCGAAGATGGGAGTCCGCCCCAGGAACCCGCTGCCGAACGTTGAGTCGAATTGTCTTGGATGCCTTGGCTCGGTTCGAGCTGCTTTCGAGGATGAGTCTGGATGTCGCACGAGCCTGCTCGTCCCGCCGCTAAACTTGGTTCGTCGTCGTTTTTTATACGACACGGGCTGATGATCGTGGCGATCGGCGTATTTCTCTGGCCGATCATTGGCCGGCTCGCGATCATATCGGTGCGGAGCAATAAGAACGACACCAAGGACTGGCTCCCCGCCAAGTACGAGGAGACGAAGCAATTTAAGTGGTTTTTGAACCACTTTGCCGGCGAGGAGTTTGCCCTCGTATCTTGGGATGGCTGCAATCTGGACGACGAGCGGCTCAAGCTGTTTGTCGAGAAAATTGTGCCTGCGGAGCGCGACTCCGATATTGCCGAGCACTGGTACTTTGAGAGCGTGCTGGCTGGCCCTAAGGCGATCGAAACGATCGAGAATCTGGGTGGCGAGTCGCTCAAGGTGCCCCGTCAGGAGGCGATCGAGCGGCTCAAGGGGGCCCTGATCGGCGCTGACGGCAAGACGACATGCGCTGTGCTGACCTTTTCAGAAAACGGTAGTAAGTTCATGCGCAAAGCCGTGAACCGAATCCGTGACGTGGCGATCAAGGAGTGCGGGGTCGCCAAAGACAAGCTCCATCTTGGTGGACCGGCCGTCGACAATGTCTCGATGGACGAAGAAGCTGAGCGAACCATGTTTCGCTTGGCAGGCATTGCATTGAGTATCGGACTCGTGCTGTCTTGGTTCTGCCTCCGCAGTTTCCGACTGGTGGCGATGGTGTTCTTTGCGGGCATCTATGCGCTGGCCTTGAGCGTGGCGATCGTGCCGCTCACGGGCAACACGATGAACGCCATCTTGATGACGATGCCCCCGTTGGTTTATGTCGCGGCGATTTCGGCCGCGATTCACCTGACGAACTATTATCGCGATTCAGCCGCCGAGCATGGCTTGGTCGGCGCCGCCGAACGGGCCTTGCGTCACGGCGCACTTCCGTTGGGTTTGGCGACCGCCACGACGGCGATTGGCTTGGTATCGCTCTGCACCAGCGAACTCGTGCCGATCCAAATGTTCGGCACGTTCTCAGCGATTGGCGTGGTCGCCAGTCTGCTGGTGCTGTGTTTGTTCCTGCCGGCTTGCTTTGCTGTCTGGCCGTTGCCCGCGGTCAAAAGTGAAGATGGCCATGCCCATGCCGAAGCGCGTCCCGAGTCGCACCCCATCTGGTCGAAGATCGGTGAGTGGGTCGTCGACAATAACGGCAAAGTGACATTTGCCAGCATCGCGTTGCTGATATTCTTTGGCTGGCAACTGGCCGATATCAAAACATCGACTCAGCTCATGCGGATGTTCCCCGAAGGAGCCCGCATCCGTCAAGACTACGCTTGGCTCGAAGAACACCTGGGCAAACTCGTGCCGGCCGAGGTCGTGGTACGGTTCGACCTTGCCAAGAACGAACTGTCGGCCAACAGCGAAACAGGTAAAAAGACCGAACGGATCGCGTTTGCCGACCGCATGCGATTGGTCGAACATACTCAGCGGTTGCTCAGTAACACGCCGGGGGTTGGCAGCACGATGTCGGCTGCCACGTTCGCACCACCGTTGTTCGACACCGACAAGAAGCGGCAAGAATTTGATCCCACTAAGATTTTAGCTGGCAAGAAAGATGCCTGGGGCGGCGTCAGCGGCCTGCGCGATCGCGTGAAGGACAAACGCTTCGAGGCCCATCGTCAAGATTTTATGAACCGTGGGTTCTTGGCCGAAGAGCGAGTCGTCGACGGCGAGCAGATTCGCGACTATGAACTCTGGCGCATCAGCACCCGGGTCGGCGCGCTCGACGACGTCAATTTCTCCGCGCTCAAAGAGCAATTATCGACACGCATCGATCATGTGCTCGGCGACGACGAACAAAAAGCGGCCCTCGGGATCGACGTCATCTATACCGGCCTCGTGCCGCTGATCGATAAGAGCCAACGCTCGCTGCTCGACGGCTTGGAAATCGGCTTCATCACCGACTTGGTCGTCGTCACGCTCGTGATGATGATCGTGATTCGCGAGTGGTCGGCCGGCATCGTGTTGCTGTTGCCCAGCGTGTTTCCGGTGTTCATGGTCTTCGGCTATATGGGCCTGATGGGGATCGTCGTCGACACGGGCACGGTGATGGCCCCTGGCGTGGCGCTAGGCGTGACGATTGACGACGTCGTTCACTTTATGCTTATGTATCGCGCGGGGCTCGAAAAAGGGATGAGTCGCCGCGACGCGATCATGGTCGCCTATAAGGGCTGCGCGCGCGCTATGTACCAAAGTTGGGGCGTGATTGGCATCGGCCTTTCCGCCTTTGCCTTCAGCTCGTTTATGCCCACCCAGCGATTTGGTTACCTGATGGTCACGCTGTTGACCACTGCTCTGGTTGGCAATTTGGTCGTATTGCCTGCGGTGCTCGCTGGTCCGTTCGGCGCCTTGTTCGGACGCAAGTTCCAATTGCGGAACAAGCAGCGGGCCTCCGCCCTGGAACCGATCGCCGACAGCCCGGAACCGGCGCCTGCTCTCTTGCGTCGCCACATGAACGAGAGCGTTGCCAAGTAAGCGCACGCCTTCGATTCAAATATCAACTAGGCAACGAGTGGCGTGGGTTCGTTTTTCTCGCCCCGGGCCACGCACGCCGCCAGCACCAAGTCGCCGGTGACGTTGAGCACCGTGCGGCACATGTCGAGTACGCGATCGACCCCCAAGATGATCGCGATGCCGTTTTCCGACACGCCGACGCTATTGAGGACCACGGCGATCATCGGAATGGACCCGCCCGGAATGCCCGCCGTCCCAACGCCCGCGAGCATACTCATGAGCACAACCGTCACCTGCTGCGGAAAGCTCAGGTCGACGCCGAACACCTGTGCCAAGAACAACACAACGACCCCTTCATAGAGTGCGGTGCCGTTTTGATTCGCGGTTGATCCGATCGTGAGCACGAACCGTGAAATGGTCTGCGGGAGCTTCAATTGTTCGTCCGCCACGCGAATGGCCGTGGGAAGCGTGGCATTGGAACTCGATGTGCCAAAGGCGGTGAGCATGGCGTCGGAGACATCGCGAAAGAACTTCACCGGAGAGCGTCCGGCGACGAGCCACACGACCGCCCCGTAGACGACGAACTGCTGCAACAGCATCCCTCCCAAGGCCGTGGCCACGAACCAGGCGAGAGCCGCGAGGATGTCGATTCCCAATCGAGCCGTGATCGAGAACAACAAACAGGTCACGCCGTAGGGGGCGATCTTCATGGCAAAGCCGATGACGACCATCGTGACATCGAACACCCCTTCGAGCACACTGACGAGTGTCGCGGTCCGCTCGCCCCCCACCGCCAGAGCGCCTCCCAGGACCAGAGCGAAGAACATCACGCTCAGCATGCCGGCCCCTTTCGACGAGCCGTCGAGCGCACCGACCGCTTCTTGCAACGGATTGTCGGGGATGATTTTGATCAGTTCCTTGACGATCTTTTCGATCGCTCCCTGGTCTTTCATTTCCTTCTCGACCGCCTGGACGCGCGCGACCACTTTGGCCGTGTCTGAGCCGTACTTCGTTTGCAATGTTTGCTGTTGTTCGGCGGAAAGCGACTTGCCCGGCTGGATCGTGTTGGCCAACCCCAGACCGATGCTCACGGCAATGCCCGAGAGGAGCAGCGTGTAGCCGAGCGTGCGCAGCCCGATGCGACCAAGATGACGCACGTCCCCCAGTTCGAGCACCCCCAGGGCGAGCGCCGAGACGACCAGCGGAATGACGACCATGAGAATCAACCGCAGGAAGATGCGGCCGAGCGGGTCGGCGACATTGGCCCAGCTTTCGAGCATCGCGCGGTCGAGCAGTCCCTGTCCGGCCAGGTAATTGCACAACAGCCCGGCGACGCTGCCGACGAGCAGCCCGAGCAGGACCTGGGTGTGCAAGGGCCAGCGTGAGCGTGTCTGGTTTGTCGAAGCAGTAGCGGCTTCCATCAGATGACCTCGTGACGATTAAATCGACGGGGCCCAAACGGGGCCCGCGGGCGGTTCGTATTGTAGCGGCGAGTCGATTTCGTCACACTCTCCTTTGCCCGGTCAAAGGAGTGGAACGTCCGCCAAGAACCTCCTTCGCCGTGGGTGTCCTCGGTTACCCTCGTTTGTCGAACGGAATGCGACATGAGTTTGGCTAGTATGGCCCACGCGGCCATGAATCCTGTGCGACGACTGTATCACTGGGTGCTCGGTTGGGCCGACACTCCCTACGGGACACCGGCACTGATGGCGATTTCATTCGCCGAGAGTTCGTTTTTCCCGATTCCGCCCGACGTGCTGCAAATCGCCCTGAGCGTCGCCAAGCCGCGGCGGTCATTTTTCTACGCCGCAGTCAGCGCGGTGGCGTCGGTCGTCGGCGGCGTGTTTGGTTGGCTGCTCGGCACGTTTCTGTGGGCGCAGGTGGGGGACTTCTTTTTGACGTACATCGTCAGCCAGCAAAACTTTGACCGCGTGCAGCAACTGTACGAAGAGAACGCGTTTCTGGCCGTGTTCGGTGCGGCGTTCACCCCCATCCCCTACAAGGTATTTACGGTGGCCGGGGGTGTGTGTCACATCAGCCTGACGACGTTGATCGTGGCGAGTGCGCTCGGGCGCAGCGGCCGGTTCTTCATAGTCGCCACGATGATTTACTTTCTTGGCGATCGTGCCAAGGGGCTGCTCGAAAAGCATTTCGAGTGGGTCACGATGCTGCTATTTGTGCTGATGATCGTCGGCTTCGTGGCGATCAAGTATTTGCATTGATACATGCAATCCTCGTCAATTTAGCCCCCGGCGAGTCGCCGGGGGCTAATGATAAAGTTACGTGCCGAGGCCCGCTGCACGCGCTAGCTCGACGACCTTTGCGGCGACGGCGACATCTTCGATCGCCAAGCCCACGGACTTGAAGAGCACGCGATGCCCTTGCTGCGGCCGACCACCGCCTCGACCGGCGACGACGTCGGTCAGCTCGACCGCTTTGGCCCAACTGAACGCGCCGGCCGACTCGGCCAACAACAAATCTCCGGCCTCGGCACGGCAGGCGACCACGCTGTCGCAGACGACCATGTCAGCGAGTTGCACTGTAGCCACGTCAAGCTCGCAGCGCTGAGGCCAATTCGAGCCGACGGCACACACGAGCGCTGCCGCATTGAGGTCGCGGCTATCGACGACCGGCGTCGCGCTCGTCGTGGCCGTGATCACCAGCGGCAGGTCTTCCGCCGCCGCGCTCGGTCGATCGACACTCACGACTTCGATGCCGAGTTGCTCGGACATCTCGGCTGCAAATCGCCGGCGGGTCGCATCGTTGCGAGCATAGACAAATGCGCGGCGAATCTTTCGCACCGCCACGGCGGCCATGAGTTGCGTGCGGGCCTGTTTGCCCGCGCCGAACAGCCCCAGTTCATGGACCTCAGGGGGAGCTAAATACGCGATGGCCACACCGGTCGCGGCGCCGGTGCGTAGTTGGCCGAGGTAGTCGGCCTCGATCATGGCTTCGAGTTCGCCGCTACTTGCGTTGTAGAGCAAGACATGAAAGTAAGCACCACTACGTGTGGTCGTGTAGCTCTTCACGCCGACGTAGCCCAAGTAACCCGCCGCGGCCCCCATCGTGTGCAGCACAACTCCCGGTGCGGTCGCGCGATGGCGTGGGATGTTGTTCGCTTCTCCCTTGCTCCAATGCTGCATAGCTTGTTCGACCGCATCAATCGTCATGCGCATATCGAGCAGTTGCCGGACATCGGCCTCGCGCAGTAACAGTGGGCTCATCATGCCTCCAGGGCGGCAATGGCGCGGAAATCGTCTTTCAAGCTGCGATAGAGTTTCTGATACAACGGGAACGCGCGATCGTAGTGGCTCTTGGGTCCACGCTGAACGGCGGTCTCGCTAACCACACGGATCGTCGCGCCGCACGCTTCCTGAATGTTCTTATACGCCCCCGCCCCGACCGTGGCGAGCAACGCGACACCGTAGCCGGGCCCCTCTTCCGAGTTGATCGTCGAGACCGCTTGGCCAAACACGTCCGCCTGAATCTGTCGCCAGAGCGGGCTGCGCGAGCCGCCGCCCGAGGCGCGTATCTGCCGCACCGGCACATTCAGCGAGCGAATGATCTCGAGGCTGTCACGCATCGAGTAGGTGACCCCCTCGAGGATCGAGCGAACCAAGTGCCCTCGGCCATGCGCGAGCGTCAGGCCAATAAAGCTGCCGCGCGCCAACGGGTCGGCATGCGGCGTCCGCTCGCCTGAGAGATACGGCAAGAAGAAGAGTCCCTCGCTGCCGGCGGCCACCTGAGCGGCTTCCTCGGTGAGCACGTCGTAGACGTCTCGCTTGGCCTTGCGGGCCACGGCGGTATCGGCCTGACACAAGGCATTGCGGAACCACTGCAACGAACCCCCGGCCGAGAGATTCACGCCCATCATATGCCACTTGCCGTGGACCGCGTGACAGAACGTGTGAACGCGCCCCTCGGGATCGATTTTCACTTCGTCGCTATGCACGAACATCACGCCACTCGTGCCGATCGAGGTGCTGAGCACACCCGTGTTGACGATACCGTTGCCGACCGCTCCCGCGGCGCAGTCACCGGCTCCGCCGACCACGAGGCAATCGGTTGACAGCCCGAGCAACTCGGCGACCTCGCGGGTGAGTTTGCCCGTGACCTGCTCGGATTCGTAACAGGGGGCGAACAAGGCAGGGTCGAGTTCGAGCTTGTCGAGCAGCGGTCGGGACCAATTCCGCTTGGCCACGTCGAGCAGCAGCATTCCGCTGGCGTCGCTCACTTCGGTGGCAAATTCACCTGTGAGGCGGCGGCGAATTTCGTCCTTGGGCAACAAGACTTTAGCCAGCTTGGCAAAGTTGCGCGGCTCATGATTCCGCAGCCACAAAATTTTCGGAGCGGTGAAACCAGTCAACGCCGGGTTGGCGACCAGCTTGATGAGTTTCTTGCGGCCGCCGACACGCTGCTCGATCTCGGCGCACTCGGCCGAGGTGCGTTGATCGTTCCACAGCAGCGCGCGGCGAATCACCTTGTTGTGCTTATCGAGAAACACCGAGCCGTGCATCTGACCTGACAGGCCAATCGCTTTGACGTCGCCGCGCTTGAGCTTGGCCAGTTTGACGACCTGGCGGACGGTCGCGACCGTGGCGTTCCACCAGTCGTCTGGATCCTGTTCGCTCCAGAGCGGCTTGGGGGCATAGCATGGATACGTTTCGGTCGCCGAGGCGAGAATCGTGCCGCGATCGTCGATCGCCAGGGTCTTGGTCCCTGAGGTGCCAATATCGATACCGAGAAATACAGCCATCTGCGACGCTTCCTGATTGAGTCCGAGAGAGTTGCCGTGATCGAGACCGCAATCGTAACCAGCGTGTCGGGGAAGGGCAAATGGCTCATCCCAAGTCGGACGCTCTGCGGCCGTACTTTCGGCGACAGAGTCGCCGGCTTGGGGAGTAGATCACGCATTGTGCGGAGAGTTAGAAGTCGACTTGGAATCGCGTCACGTACAGATCCATCAGACTATAGCCCTTGGCGCGATTGTTGAGCATCGAGTGGATCCAATTGAACTGCACCTTGGTGAACGAGTTCAAGAACCAAGTGCCGCCGAGGGTCACGTTGTTGGCGGCGCCATTGCCGGCGGCGCCGGTCGCGGCACTACCGGTGAACGTGTTTGTGGCGCTGTTATAGTAGTGGCCATTGAGCGACGCGGGGTTGAGAATATCGACATACGACCACCGCGCTCCGACCTCCCAAGCGCCCCAGCCGCGGATACCGTCTCGGCTCAAGGGAATGAACTCTGTGAAGGGATGCAACTTGGTCAGAGTGCCCGTCTTCTTGTCGTACGCGCGATGTTCGCCCGTCAGTCGATAGGCTGCTTGAGCATAAGCGCCGTTGTAGTACACAGGCCCGGCGACACTGTTGACTTGCGTAGCCATCCATTCCGCAGTGAAGCCCCAAGGCCCGTACTGTGCGACCGTCTCCAGACCATAGAGGTTGAAGCTGTTCGCCTCGTACTTACCGCTATCGAGGATCGTAGGAGTGAAATTTACGCCGGAGCCGAAACTCTGCGAGAGCTCACTGTAGCCGAGCGGACCAAACTCGGGGAGCACGCGAGTCTGATAGAACGGCGCGGGGCCGCCGCCAGCATTGCCCGTGGTGCCACTCGATGCGGCCCCTGAATTGCGCCCCAGCTGGCTAAAATTGTATCCGCCACCAACGTGCCACAGATAACGGTCGTTGGCCGGCTCATCGTAGAACAGCAGGTGCGTCATGCGCGTCGAGAACGAGTAGCCGTCGCCGTCACCAAAGTCGACCCCAAAACGGTCATCGCCCAACGGTTGGTTGTTGAATCCGCCCGTGCGAAATCCGCTATAGGTGAGCGTGGTCATCTGGTCATCGCTGAGGTTTGACGACGAGACACCAATGCGCCGGAAGGGAACGAAGGCCAGGAAGGGCAACGATCGTTCCAGGAACGTGAGGTTACGGAAGCCGGTGAGCGAGTCGACACTGAACGGCTGGCAGAATTGTCCGACGCGGACGGTACCAAAATAAGGCAAGTTCCCCTGTTCGATGTAGTTGTCAAAAAAGCTCGGTCGACCTGCCGTGGCAAAGTCGACTTCGAGTTGATAACTGGTGAACTCGGCGACCTTACCCTGGACAGCTAATCGGAGTCGTCGAAAGCCCGTGCCATTTTGTGCGTCGCCGATGGTCGCTTTACTGTTCGGTGTTTGCGAGTAAAACGCTGTATCGAGCTGAGTAAAGCCCGTGTAATTGATTACCGAGTTGAGCTTGCGCCCTTCGGGAAATGCTGGTAGTCTTCG
>CAYLYE010000059.1:0-10361 GCA_964387325.1 uncultured Planctomycetaceae bacterium
GACTACCGCTCATGCGCATACCTCCAGTGATGTGAGCCGGCTCGATCGCACGCGCTCATGACGGATCGACGAGATGAATGAGTTCTGCACGACTCGGGTCAGGAACGAGTACAACCGACCACGGTCGGCGTTGAATTTATGAGCGACTTCCAAGACGCGCATCACCGCGTTTTGCACGCAATCCTCGGTGTCGATCCCGCGCAGTTGCGTGCCGCGGTTACGAAAGAACGCTATCACACACCCGTTGGCGATTTGATAGGCCATCGCCGCGATCGATTCGCGTAGCTGCCGGATGATCCGGAGTTTATCCGTATTAGCGCGGCCGCGATTGACGTGGACGTAAAGTCGTCGATAACGCATGAATGTGTCGTGCGCATCGCCCGGCAGATAATTCGGCATCGTCACCTCGCAAAAAGCTAAGGGAGTTTGACCAGTGGACCGGATGGCTTGATCGCGATCGCCGCTTCAATTTTGCCTTCCACCTCGAAGCCAGTGTGGTTGAAGCTGGTGATGAGCGCAGTACAGCTATACCCCTGCGGCGTATCGGGGTTGGTTGCACCAAGTCCCACTGGATTGGGAAACGTGAGCTTCCAGGACATAAACTCTTTTGCTCGATATTTAGTCCACAGCAGCGCGTGCTCGGTCTTCGTGGGCAAGTACAGAATTTTGGCTACAATTGCCCCTTCTTTGAAAATCGTCGGCAACACCTCCTCGGCTACTGAGCCAAGACCGGTCGATTCAATGGTTCCCAGCTCACTCGGCACACCATCAATGTCTTGCAGGTTGGGCAGCGTGATAAATGTCGTACCACCATTCGTGGAAAACCCGATGGTGTTGCCAAGTCCCGGAATGCCGATTTGCTGGTCGCTCATGCCCTAACTACGCAGCGGCCGCTCGCTAACGATGCGGTATCGGCTCATAGATCTGAGCTGCGTAATCCATCGCACGCTCGTAGTAACAGATTCCGGCAACGTCAAACTCGTCGCTATCAACTTGCCCGAGAGGCCGCACGGAGGCGACTCCGACGCAACCCCACCATCCCGAGAAGCCCTGCAACGCGAGGCGGATGGCCTCGGCGACGGCGATGGCGTCTTTTTCGACAGGCGAATGTACCCCCAGGGTGAACGTAGCCTGCGCCATCCCCTGGGAACCGCAGACCCCCGTGAAATGATCGAGGTCGTCGATCTGATAGATGATCGCCGGCCAGGCTTGATTCGTGCGCGCGTATTTGCGAGGGAATACGCGATCGCCAGTGAGCGGCTGGAGCAGTCGATGTCCCTTGAGGTACGCACACAGACCGGCTTCGAGCGAAGTGTCCGACCGCGATGGATTAACCGCAGCAGAGCCGAGCAGGCAGGGGAGAATTTGCGGCAGATTAGATCCGAGAGTCACACGAGCTCCTTGCAGAGTAGCGTGTAGCGGACGTTGCGCTCGCCCTCGTTCAGCACCGCTAGGACGTAAAAGACCCGTGAGCGAAAAGACAGCCGGTGTCGCGTGGTGAGTCCATCGAACCACCGCATCACAATCTTATGGCTCGTAGCACTGCGGATTTCGTCCGCCACCGTGAAACGCTCGCCACTTGCGGGGGTGATGCTCGAGAAGCAAGTACGGACCAACTCCCACCCCTCGACTCCCGGGCGTTCGAGCAAGGCCTGGCCGGCACTATCGCGACCTGAGGGAGGCGCGTAGACGTCGATCCGGAAGCGCATGTCGCCGGCGTTGATGGCAAAGGGTTCGGGCATTACGAGTAGTGGCCGTGGGAGATAGAAGCCAGCAGCGCCTCGGCGGCTCGCGGCAATTCGTTGTACGATCCTTCGACGATCGTCTCTCGGTTGCGGTACAAGTGAGCCACGGTCATCTTGATCGCCAGCTTCGCGGCCTCGGGCACGTCGGCCGCGTCGCCGTACCCAGCCACGAATTCGATCGCCACGGCGTTCGCCGTCGCCTGTACGACCGGCCAAGGTTGACAACGGGTCGGGGCGATGCGACCAGGCATCGACACGGTGTCAACGGTGTATTTGTCCGTGGTGACCGTGTGCGGATCGCCACTCTGGTCGTAATAAATGATCGAGGTGACCGATTGCAGCGGCGGCCGCGGCAGGGTGATCACCGAACCGATCCAAGTTGTGGCGGGCATCCACAGTGGAAATTGGTCGAGGGTCATCCGCCAAGTCGCCGTTATGAATTGCTGACGGACTTCGACCTCGGCCAGATGGCGCGCGGCGCTGATCAGCCCCATGATAAAGTCATCGTCGTACGTGTCATCGGCTTCGACGCGACATTGCTTCTTGGCTTCGGCGAGCGTGACAGGCTCACTGGCAGGCGGCGTGACGAGCTGCAATCCCATGTGCAGCGGTCGACCGTAGAAACCGTTGTTCGTTGTCATGCTCTAACTACGGATTTCTAATTGAGCATGTAAGCCAGTCGACAAACGAGAACAGCAAGGCCTATAAACAACAGGTCGCGGGGCAGGTCCCAAGGCTTTCGACTCGACGGCGATGATCGAGAATCGAAGATCTCGTCGCCCATCAGCAGCACCGGGCCCAGCGAATCAGACGCTTACCAGGAAACCAACCACCGGCCCGCACCCAAGCGCGGGCAACTTTCGTCGGGTACCATCCATCATGGTCGACCCACCAACGAGCGGCCTTCCCTGGGTACCAGCGAGAGCGATAGTCGGCCGACGTACTGCAATACGCGCCGACCGGCTCAAAAGAACCGTCGCGCGTGGGCACGTGCGGCAAGTCGATGCACGCGAGGCGAGTCGGAGCCGGAGCGCCTTGCGGTTGAAAGCCGGCGACGACCGGCGGCATCGCCGGCGAGCGGCTGACGCCGACCTCGGCTAAGATCGCGCAGAACGCGGCGGTCAGCATCAGCATGAGCGGGGTATTTTTCACAATCTACTTCCTTCATCACGCGCGAAATAATTGGTCGCCCCGGCCTTTGGAACAGTTCCGCCGGCCGAGGCGACCCTCCCTTTGGTGTTACGGTTAGCCGATCGGTACACTCACGGCAGCGGCTGCCGGAGCCTGCACGACCGTCGGCGGCGCGATCGGCGGTTGAGCTGTGGTACTCGCCACCGTGATCGTCGCCGTGGCCGGCGTCAGATTGAGCAGCGGCGTCAGGTCGAGGCCCAGGCCTTTGCCGACAATCTGGATCAATTCGGCACGCAAGGCCGGGTCTTGCAGCCAGAGCTGCACTTGGCCGGTGACAAACTTCTTCAGCAACATGCCGAACGAGTTACCGTCCTTGAGCAGACGCCCCAGGTAGGCCACCTCGGCGAGCAAGGCAGGCTTGTTATTGCCGGCGATCGAGGCGAACAGGTTGGTGAACGGACCCAGGCCGGCGGCGTGCGCTTCCATTGTGGCGGTCAAGGCATGATCGCCACTGGCGCTACTCGAGCCCGGCGTACTCTTTGGACCCGAAAACTCGCGGTACAACAACACGCCCACGCCGACGGCGAGGCATAGCATTGCCATGCCCATCGGCAGGCTGGATCCACTAGCGAGAAACACGATTGAAACCTCCAGGGCAAAGAGATACGGGGCGAGCCCCGGGTTAAAAAATCGAATTGGGTTGCACGGCCGATCGCTCGCCGCGTTTGACCGCCACAACGACTACCACGCCGACGGCGATGAACAGCATAAACATGATAAGCAGCTGCTTGTCGCGACGTGCCGGCAGCACTTCCGGCAGCACGCTATTCGGTTGGTTCTGTTGAGGCGGTACGCAATTGGGCCCAACGCATTGGCCGGCAAACGGCGAAGAGGCGTTGACGTAGGTCTCGGCCGCGTCATCGAGCATGTCTGCCAGCTCGTCAGGATCCGTCGGCATACTTACGGCCGTGATGTTGGCCAACAGGCGACCATCTGGAGCCTGGAGGCAGACAATCGGGAATGCGGCACCGAGGTGCCCTTCCAGCCGTTCTTTGTACATGGGGTTCGAGCGCTCGTAATCGTAGGACCAACACTTCTGCTTGATCTGCTGCAGGCGTCGGTGACCTTTGAACCAACTCGCAACGGTCCGCTGTCGCGGGTCTGATTGCCAGTCGTCGCCCAAGATGACGGTCAGGCTCATTCGTTCCTGGCCGGAAGGAAAGTCCGCCGCTCGTCCGCTGTTGTAGTAGACGTGCCCATCGACCTTGCGCTCGAGAGGATCATATTGAGCACGAGCGGTCGAAATCCAATACACGAGGAATAGCAAGAACATCATCATCAGCGCGGCAGCGCGGCATAGATTTCGCATCGAGAAAACTCCTACATGGAAGCGATATAGGGCAGCCGCGGAGGCGGGCTGCCGAGCGTCGGAACAATCGCAACCCCACCAAAGCCGCGCCACTTCTGCAGGAACTCGGCTTTCGGGATTTCGATATAACTATTGATCCGGTTGTTGTCGAGAACGTAGGCCTTGTCGCCTAAGAAACCACAGAACCAGATCGAATGATTCGGATAATAAAAGATCACGGCGCCCCGACGTTCATTTGTGCAGCGCTCGAGGGTGTTCGCGTCGCCGGAGTGAGTGGCGTAGAACGGTACGTTGTTGCGGTTCAACTTCGACGTGAGGCCGCTGTATGACTCGCCGCCGGAATAGGTCTTGCGCCACCACGCGGCGAGTTCGTATTGATGACTCCACCGCAGGTGCATGACATTCGAGGCATGAACGCACGACCCACCTCCCCAATTCCACTCGCGCAGACTTCGCGGCAGGCTCATCATGGGGACTTCGGCCGGCGGACCGCTGGAGTACGCGACCGGCTCATCGTTGACGGCGAACGAGAAAACCAAGCCAAGCAGCAGGCTGGCAAGCACCACGGGCCACGGTGACGCTGGCGAAATGTCTCGCTCTTCCCTCAACATGGCAACCTCAGCGGCTCAAGAAACGGTGAAAAGCATCCTTCAGCGGATGCGGAAGACGATGCTCAGGGGGCGTGCGATCGCCGTGATCGCGGAAGCCCCACACGTGGCCAGCGCCGACACCAAAAGCCAGCGTCAGCAAATGCATAAGCACGCGGCGAACCCACGGTGAACCGAGCGCCCAAAACAAGAGACTGATAAGTTGCGTTATGGATCCAATAATTCGCATCGGAGAATCAAGGGGTGTAAACCCAAGTGAATGCGCCACCGGTGTAACGCAGTGTGTAATCGCCAGCCGAAGGGTTCGCTGGGAGCGGCACTAGACCACCGGCCAGAGCCACGGCCGAGGGAACGGAGAGTATCGCGCCCGTGTCGAGCGTGAGCGATGCACCACTGGCGACTTCGAGCGTGGCTCCTCGATCAAGGAGGATTTGTCCACCGCTGCCCGTTTCAAGCAAACCGTTGTTGAGCAACGTGCCGCTCGGATCCAAGGTGATTTGACCGCCACTGGCAACAACGAGCTTATCGCCGCCATTGATGTGCTGGACCTTGGCTTGGATGTACGGATCGGCCTGTGCCGCTGGTGTGGTCATGCTTTTCTCTCAATTCAACATGGCCGCGGCGGTTTGAAGTCCCGCCGCGGCCCTAAATCCCGCCAGCCGGACAAGCCGACTGGCACCATCCTCGCAAAAAAATAGGCTGTTATGCGTGAACCTTGAGCCGCGCGAATGCAGCGGCGAGCACGGGCATGCCGTCGACATAACGGCCGCCAAGGAAGCCGGTTTGGTTGCGCAACGCAAATCGCTCAACCAATCGCTTCACTTCGACGTCTCCGGTCTGCGCGATCTTGTAAAACTTGAAGTCACCGCAGCAGAGTGCGTAGCTGCCGGCAGCGAACGTCGGTGCATATTCCGACTGGTAAATCGGATAGCCCCGCAACGTGTCGGGACGATCAGCCGACAGGCCTGGCATCCAGAGATATTGCTGGTTGCCATCCTTGAGCTTCATAATCTCGCCGATCGCCGTGCGATGCGCGATCCAACCGAAGCTCTTGGACTTCGTGTACTGCTGCGGAATCAGCTGTAGTGTGGAGATGATATTGTCTCCGGTGATCACACCAGAGACCGCCGACGTGATATCGCGCGCCGTGGTGATGCCGTTGGTCGACGGGTAAAACACACCCAACGGCTGCGGCGTCGATCCGTCTGGCTCGCCACCGTTGCCATTAAGGAAGGCGTTTTCTTCCGACACGGCGAACTTGTACGTCAGACGATCACCAACAACCGCTTCCGTGCGCGGGCTCGCCTGCAGCAAGCGATTCGAGACCTTGATCAGCTTGGTCAAAAAATGCGGCGTCAGGTCACGTCGACCGGTCACCATGCTCGTATCCGGCGTGAGGTCGCTGTCCGGCACTTCAGCCGTCCAATCCGCGTCGGAGAGATCCGTCGAGAGCGTTGGGCAACCCAGACTCTTAGCCTCAGTGACCGTTTCAATGTCGGCGAGGCCGCGCATGAACACCAGGCTGTTGAGCGCGATGATGATCTGCTCGCTCATCTGCACCGGGGTCACGAGGTAACCACCTGCGGAATCTGTCGACAAAGCCAAGTCACGGAATTCCGTTGTGATACGGCCATCTCGCAAAAACCGAGCGAAGTTCGCACGATATTCGGCCGTAGCGCGTGGCCCTTTCTGTCGCTGTTCACCACCGGACCCACCGGTACCGCGGCTACGACTGCGCTCTTCGTTCTTGTCATTGCCGTCGTCGGTTTCACGATCCTCCGAATCGGCCATCTCATCTTCAGCCTTTTCGAGCTCCTCAAGATCAGCGACTCGCTTGCTCAGCGCGTCGAAGTCTGCTTTCATCTTTTCGAACTGCTCTTGCTCGCCCGCGTTCAGATCACGCTTTTCCGAGTCCGCCCGATCTTGCAGAGCACGCATTTGCACGACCAGGGCATTGCGTAGCCGACGTTTTTCAATCGATTTCTTCATGGGTTCCGTTGCTCAAAACTGCTTGTTGTGGCGTCGCACAAGCACGTTCGTCGGGCTCGCGATCGCTGTACTGATCGCACGTCGTGTGGATCAGATGCCCTAACTACGCCTGATCGCCGAGGCACATTCGCGAGAGGACCTCAATCAGGTTGCGGTTCGACTTCCGTCGACCGAGGTGACGTGATTGCAGGTGGGCACTTAAACTGCGGAGCGCGATTTCGGTACCGGGATAGGCCGGATCGATGACCGGGCCGACGTCGACGATCGCGATATTGGTCAACTGGCGAATCGGCATATCGTCGCCGTCGATCCAAGTTTCGCCCCCAGGCAGGACGTCAAAGCCGAAGCTGCACCCTTGAATATCGCGCCGATCGATGTACTCCAGCACGAAAGCCTTGCTCTGCGGTACGTCACACTCAAAGGCGAGACCAACGTCATCCACATTGAGGCGGAGCGTGCCGCTCGTGTTGCGGCCCAGAAGGGTTTGTTCGTTGTGGCAGAACGTGCAAATCACGTCGATCGACTCGGCCAGGTTGAACGCCCCGGGGAGGATGATCTCGCGGAACTTACGTTTCTCATCGCCGAGGGGATGAGAAAGTTGATTGAAGGTCGCAGCGTAGCCGCCGATACCCCCGGCCGAAGACACACCCTCCCGAGCTGCGATCGACCGCAGCTCACATTTATTGATTCGTCGCTCGCCTCGCCGTTCGGTTGTCATGCCCTAAATACGCGGCACGATCACCTCGAGAGCCCTCTCTGGTCGCTCGTTCCAAGTCGCGGCGCTGATGAGCGATTCGACGGCCGTCTCGCGCTGGTCGGAAGTCGTCACGGCCTCGACGTCGAGTAAATCCGCTTCTGATCGAGCACACCAGGCATCGACGATCTTGTCAATCGGCAACGTCTGGCCGGCGATCGCCTCCAACGCATGAAGCGACGGCGCGAGCATGTCGCGTAGTAGCGCACGATGTTCGGCGTAGAAGCGTTTGATAGTTTCGCGGAACTCGGGCTTGGAGGCGGCCCGTTTCATCGCGGCGGATTCACGCCGCAGGGAGCGCTGCAGCTCATTCGTCACGAGCTTGCCGACCGCGTCGAGTTGTTTCATTGTCGGCGGAGCTGCCTGTGGCGCACTAGCAGGCATGAGACTGGCAGGCGGTACCGGATTGGCCTGGGGAGCGGCCGCCGGCGGCGTGTTGAGCGGGATTGGGTTTCCATCCTCGCCGATCATGACCATGTTGAGCGGAACCAAGGGGCGATCGCCACCTGGTACAGGCGCGAAACCTTCACGCCGGGCAATCGCATTACGGGATGCCCACCCCCACTGGATCGCCTGCGTGGCGTAAGATGCTCGTGCCGCCGCGTTGGCTTGCAGCATGGTGTCGAAGTTGTGGCGAACACACAAGCCCTCGGATGTCGGCTCATCAAGCAGCTTGAGTTGGATTTCGTTCTGCCACATCACACACCAACCGAGCAGCGTCGTCTGCAGATAGTCGATGTTGGCCTCTTCGATGTTCGCCATGTGCGATTCGCTGTAGTCGCTGATCTTATTCGGGGGCAAGCCGAACAGCCGGGCGACGTCGACCACCGAGAACTTGCGCGTCTCCAAAAATTGCGCTTCGTGCGGGTCGATCGTCCATTTCTCCCACTGCAGACCTTCCTCGAGCAGAGCAATGCGGCCGGTCGCCATCGGTCCGGAGTGACGATTCTCGAAGCTCTCGCGCAAATTCTTTCGCGCTATATCAGAGAGCTTCTTGGGGTGAGTCAATGCGCCGCTCGGTCGAGCGGCATTGCCGAAGAAGGCCGCACCGAACAGATCCGCCGCTCGGCCGAGACCGAGCGTCTCGCGTGCCATCGTGATCGGGGCATAGCCTTCGAGTCCGTCCCAGCCGAGACCGGCGAAGTGCAATATCTTCCACGCTGGAATCATCTTCTCGCCGTTGGACGTCGGACCGTTGTATTCGTAGAACACCTTGCCATCTACGATCCTCGGTGTGATGCGTCCAGGTGGCAGGCCATGAAGAGCGGCCGCTCGACCGGCGCCGTCGAAGACGATCTCTGCATATGCGTTGCCGCGAGTGAGTACGTGCCCCATCTGTGCTTGTCGCCAGCGCGACGCATTGCGGACACCATCAGGGGACACCATCAACAGGCGATTGAGCCAATGTTGCGGGACATTCTCGAAGCCACCGCCATCAAGCATGCGCTTGACAGTTATGTCGAGGATCGAGATATCAGTCGAAATGCGATTGACGGCCGCGAAGATCGGCAAGTGCTGCAGTGCGGTGTCCGGATCCATCGCGACGCCGGCGAGCACGCTGGCCACTGTCCACGAGTTGATCGGAGTCTGAGGATTTTCCAACGAGCGGCGGAAGTAGCTTAGGAGGCGTCGCAGCATGCCCTAACTACGCGACCTAGAAGAATTCAACGCCACGCTTCTCGTACACCGACTCTCCGCCGGACAAATCACCATCAACGCCAGGCATCGACAAGCCGATCGCCATCGCCGCAGCGATCATGCCGTCGATCTTCTCGGTCGACTTCTGCTTGTTGAACTTCACGTTGCCCGCAGCGTCGGTGTCGCAGCGAATGTTGGCTCGCATCCAGCGCATGACAGGGTTTCCCCCGTGTCGGAGACGCCTAGCCCGTAACAGTCGCTCGAACTCCTTGATCGCCGGCGACATATCCTTAAACCCCTGACCAAACCCGACGACCTCAATTCCGGCCTCGACGAGGCGCGGTCCCATCCAGCCCGTGTTCCAGCGATCGATGGCGATCTTACTGACGCTGTATTGTTCGCATGCTTCGAGGATGTCGGCGAAGATCTTCTCTTGATCCTGCATTTCCCCTTCGGTCACGCGCATGTGCCCTGATCGCTCCCAAGCCAAGTAGTCGAACTCGGCTGAACGTCGCTTGGCGATCTGTGCTTCGCACACCCAAATGTAAGGAATCAGGTCGACGCCCCCTTCGATGTTCTCACCTTGGATCACGAAGCTCGTCGTATCACTGATGCTTGCCATGTCGAGCGCACCAAACGCTTGCCCCTTGAAGCCTATCTGCTGCGCGTTGCAGGCCGTCCATGCCTCATCGTCGAGCCAACCGCCCGCGCCACCATAGTGTTGATCGATGTTCAGGTAGTATTGCAGGAACCAAGATTTCTTGGCCGGCTGCTGCTTAGCGGCTTCGCATTCGGAGCGGATGAAGTCTAAATTGCAACTGATGCCGAGGCCTGGCATCGCTTTCCGCCAGGTCGCTTCGTCGTCCCACGGATCCTCTGGGCTCGCTTCAAAGATGAACGCGCCATACTCAGGGTTCACGAGCGTGCCGGCGGCGATCTGCTTGGCGTATTCATACTCTGCCAAGTAGGGGACGTCGGGGCGGTTGCCGGCGGTACAGATGTAGAGCGTCAGGTAATCTTCACGCGCCCCGAAGCCTGTCGTGAGATTCTTTATCAGATCCGGGTCGCGCTGATCCTGGAACTCGTCGAAGATCACGAGCGACGGACTATAGCCTGTTTTGCTCCGC
>CAYLYE010000059.1:10371-28317 GCA_964387325.1 uncultured Planctomycetaceae bacterium
CGACAACGCCACGTAGTACGAGCCGGTCGAAGGGACCACAATCCTCTTCGTGCTGGGAATGATCTCGCAAAGTTCCGACAGCTCGGGGTCCGCCTCGATCATTTCGCGTATGGCATCAAACAGCAGGCCCGCCTGAATGCGATCATTGGCCACGCTGATGATCTGCTGAGCCTGTAAGCCACGGCCGAGGAGCCAGTAGATGACGATCGCCGCGGCCTGTGTGGTCTTGGCCTGCTTACGTGGGACCTTCCAGAACGCTTTCTTTATCTGTCGCTTGCCGGCACGATTGAGCGTGCCGAACAGCTTGCGCAGGATGCCCTGGAAGTAGGGCATCGGTTTGAAGGGTTGGCCGGCGAAGTCACCAACGAGCGTCAGGTTCGAGACAAACGCGACCGCGTGATCGGCCAGCTTGTTACGAGGACCGGTGATAGCCGAACGCTTGGCAGCCATGCCCTAATTACGGGACGACTGAAGTGGCTCTATCGCCTATGACGAACTGTCAACCTTTACTGGTCGGCAAGGTGCTACCCCATTTGCTTTTCTTCTTCTCCCCCTTGGTTGGCAGCACGATGCGCATCCGTGCTCGGCCCGCGGGTGTCATGCCGAACTCCACAAGGTAGCGCAGAACCTCCTGACCGTAGGCCTTCACCAGCCGCGCTGCGGCCGTCGCCTTGCCATCCAGATCCTCAAAGCCATACTTGATCACCTCATCGCACACGCGCCGGTAACGCGACCAGGCTTCGCAGTACGCGATCAACGCGGACCGGTCGATGCGCGTGAGCACACCCATCTGTGACATCAAGGGCACGATATAGTCCCACTCAGCCCGGGAGACGTCGTCGAGTGTGGGAGGTGGTTCCGGCGTCTCGGGCGGCAGCGTGGGCTCTACAGTGTTCCTACGACGTTTACCGGGGTCTCCGTTGAGATCGTTGATCCCCTTCGGCTTCGGAGGTCGGCCACGCGCCATCGGAAAAGTTTACCGGGTCAAAAAAAATCTCGAATTATGCGAAATATCACGCAAATTGGCAGGTCGTCTCCCGGCCTGCACGTCCCCAGCTAATTACACCCCCCCGGGGGTCGCGAGCTGGATTCGTCATAAATTCCGACGGCGAAATGACCTGTGACTGGCCTGCGGAATTCGCCTGAGACGCTTCTGCTCACTGTCCCTATAACTACGCATCCGGCTTACCAAAGAAGTGGCGGCAGTCGAGCAATTTCAATTCGATCGTCTCACGACTCACACGCAACGCCCGCATCAGCTCACGGATATTTGGTCGATTGTCGTGCGTGAGAAAACGGCTCGGCTCGCGCAGCATCATGCGAATCATTTCACCGTGGCCAGAGTTCCTCAACTTCGCGAGTTGGTCCTTTGCCTCGTAAGCAGCTGTCGACTCGTAGCTGAGATGCGATCGAATCATGTTCGCCTCCGCGTAGTTAAGACGATTGTGGCGAGTGTCTCGCCGCGACGGAAGTAACTATGCCGCCACGTATCCCTCAATATCGACCGTCGAACATTCCGTGCGTGCGAGACACTCGCCGAATCGCTGCCAAGGCGTTTTACAAAAGCCCACGCTGGCGACAACTTAGAGCGATTGTGCTGGCGGAAGAGCCCGTGTGTGGATGTGGTGAACCCACCAATGAAGTTCACCATAAGCAAGCCCGCGAAGATTTCCCCGAGCTCGCCTTCGAGCGAGCAAACCTCCAGGGGGTTTGCGCGACGTGCCACAAGCGCATCGAGGGCGATCGCCGGCGGCGTTGATCATCAGATGATTCCACATTGGCAAACCGAAGACGGAAGCGTCCGTTTATTCAACTGCGATTGCATAGAAGTGCTCGCCGAGCTCGATCGCATCGATGCGATAGTCACCGATCCGCCTTACGGCATCGACTACGGTCGGAGTGGCAAGGGCGCTCGGCGATGGCTCGCCTGTATTTGAGCCACTCGCGACGGGCGTCGGAGGCGTGCATTGTCATCATGGGCACGTTCATTTCAACAACTCCTTGGGGATTGGCTTGGGGTTCGACGACGACATGAGGATCTGCACCATCGTGCCCTTGGGCTTGGTGTCCGGGATGTGCATCTGCCATTGCTCGGCGATCGCGAGCAGGCCGGCCTTGTCGTGCATCTCAAAAAAGCTCTTGGTCCACGGGCCGGCTCGTTCTTCTCGCCACTCCCTCGCTAGATCGATCTCGAATAACTGCGCGAGTGCCTCGATGTCGGCTGGCTTGAAGTAGCGTCCGGGCTGCGGTTCATCGCCATCCATGCCAGCGAACAGACATCTCCGAACTACCTTGATCGCAAACGCAAGTGCGTTCTCATCGGGGAGGGCGCTCCAGGCTTGGCTGTTTTGGCCGGGCTTGCCGCGTGATGATCGCTTCTTACCCTCGCCGGCAGCCGCCAATATCTCGTCGAGCTCGTGGCGTTGCATTGATGATCGCTGGTAGTCGTTCCAATCCACCTCCCCACCGAGCAAAACCAACAGCATGCGGACCGCGGCATCGTGCTTGACGATGCCCGGCACCTGCCCGCCACACAAACCGAGAACCTCAGAGCACAACCAGGCGAGCCAATCAATCTTCCAACAATGCAGCCGCTTCGCAAAAGCCTCATCGCGCTTCTTCTTGGCGGCCCGCTCCTCGGCTGGCGATCGCTTGGGTTTAGGTTTTCCTGCATCGTCGTTATCAATCCTGGACCCCCCTTTACCTTTCGGAAGTTTCGCGATCGCCGCCTTAACTGCCTGCTCGCGCCATTTCTTCGCGAGTTTCTCGTTGAGTGAGCGCAGTTCAGTCTTGTCGCCCCAGGGCTGTTTGATCGTGATCACCCGTAGCGCTGGGTCTGCCAGCTGCTCATCTGTAAACTTCCACTTGATGTCAAAATAGCGCCCGTTGAAGTATTCATGCCCGCTGCCGGAAATAGGTTCCGTCGAAGACCACACTTCCTGCTCGACATCATCCTCAAATACCTTGAGTGAGGGCAGGCCACCGTGCTCTTTAACCTGAGTTGCGATCTTCTTCTCAAGCACCTTGACAAGCTCTTTATAGCCCACCCACGGCAATAAGGATCTCGCGTGCGTCGGCGGTATTTCGCGCGTGATAACGCGTTGCTGCCAACACTCGGGCAGATCGAGCAACCGCAGGCGATTGGCCACGTGCCCCTGGCTGCATTTGAGCTTCTCCGCGAGCGCCTCTTGCGTACCGTAGCCGAGACCGCCCTTGTCGATCGGGAGCATCGCCTGGCGAAAGCCGATCGCCTCTTCAATCGCGTCGAGGTCTTCGCGCTGAAGGTTTTCCAGGATGGCCACCTCGAGCGCCGCGGCGTCGGAGAGCTTGCGGACGCTCGCAGGGATCCAATCGAGGCCGGCCAGTTGAGCAGCTCGCCATCGGCGCTCGCCGGCGACGAGCTCGAAGCGACCGACGCCTTTCGGCCGAATGATGATCGGTTCAAGAACGCCGTGCTTTTGAAAGCTGCCGGCCAGCTCGCGCAGCTTGGCCTCGTCGAAATTGCGGCGCGGGTTATGTGGGTTGCGATCGATCTTGTCGATCAAGACGAGCTCGAAGGCGGTCGCCGCGTGCTGGTCGTCGACGGCTTCGAGCTGCTCGGACGTCAGCAGCCCGGGCCCGGACTTGGTCGACGCCGCTGCGGATGCTGCCTTGGCTTTCGTGCTCGTCGCCGGCGGCACACTGCGCGGGGCGTTAACCGCCAACGGCGGCTTCTCGGTTTTCTCGGTGGGTGGTCGTTTGGGTTTGCTCGCGATCATGGGTCACCTTCCCCGGCTTAGCCGGCATTTCGTTTGTCTGGCCAAAAAAGACCGTGCTCGCGAAAGATCCGCTGCATGGTAGTGATGAAGTAAGCACCGCGCGATGTCTTCGCCCGGCAAAGATCGTCGAGCGCCTCACGCACTAGGCTGTGCTTGAGCCTGCCTCCGATCACCATCTCAGCGATTCGCAGGCAGGGCTTGATGTGCAGGCCTGGATCGCCCACTCGCGACCGCAAGTCGCTTGCGTAAGCCTGAAGGTTGGCGGGTATGGCTTCCGGCTCAGCCGCGGTACTCGGGATCGATCGATGCTCGGCGAGTACGTCCCCAATCACTTCGGCGGTTCCGCCGCGCTTCCGCCGAACCCCCTCATCACCATTACCATCTTCACCAATGAATGGTGATGGTAATGGTAAATGGTGAGATAAATCTCTTTCTAGATGGTTATGGTGCAGATCGGCGGAACCGCCGCGTTTCCGCCGCGGATCAGCCGCGTCTCCGCCGACCTGACCATAGCCGTCGCCCCATTGGTGCTGCTGCTCTCCGACAGTCGCACGATCCGACTCGTCGAATTCAAGCTCTTGTTGCGCGCCGAGTGCGCGATCCACTCGTGCGCGGGCAACAGCTACCGGGTCTTCAAGATAAATTGTTATACGACCGCCGCGGCGGTCAACGAGGTGCACCAATCCGGCTCGATAAAGTCGATCGAGAGCACGTGAAGCTGATCGATCAGTCGTACCTTGATCGGCTGCGATGCCACCAACATGAGCTTGGCAGGTGCATAACTGTCCACTCGCGGCGACGGTGAACAAGTAGAACCAGGCCAGCTTAGCCTCTCCACTCAGGTCAGGCGTTCGCCTGACGACATCCCAAAGCTCGGATGGTGTCATGGGGGTGCCCCCGTTCGACCAGGCGGCTTTACATGCAAATCCATTTGCGCCTCAGTTACAAAAGAAGCAACACAACGAAGCAGAATCTACGCGGCGCGATTGATCGGGGCCGGCATGGCCTCAATTGATCGCTGGACCTCGGCCGAGATCGACGGGGCAGGGGGCAGGGCCGCTGAGGCCGGCATGGCGACACTAGGCAAGGGCTCAAGCTCGCCGCGGAGCACGCGCACCCCCGGAGGGGCAGCGATACCGATCCGCACGCGTTCGCCCTGCACGTTCGTCACGGTGAAATCGATCGGGCCATCGCTCGTGGAGCAGCGAATTGTTTCATTGCGGCGACGGGTAAGAACAAGCATAATCAACACTCCTAAAACTGGGTCGGGTAAAAAAGAACACGCTTCACTCTCGATCGACGGCGGCGGTGCGGATCGCCGCCGTCGATCACTTCAATGACCTCTCAATTGTCACGGGTCCAATACTCTGCGCAGAACCCGTCGACGATATCCTTGCCTTCAAATCGCACTCGGTGGCCGTCAGGATCGTGAAGGATTATTTCTTCCAGGTCGCATTCCCATGCGTTCCAACAACCGAACTCACTGTGTTTCACTTCCCACTGCCATCCCTTACGTGAGTGATGGTGGTCACGGAGCATGACAAAGCGAATGTGATGGTCATTTTTAGTAGCGAAAACATCACCGACGCGGAACTCGCTTCTCTTGACGCCCTCCAGTCCAGAGAGGCCGCCTCTTATCGGAGATACCCTCTTCTCAATAATCCAATCGCTGAGCCACTGCGGTGTATAAGCAGCGCCATGGTTCGCGATGAACACGACGTTCAGGGCCACGCTCAACCAAGCCAACTTGCGCATAAACCACCTATCGATCATTTCTTCAGTTGCGACTCGGCTGCAAACTCCGCTGCAGCCAGGCGGGAAAATCTGACTTCTGACAACTGACCGTCAAGCACTCGACGGCGACGTACTTGCCGGCCGTGAGCGACACCAGACGACGACTGGCCTTGCGGAGGCACCGTAGCAAGCGAGGCAGGTCGTCGACGGTCACCTTGGTCCCACGAAACATCGCGAGATGGCCGTTCTGTAACAGCACCATCGCGAGCTTGAGCTGCTCGTGTGTGTTGTAGATGCGAGCGATCCGCTCGCGTCGATCGACTTCGGCGCTCGTGAGCGGCCGGCGAGCGTTGCCAACGAGCCGGCGAACTGCACCGCGGGGTGGACTAATTTTCCCGGCGACGACCGGCGATTCGTCCACGGCATCAGTCGAGGCACAATGGGGGCCGTCGACCATCGACATTCTCGTCGGGTGGCCAAAAATCGGGAATTGATCCGAATGGCAAACCGGGTCGTCGGGGTAATACAAGCGAGGCGACGACGGCTTCGAACCTTCGCCAAACATCTTTCGGAAAACAACACCCGACAGTTTTTGCAGCCAGCGAAACATAACCCCTCACGATACCTTGGTTTGCGGATGATCGCCCGTGCGAAAGAGCTTCAAAGTGACGATCTCATCGTCGGGCAGGGTGTTGTTTTCCGTGGAAAACAACACCTTTTGAAGCGCGGGAACACGCATCAATTTTTCATCGGCTATCTGTTGCTCAATTTGTGCAACTTCCGTGTCTTCCAGGTCAGCCCACGCGTCGATGTACACCATCGTCGAGCTGGTCGAGCGATGCCCCAGGCGTCGTTTGACGCGATGCACGTCGCGCTTGGGCTCGCAGGCGTAGCAGCGCATCGCGTAGGTGTGGCGCAACGCGTGGAAGCTCATGTGTACCCCGACAATCTCGTGCATGACCTGGCCGCAGAACTCTTCCCACTGATTGACCGCGACGGGTTTGCCTTTCGCGGTGAAGAGCAGGGGATCATGTGTCGACTTGCCTCGCCACGCGCGGATGGCATCTGCCACGCCCGGGCCGAGCTCGACGTTGCGGGGGTGCCCACCCTTGAGTGTTCGTACCGCGATGCGTGCCGGCATGCCTCGCATTTGCACCAGATCCTTGGCTTTGAGTTGTACAACCTCGGTGATACGCAATCCGTGCAGCCCGATGAGCATCGCAAGCGCATCACGCCTCTGCGTGTACGTGCCGTCGTCCAGATAGGTGCCGAGCCGGGCGACGAGTGCATCGTAGCGCGGGAAGGGCACGTATCGAGTTGGCGGCGGTGAGTAACCACGGGGCGGCATGCGTCACTCCCGCTCGGCCGGCGTGTCATGGGCGAGCCGCTGGGCGGCCCGGGCCACGCGACACACGAGCCAGTGTTGCTTATCGAGTTCGCCGGCGAGCTCGGGCGTCAATCGGACTAGGGTTTGTGCTGCGAAGTGCAGCTCGATCCGATCCTCGATCGAGAGCCCCGCGCGTTGCCTTGTTTCTGCATCGCTTGCCATCGTGGCAATCCCTCACGTCCGTGTGTTGCTTTTTACGCCGCTGGTGCAATCGACGGCTTGCGCAGCATCTTGTGATCGAACAGCGATATAAACACCGCCGCTCGGCCGCGGAACTCTTGCGGCACGCCCTTAATGTCGTCTGCGCCGAACGCGGTATGTATTGGGCAGTTGGTCCAGTCGTGGTATTCCCAGCAGCCGGTGGCGAGCACCTCACCCAAGCTGCGACCACCCGCTTCGAGCAAGCTCGGCACCAGCAAATTAAAGTTCTCGGCAACACCCGTGCAGCCCCAGCAGTCGACCGCGGTGGCCGCGGGCAAATCGAGTGACGTGAGCCCCGTGCAGCCCTCGCAGTCGACCGTGGTGGCCGCGGGCAAATCGAGTGACGTGAGCCCCGTGCAGCCCTCGCAGTTGACCGCGGTGGCCGCGGGCGCAATGATTCGCGTCACGCGCAGATCACATGGGCAAGCTAGTGGCGATTTATGTGGCCAGCGGAGCGTTCCGTCGGCATCAAGGGCGTAGGATTCCATGCCTCTCACTTAATTTCCTTAATCGATGGGTTTGACGGGAATTTCATTGGCCACGATGTCGATGGCATCGAGCACGTGGCGTAAACATAGCGCGGATTGGCCGGCCGCTTCGAGCTCGTCGATCACGGCCTGACCAAGTCGATCGATGGTTTTGCCGGCGATCGCCAGCATGTCGATATCGGACTCGCGCAGGCCGTGGCGGGTAATGGCGTCACTCACTATTGATCTCCGTTATCACGCGCGAAATAAAATCCGGCCGGCCTCCGACAACGGCCTTGCGGTGAAGCAACTTCGCTAACTCACTTGCTTGAATGGGCGAGAAAATGAAGTGTCCCGTGTGCTCAGGCCTGAGGCTCAAGATCACATGGCCAGATCCATCAGTACGCACCATCAAATCCATGTCGATTTTGTCGTCCATAACCTTTATCCTTTGAAAAAAAACGGAGGCAACCGGAGTGGAAGTAGTCGCAGTGACGGGCACCACTCTCCCTGCCTTACCTTGTGCAACGCGAGTCGCCGTTGCCTCCGTGTGATTCACTTAACGCGGCATCGCCGTGTCACGCGACGATGGGTCAGGCATCGGTCCGCCAATTGAAGCGGCTTCTGTTTTCAATCGCCGTGGCGTCTGATCCGTCAATTGGATACGCCCCTCGTTAAAATTCCCACTCTCGATCGGTTTTCCCTCATGCAGTCCGTAAGGTGCTATATCGTATGTGATGACTCCCGAAAGCCAGGCCGAGCGAGAAATGATCGTGCCTGCAAATCCGGTGACTACATCGACGGCTGACGCGCCTAGCGAATAAAGAGGCGCACTCAACTGACCGGCATAACTCGTTGCCGCATTAGCGATCTGCTCAATGCGATTCTCGTCGTACCATGTCCCGCCGATCGGCTTGCCGTCTTTCAGGCCAACGGCTTCGATTAAGACACGCACACAGCCGTGCAACCATTCGGTGCGGGCTGTCACGATCCCTTCGGCACCGGTGACCAAGTCTCTTGCTTTGCTTCCTAAACGTACCATCGATCGATCCTCCTTGAAAAAGTGTTTATCACGCGCGAAATAAAATCCGGCCGGCCTCCGACAATCGGGCGCGAAAGGATGCAACGCGCGCGAACATCTCGGGCCGGCCGGCCCCCTCACTGGAACGCGTCGCACCAGGCTGCGACTCAAGGCCAACAACGAGAGCGATAAAGGCAGCGCGAGCGCGATAGATAACGCGCTCGCGCTGCTGCGGGGCGCCGACCGTCGAGGCGTCACTCGGCCTCGCGCTCGGGACACAATAAAGAACGGTGGCGACGGAGGAGAAGATCCGTCGCCACCTACGGGCCGGCTGGGGCAGGCAGCCGACTCGGTACCTGATTGAGTTAAATGACCTGAGGTAGCAGGTCGCAGAATCGCCGCCGGCCGTAGAGCCGCGGGTCGATGTAACGCATCGTGACGGCGATCGATGAATGCCCGGCCGACTGTCTGGCGGCCTCGATCCCCTCTTTGATGGCCAACGTCGTGAGGTGCGTACGACGCAGACAGTGAAACAGATGCTGCCGCGTCGCCGGCAGGTCGGCCGCGGCGAGGATCTTTTTCCAATGAGCCCGCAGTGTCTGCGGCTTCGCAGTCCATGGAAAAAGCCGGCCTGAGGCGTGTTTCGGTAGCCGCTGGAGCTTTTGCAGCGTCGCCGGCGTGATCCCATAAATGCGGTCTTCGTAGCGCCCCTTGCGAACCTCGGCACACACCACGAGCTCGCCGCGTGCGGCGTTGATCGCGTCGGCGGCGAGCACCTTGAGCAAGGCCCCGATCCGCTCCCCCGTCTCGTAGATCACGGCCCCCAAGGCTTCCATGTGCTCCGCAGTCCAGCCAGGCGAGACCTGAGGGCAATACTTCGAGCGATTCCAGGCCCGACACGACGCAAGCAATCGCGGCATCTCGCGCTCGTAGTCCAGCGCCTGAGGAGACCTGGCCGGCTCGCGTAGCCGCAAGGGATCGCAAACACGCTCGCGCACGAACGCCTGTCGATATCCCTCGGCCCATAACGTGCGAATGACGCCCACGCGTCGCTTGGCCGCGGCGACCGAAAGCCCACCATCGACCAAGAGTTTGGCGTACTTGACCAAGAGCTGCTCGCTCAGGTTGCGAGGGGGCTGTTTGACCAGTCGATCGAAGTCGCCGGCCGCGATCGAATATTGCTCGACGGTGCCCGCGGCAAGCATGCGCAGAGGCAAGAAGTGATCGCGCAGCAGATCGGCCATCGACCCGCAGGGACGTAGTTTTCGCTGTGGAGGCGATGAAATCACCTCTCCGCGCAACATGTTGCCCCGCGAGTTCACGATCATCGCACCGCCCATCTATCCATAACAACGATGGACAAAAATAGGTCACGCTTTCGATCACGGGAGAAATCCTTGAATCTTCCTTGGAAAAGCCGCCTCGGCGATTCCATCGATCCATGAGGCGGCGTAAAAATCTCTATCCAATCAACGCGCGTGCCGAGGTTGGCGCTCCTTTGGCGGCACGAAGAAAGTCAACGAGCCCGTCGATCGCCTGATCGTCGAGACTGCCGACGTTTTTGAGCACGCATCGTGCTATGTGCAACGAGGCCTTCTCGGCGCTGCTACTGCCGGGCTTTTTAGCGCGGAGCGCGAGACGCACGAAGTATTCGATACCACTGATGTGGTTGACTGCGGCCTGGATCATACTGCACCCTGCACAATGGCGACCGAATAGAGAGGGACGGTCAGCGGTGTGGATTTATCAAATTCAGCGATCCGCGAAAGGAGCCCTTGGTCAATTCGCTCCATCGCGGCTGATAAGACATCGTTGCAACGCGTAAGATTCGCTGAAAAATCTCGCGTCTGATTCCGTGGAAAAACAACACGCTGATTGGGATACAACGATTCATCGACATCTAAATTATCGACGAGTGGTGGCCAAGGCAGGCCATTCTCCGAGTACATTACGTGGCAAAGCCGAAAAAAATCAAACACTCGCTGCTGACCAGTGGTTTTCAGCGAGGTGGCAAGATCAAGCAGTTCGCGATCATTTGTCGGATAAAGCGCACCGTAACAGTAGCTCGGATGTCCAGATGCAGCCGCGCTGCAAATTCCGTCCAGAACAGCCTGGTATATGCCGACATCGCCAAGCACCTTAAGCAGATCGGACTTAATGGCCGCTTCCTGCTGAAGAGCGCTTTCTACGATCCGTGTTCGAAGTGCATCGTCACTTTCGACATCACTGAGATGCAGCGCGAGAGATTCTTGGGTACTGACGCCCATCCGTGGCCTCCTGATCGAGAGATCAAAAAGCCGTCGCCGACGGGCGGTCTGAGGTGGGGCAGGAACCTCGAAGAAACACCCGTCAAGCGACGACGGGTGTGAATTTAAGGAAACTTCCTTATCGTGTCAAGAGGAAGTTTCCTTACCCTAGCTGGCTCTCGACAGGTTTCGGCGTCTCGGCGTGGATTCTTGAAGAAGCTCATCTATCGAGACTCCCAAGACCTCGGCGATATGGTGTGCAATGACCAAGCTGGGAAGATGGCATCCCGACTCGATCTGCTGAATTGTCGCCGGATAGCACTTCCAGTCGGGAGTGGTGCAAAGACGAGCAATTTCCGCCTGAGAGCGATCACCCCTTAGTCGCTTGAGATTGGCGGCGATAGCGGCCTGCATCCGTTCTTTAATAATCACAGCTTCCATACCTCCGCTTATACCAAAATCCGATAACCAAACGCAACACATTCGCCGCTAGCGTCGTCGAGGCTCAATGGGACGCGACGAAACGAACGACCAAACGATTGCCGTGACCCACCCCAGGAATGTCCATCCAGCGAGCAGGTTCAGCACGAAGATGGCGATCATGTTTCGATGCCCTCTCACCACTGCGATCATTGCCGGAAAGAAATACACCAAGGCTCCGATGAGAATCATGGGGATTGCAGGGAGCGACAAAAACCACATAAGTGAGATCTGAAACGCATAGCCGATGTATCCCAGGATGTTGCTCACATCTCGATCAATCGCGGCAAATCGCATTTCACCCCCTCCTGCATTCCTCTCACACAAAATCCGACAACCAAACGCAACACATTCGCCGCTAGCGGTAACTACTTGGGGAGAATGAATGACACGAGCGTTTGACATCGACGAATCTTCCAATCCCTGATTTTTTCGTTAATTTTCTCTTTGAACGCCGAATAGATCCGATTCAACTCGGCTCTCTCGTTGATCGGGGCGTTGATTCTCGCTCGATCCAAGTCATCGAATGTTTGGGCGACCATTTTCATAATGATGTCGCCTCTTTTGATCAGAGCATGCTCATTCGCCACGTCATCAGATTGCATGGACTCCATTGCGGCCTCGGCGTTCCTAGATGCACGCTCCGTCTGTTGTTTCTTGATCGCACGATCAATGGCCGTGTTTATCTCGAACGCACTCAGTAACTCAGGGCGATCTATACCTAGCGATTCAGCAAGAACTAGCTGCTTCTTGGAAGCAGGAGCAGAAAGCCTTTCTCCACATTTCGGGCATTTCCAATCTTTCGACTTCACGTCTTCGTAGTAAAAAAGCCCCTCACAAGGGCATTGAATCACCTGTCGCCATACCCCGCGTTGAGTTGTGCTCATTCACTCCCTCCATCGCGTAGTTAGGGTGCGGACGTTCCCGTCTTCACTTTTCCACTTGGTAATCAGACCGGCGACTAAGCGGGGTTCGATCATGGCACCTGAATCGATCAAGGTTTCCGTCTCCGTCGACTCACAACCGCTACTTGCCTTTACCGAGCATATTTATGCCGCGATTAAACGCCGCGGCTTGCTCATCGAGTTGCCTACCGATCTCTCGGAATTGATCCGGGTTGAGGGCATGTACTACACCACAAGCGCAAACAAACTCGGGGTTACTCTTCAGCCAAGCGAGCTGTTTCTTCGTCTTTGCGCCGCAGCGATCGCAGGTGAAGGTGACCTCGGCGTCGTTTCCTAAACTGGTCATTGGGCTCTCCGTTGCCCCGCTATTTCCTAGCTTCACAAAGCTGGGGAACTAGGATTCGAACCTAGACTAAGGCGTCCAGAGCGCCTCGTGCTACCGTTACACCATTCCCCAAAATCAAATCCACCGACCGCAAACGGATTGGGTACATCCGTCGCTGCGCACCAATTAAGCCCTCGATTGATGAGGGCAAGCTGCTTAAGCCTAGAACCCGTTACACTTATCGTCAAGATGTGCAGCGGTTCCCCCTGCCGAATTTCAGGCGATTGTCACCGATCGCAACCGGCTCTATTCAGCGGCGCAGCCCTGAACGGTATGCAATCACAACCGGCAACCAGGATGAATTTGATCCGCTCCGCTAACTCGGCAAGTCGACCCACCAAACGGATCTAGCGAATGAACACGATTTGCATCGCCGTGGCACGACTCGACGGCTACCGTGTTTTATTGCGGACTACGCAGTGAACTAACGAGGGCGACCAACGGAAGCCCGATGTTTCCCGGCCTCGCGTTACTCGGCCTATTCAAGCCGATGATCTGAGAGTCAGTAGCCGTGCAGACGTCAGTGACGTTGTTTCATGACCAATCCTCCTGCTCCCGATCTTCACTGGCCAATCGGGGAGCACCGTTGCCAAGTGACGATCCTGAAAAATTGAGCATCGTTCAAGATTGGAGCGGTGTGTCGAGTAACCTGCCGAGTGCCTGCGGTAGCGCGAAGGGCCATCGTGCTCTGTAGCGCTGCGCGAGACCACCGTAGCGCGAGATGGATTTCGAAGGGCGATCGGGGCGCGATGCATGAAAAAAGCGTGTTTTTAGAGGGAATAACGTGTCGCGGTGGACTAAATCCGCGTTTTTTCCGCATTTTGTCACGATTGAGGTTGCATTTTCAGGCCCTTTGATTTTAATTCACCCGTCCAACTTATACGGAAGGACACGTGTTTTTAGCTTTTTTTGAGGCTCCCAAGGAGGATAGTCACCAATGGCGAAAGCAGCACCTGCAGCCGGTAAGAAACCCAAGGCTCCGTCGAAGAGCGAAGTCATGGCGAGCATCGCCGAATCGACTGGCTTGTCGAAGAAGGAAGTCGCTGGCGTGTTCGATGCCTTGCAAAACGAAATCAAGAAGGCGTTGAGCAACAAGGGCCCGGGCGTGTTCCAGGTTCCCGGCCTGCTCAAGATCGTCAAGCGCAAGGTCCCGGCCAAGCCGGCTCGCAAGAACGTTCCGGATCCCTTCAACAAGGGTCAATTCCGCGATTATCCGGCCAAGCCGGCTTCGACCAAGGTCAAGGTCTTGGCGCTCAAGCAGCTCAAGGGCTTTGTCTAAGCACGTAGGCGTGGGGTGTGGCCCTTCGCAAACGAACACATCAAAGCGAGCGGTGGCGCGAACCTCAAAATCTGGTTCGCGTCGCCGCTCGTTGTGTTTTTGTGAAAGGCATTTCTCAATCTGCAACGTTACATCGCATCGCCGATGCGCACGTTACGAAACCACACGGCCTCGCTGTGGTTTTGCAAACCCAAGAAACCGCTCACACGTCGCTCATCGAGCAGCTTCACATCCTTGGCATCGGCATCGACCACGCGCAGGCCATTGTGCGTGATCGTGTAATGATGCCCTCGGCAGTTGATCTCCAGCGTGTTCCACTCGCCAGCCGCTCGTGAGACGCGCGGCTCAGCCCCCACGAAGTCATACATGCTCGCGCTGTACTGGTACGGCTTGAGCGTCTTGTAACGAGGCGAAGCGTCGTCGAGCGCCTGAATCTCGATGCCTGACTTGGGCCCATGATGATTGCCATCCTCGGGCACGCGAATAAACACGCCCGAGTTCCCCCCTTCGAGTAGGCGATACTCAAGTCGCAAATTGAAATCGCCGTATTCCTGTTCGCTACGCAGCCACGGTCCTTTGGCGCCGGTGCATTTGATTGCGCCATCTTCGACCTGCCAGCACAACTTAGCGTCGGCCCCCGCGCCAACCCAGCCGCTCAAATCACGGCCGTTGAATAACGAGGCGTGACCGAGTTCCGTGATCGCGATATTCTTGAACTCGAATTGTCCGCCCAGTGTGACCTCGGCCTGAAAGCCGATGTAACCACTCGGAGTCTCGATCTGATCGGTCTTCCAGGCCGGTTTACCGTTGATCTCCATGTCGGCCGTCTTGCCGATGACCGTGATCTTGAAGTGGTTCCACTCGCCGGGTTTGATCAACCCCGTGCTGGCCGCCGGCTTGATCGTGGTCACGTTCCCTTCAAAACCCTGCTTGAGATTGATCTGGTACTTGGTCGGCCATTTGCGAGGAGCAACAGGCAGCTCGCCGCGAATATAAATGCCCGAGTCGAACATCTCGGCCTTACGGGCCTTCCAATCGAGTTCGAGTACAAAGTCCTTGTACTGGTGATGAGAACGGACCAGGCCATCCCCTTCTTGTAACACGAGTGCGCCGTTCTCGACCCCCACCTTGCAATCGGTCACGACCCAGCCGTCGAGATTTTTACCATTGAACAGGCTCGTGGTCGCCCCCTTGGGTTGTTGTGCGAACAGCGGCGAGGCAAGTAGGTTGAGAGAGATCAATAAGGCGAGGAGTCGTGAACCGTTCATGAAAGGACCTAGCAAAATGATACGTTGGAAAGGGTGTGAGAGACCCTCTCAGCTTGGTCGGGCGAAGCGACAAGGTCAAGAGTCGCGATGGACTCTCATTCGCCGGGATCGGAAAAAACGCGACGTCGCATCACGGTTCTCCGCCGATCTTCGACTGCCGAAAGCCCACATCGTTCCTTTCCAGTTCCCTTGCCATGTCGTTCATCGTATTATCATGATGTCGATGATCTGCACTTTGTCACGGTGAGGGATGGTCATGTCCGTAGTAATGCGAACGGCTTTATTGACGACTGCGCGGTTAATGAACCAGGGCGACCAGCGGAAGCCCGGTATTTCCCGGCTTCGCGTTGCTCGCCTAGGCCGATTCGTTGCGCTGAGTTCAATAGGATGGTTGACGCTCCTGTGTTGTTTGACGGTCGTGGCAGCCGAGGGGCCCGTCTATTTTCGCGGCGATCAGGGGATCGCGTCGGGCAAGGCATCGTATCCCCGCTCGTTCGACAAGCCCGGCACGCTCGTGTGGAGACAGCCACTCGCGCCGGGGCACTCGTCGCCGTGCGTCTACGGAGACTCCATTTATCTGACGACCTTTGATGGCGACAAAAAATTGGCCACCGTGGCGCTCGACCGCGCCACCGGTCGAGTGCGCTGGTCGCATACCATACCCAACTCGCGGGTCGAGACGTTCCATCCGACCAACAGTCCCGCATCGTCAACAGCCGCGTGTGATGGCCAGCGCGTGTATGCCTTTTTCGGCAGCTATGGCCTCATCGCCTACGATCTCCAGGGACAGATCGTCTGGCAGCGTGAGTTCAGCCCATTCCAAGACGAGTTCGGTTCGTCGAGTTCGCCCGTGCTGGTCGAGGGCAAGCTGTTGCTAAATGAGGACCATGACCTCAACAGCTTTCTGCTGTGTGTCGACCCGGCGACGGGCAAGACCATTTGGCAAACGTCACGCGAGGGCTTTACGCGCAGCTACGCCACGCCCGTCATCTGGAACACGCCCCACGGCAAGCAAGTGATCGTGGCTGGAGCCTTGCAGTTGGCGAGCTACGACCTGCAAACCGGCAAGCAAATCTGGAGCCTCGATGGCTTCGCGCGGATCGTGAACACGACGCCGATCATCGCCAACGGACTACTATACGTAGCGACATGGTCTCCTGGCGGAGACACCACGGCGCGGATCTCGATGGAACCCTGGGACGTGGCGATCAAGCAATGGGACAAAGACAAGGACGGTAAACTGACGCGCGCCGAGGTCGACAACAAGGACGTGCTCGATCGTTTCTACCGCATCGATCTGAATCAGGACAAGGGACTCGATCAGGCCGAGTGGATCAAATACGCTCGCGTGTTCGAGTTGGCTCGCAATACCGTCGTGGCGATTCGCCCTGGCGAGTCCTTGTCAGCCCCGCCTCAAGTGGTCTGGCAGTACGACAAGGGGATTCCCTATGTGTCGAGCCCGTTGGTCTATGGCGACGTGTTCTACATGGTCAAGGACGGCGGCATTGTCACGACACTCGACGCGCTCAACGGCAAATTGCTGCGAACGTCTCGCACGGCAGGGACGGGCGGGTACTATGCCTCGCCCGTGGCGGCTGATGGCAAAATCTATATGCTCAGCGAGCGCGGCATGCTCAGCATCATCCAGGCAGGGCGCGATTGGGAGCTGATCGATAAACACGATTTTGCCGAACGCTCGGTGGCCACGCCGGTCACGGCTGACGGTCGCGTCTACATTCGTACCGAAGCGGCTGTCTACTGCTTCGCGGCTCCGTAGCACGGCATCCATCAAGTTCACACGGACGACCCGCCTTGGCTGAACTCATCGCACAAGGGACACAATCGCAGCAGCGCTGGCGCCGGCCTTTGCGACTGGGTGACAAGCTGGTCATTGGTCGCGACGCCGGCTCATGGAGCGTGGCCTGGGACGAATTCGTGTCTCGCGCGCATGTCGAAGCCGATTGGGACGGCCGACGGCTGCATGTGCGCCGCCTGGGTAGCGCACGCAACCCACTCTTTCATCAAGGGCGCGAACGGTTGGCCGTCGACCTCAAGCCCGGCGAGAATTTTGTGATCGGCCAAACCACCATCACCCTCGTGGGCGACCAGGTCGAGATGAGCCACGAGTCCCCTCGGCACTTCGAGGAGCAATCGTTTAGCGCACAGTATTTACATAAGCTGCCATTTCGCAACAACGACGAACGGCTCGAAGTGCTCACCCGGTTACCAGAAGTGATTCGCTCGTCCGGGGACGATCGCGAATTGTTCGCGCGGATTGTGCAGCTACTGCTCTCTGGAAATCGCCGCGCCGACACGGTCGCATTCGTCTCGCACCGTAACACGAACGACCCTTTAGGGCAGGTCGAGATCCTGCATTGGGATCGTCGGCGCATGACCAGCGGCGACTTTCATCCTAGCCAGCGTCTTATTCGTTCGGCCATCGAACAGTCCCAAAGTGTGTTGCATGTTTGGAACAACCTTCGTGCGGGGGCCCAAGAATCGTTCACGATGGTCGAAAATGTCGATTGGGCCTACTGCACGCCGGTGCTCGTGCCTCATCGCCCCGGTTGGGTGCTGTACGTGTCAGGCACCTTTGCGCGCGACTACTCTCACCCGCCCGCACCCTATGACGATCAAACACCGAGCGACCCGCACGATTTGCGTGAGGACCTGAAGTTCACCGAATTGGTCGCTGCGACGATTCGATCGTTGCGTCAGGCTCAGGCATTGGAGCGGAAGCAGGCGACTTTGAGTCAGTTTTTTGCCCCCACGGTGCTCGAGGCGATTGGCGGCGACGACCCACAAGCGATCTTGG
>CAYLYE010000060.1:0-28272 GCA_964387325.1 uncultured Planctomycetaceae bacterium
CAAAGAGAAGCCGTCATTTTTGCACCGCTGCCCCAGCTTATCTAGTTGAGCTCGGGAGCGCTCGCGGTTCGGGATCAAGAGATCGCAGGTTCAAATCCTGTCGCCCCGACTTGATGGGACAAGAAGCCCTTCGACGAGAACGTCGAAGGGCTTTCTTATTGTGGGGACGAGAGTTACGTCATCGAGTCGGCAGTTCAAAAAGACGATTTCAAGGATTCGACGTTTTGTGGCGTAATCAGCCGTAAGCCATTTCTGGCGTAGGGCTTGAGAAAGTTCAAAAACTTTCACCGCCAAGTCGCACATTTCGTCGTTGGATCGATCCACGACGTCGAGTTGCAGCTTCAAGTTTGCAATTCGGTCGCGAACCTCAGTCTGCTTTCCGGCGAAAATGTCGGCGTCAATCTCTCGGTTGATACGCATATCGACGAGACGGTTCTGCTGACCGACAGCTAAAGTCATTTGCCGCTGGATCTCGGCGCGCTGGGCCAGCGAGTCCGCTTGGCTATCCTTCGTTTGCGACCGGAGAACGGCTCGCACCCACTCGCGGACCTCTTCGTTCTCAATCCGCATCTTGTCGAAGATCGCAAGGACTTGGCGATCAATATCGGCCTCGGTGACTCGTGAGCGCGGATGGCCGGCGACGTTGTAGTAGGTGCAGCGGTAGTAGACGTAGTGGCGATCGCCGGATTTCAGCTTCTTGGTTTTCTTCTCGCCGGTAATCGGATGGCCGCAATGACCGCAGACAATGCGTTCGCTGGCATAGGTCATTTCATGCGACTGATAAACATGACCGCCCAGCAGCGCTTGCACTCGGTCCCAGGTCGCTCGGTCGGTGAGCGGTTCATGCTTGCCGGGATGCCACTGGCCTCGAAATTCCAGTTCACCGATATAGGCCCGGTCCTTCAAAATGGCATGCAGCGAACTACGGGGAAACTTCGGAAACGACTCGCGGAATCTTCGTCCTTCGTCGTTGAGTTTGGCGGAAAGACTGTCGAGCGTTAGGTTGTGGTACGCGAACAGTTCAAAGATGCGACGAACGTGCGGGCCCGCTTCGGCGTCAATTTCCACGACGCTGCGACCGTTTTTTCGGACATTTCGATAACCGTAGGGAGCTTTACCGACGAACCAGCCTTCCTGAATTCGGCGTTGCAGCCCTTCGCAAACATCAACGGACTGTTGTTCGGTGTAGAAGCTGGCCATGTTGGCCAGCGTGCGGCGCATCATGCGACCTGCGGGATTGCTGTCAGTCGGCTGCGACACGGAGATAAACGGAACGCCGTATTCCGATTCCAACCGCTCCAATTCAACGTAGTCGAAAAGATTGCGAGCGGCGCGGTCGACTTTGTAGAACAGCAGGCCATCCAAGCCGGGAGCATTCTTTTTGGCAAAAGCAATCAGTTCCCGAAATGCTTTTCGCTCGTCCGTCTTGCTGGCCGTCTCGGCGATTTTGAAGAGCTTGATGATCTTACCGTCATGCGCTTCGGCATAACGATTCAGAGCATCTTGCTGGACCTCTAGAGAGAAGCCCTCACGCTCTTGCTCGCGGCTGCTTACCCGTGCGAGTGCGACGAATTGCTTCATGACTGTCTCCGTTCGACAACTCATTCACCATCCGACTGACACCCATGATGATCTCCAAAGCATCCTCCGGGATCAACTGGTCTGCATAAAATGGTTGCCAGACGCGGAGCGTGTGCTCGATGAGTTCGGCCGTGACCCAGGCTGGCGCGCCGAGCGGAACGGCGGCCGCCGGTGGTTTGGGGGAGCGATTGTTTTGCTTCGGCATCAGCAATCGCTCCTCAAAAGAGTCGGCGTTCGACTTGGTTTCCGTAGACGGTCCAATCGGTTTGCGGCTGTTCTTCGCGGCCGTACAGCTCCAGATAAGGGCCAGGGCTGACTTGCTCAATGAGGCCGCGAAATAGAAACGGCTTACGGCTGTGAACGGTGCGGCGGGCGAGTTGCCAGCTTCGGCAAGTGTTGTCGCGGAAGGGAAGTTGGCCTCGGACGCCGAAGAGTAGGAATTCGTGGGACACGCGCCAGTAGTTGCCCATGCCGAGTTGCGGCTTGATCCAAATCAGGCAGGATTTGTAGCGAAATCCCCAAGCGTGGATGACATCGAACGCTTCACGTAGAAACGCATTCGTGGTCCATAGATGAAGATGGGACTCATCGGCGGCGAGCGCCTGCACTGGTTCATTCTGTATCGCCTCCAGCGTCATGGTCCCATAGTGATTCTCGGCGGCTCCGCGAGCGGCCTTATTGGAATAGGGCCAAGGCGGGTCGGCGTAAATCGTCGAGTATTTCGTGCCGGATTCAACGAGGCTCGCCAAGTTGCGAACAATCGACGGAACCTGCGAATTGTCGGCGTGGGTGCCGACATCCGCATGCTCGGACGAGGAGTGTTCGGAATTTGCGGCCGATGATGTCACGAGGTGCGCGCCTGTGTTTGCTGAAAGATCCAGGTATGGGCTTCGTCGAGCACCAACCGCATCACCGGGATGTCATCACGACCGAAACGAGAGGATTCCTTCCAACAGTCGCCGTTGCGGAATAATCGAGTGACGACGATCGAGTGCCGCACTCCCTGACGAGTTCGCTTGAACCGGATCAGGACTTTGATTAGTCCCCGGCGGATTTCATGGACGGCTTGAGCTTTCACGACGGTCCCCCTTGGTTCGATCGTCCGGGTTTGCCTCGTACCGAAGGGAACTTCGATTTGGGTCGCGGGTTGGCCGCTGCGCGGCTCGCCATTCGACTCCCTAAGGTGTCGAGATCGGCCGCGAGTCGCCGGAGGTCATCACGCTCTTCAAATGAAAGGCAACCATCGTCGGCAATCACCGCCGATAGCACTTGTGCGAGTTTGATGAGGTGGATCAGGTCCGAAGGTGCAAGTAGCTGGGAGACTCGGCCGCCCTTGGCAGCCAGACGAAACAGATTGAAGCGGTATCGCCATCCGGAGTTTTCGTCGCCGGATTTCCAAACGAACGACGTCAGTCGACCAGCGCCGACGGAGCAGTAAGGCTTGGGAACCGCAGGTTGATGCGTTGGAAAACGAGGTTCATCGTTGAACATGGAGTCGTGTCTCCGTGAGTTACATTTCGAGCTACGTGATGTTGCTGCTGTCGGGAAATGAAGTACGGAGAGCCATCACTCTCTCCGTACTTCGTTTTGAAAATACTCTTTGCGCTTTTCTCGTCGGACCGTCGCCTGTGATGGTGAAGCGCGACCACCCGTTTTCCTGCACCACCCGAATCGCGAACGATTCGGGCGTGATGCTTGTCGAGAAAATGCCGGCTAGCGAACTAGCCGGCCAAACCACCTAGTACTCTTCCGGCAGCAAAATCGTCGTGATTGAACGATCCGCTTCCGTGATGATGAAGAAATCCTTCTCATCACGGCCGCGATACCGCGATACCAACCGATCGCCGCCTTCCAGTGCGGCATCGTTCAGTTCCCAGTCCTCTTCGTTCACTTCACCCCAGTCTCCCGCCATGTGCCGGACAAGACTGCGGCTAACGACCTTGCTGTCTAATTTCACAACCGCCCCAGGGGTGATGACGACTTCTCCCAACGGGATCGGCATAACGATTTTGATCGAGTTCATGATTCGATCCTCCGCGACGCCTTGCCGTTTGCCGAATTCGCCTCCGCCTTGTTCGCCGATCTGGCTGGGACCGGTGAGTCAGGATGAACCGGGACGTCCTGGTCCCAGATCCACGTGTAGGCCATGTCTACGACCTTGGCGACGATCGGCAGGTCATCGCGTCGAAACGACGTGCTGTCCTGCCACCTTTCGCCCTCTTTGTAGAGACGCGACACCGACACCGAGTACCATGTCCCACTGCTGTCGGAATGGTTTTCCCAAATGACGGCTCGAATCCGGCCCAAGCGGATTTCAGCCGCTGGTTTTGGTTTATCTGCCATATCTCTTTTCCTCTTATGTGAAGGGCCCCACAGACTTCCTTCTGTGATCGACCCGGTGTTGTCACCGTGCTCTCCTCATGAGAGCACGACGAATGGACTGCCCGGAGGCAGTCCTAAAACCAGCATCAAACCTGATTGCGAACCTAAGCCTTCCGTCGCGTGCTGGGTAAACACGGTGCGGAAAGTTCTTCCTGCAACTTCATCAGCGCCGCGATGGCGTCATCGATCTCGGCCCCGGGAATGAATTCAGAAACGTAAAAGCTCTTGCCTCCCGATTTCATTCGTCCGACCCGCACGACGCAGTCATTCGCTCGCCAGCTACCTGCGGGAAAGACAAGAACCGAAATGCTCTTGACCATCACCTCATGAACTGGCTTTGGAATCGGACCTTCGTGGTAGGAGAGGCCACACCCCCGGCAAAATCGTTCATCGACCTTGAGGGGCAAGAGCCAACTCCACGGCCATTTCAGTCTCCAACGCTTTCTGCTGTTGCGTGAGCGATACATGCTCATTCTGGTTCTCCCAGAGATTCGGCCGGCCGCGTTCCCCTGAACGACAACCTGCCTACGGTTCACAAACATCAATCACCCGTTGTTTTTTCTTGCTCCTGGGCCGGGAGCGATGAAACCCACGAGGTGGGAAACAAAAAAAGCGAGTGTGTTAGACGGTTCCTTTCAAGGGCAGGAGATCACGAGTGGTAGTAGTTCCGGCAGCGCCACAACATTCACGGGTACGCATGGACCGCGAACTTGCTTGGCCAGCGCTTCATGGATGCGCTGTGCCTTCTGACGGAAAACGGTAAGGACGGTGATTTCAAAGCGACCGGCGTGAATCAGTCGGCGAAAACCGGCTTGAGCAAGATGCTCGCGCATGTCGGCTTGCACGGATTGCAGCGTGCGGTCCCACCTACCACGACGACCGGCATCAATGCGTGCGAAGCCGAGGCGACCCACTCCACTGGGATCGAAGTAGTAGGCGTTTGGTAAACCGGGTCGAGCGAGATCGGGGAAATGTTGGCGCAGTTCATCCGGCGCGAGGTGGTGACGCGAAGTGTCCGAGAGGCAGCAGAACCGCAGCAGCGCGAATGCCCGCAATTTCGCGGGTTCGGACAAGGGGCCGATGCGCTCTTCGCTGCATCGAAAAGCCTCCGCTCCGGCCGCGAGTAAATGCCAGTACCGTAAATTCGCATGTAAAAGTGCTGAGCCGATGAGTTGACGTCGTTCGCATTCCTGCACAACCTGCCGCACTTCGCGCGGCCCGTAGTCGAGAAATGCCGGAAGCCGCTCCAACGACGCAAACACGGACAGGCGGTAGCGAGCCACCTGCTCGACAACTTGGTAAACCATCTTTTCACGATGCTGTTCGTTCTCGATGGGACGCGGCTGACTCATGGGATCACCAGAGTTCGTAGGGGAGATCGTGTTCAACGCAATACTTGTGAAAGCTCTCGACTTGTTCATGCGAGTAATGCCCAGCGGAATGAATGACACGCAGCGTGCGACCGCACGGATCGCGCAAGAGTGCATCGGGGTTTTTTAGGCGATAGCCCGCTTTGGGAAGGGCATGATTGCCGAGCCACATCAGGGCGGCTTGCGGCTGATGCTGACGGTAATAGACGTACGTCGAAGCCAGCCGTAGGTCGTGGTCACGATGTTCGACGGCGGGCAATCCACGGGCAGTGCTCCCGAACAATCCGGCAGCGAGCGGCGACGCGACGCAAACGGTCATGGGCTGTGCAGCGGCATTCCAGCGACGGCGGGCCTGTTCGGAAATCTTCTTCGCATCGTGATCGCAGTTGCCTGGTTGCCACTCTGCCAACGGCTGCTCCGCGGGAAGTAACGGATGTGCGTTGACGACGTGCGTTTCGATTAGGCCCGTGTCCGTCAATTGCCGTAATCGTCGTTGCGCCGTTTTGAGGTTTCGTCCCAGGGGCCAACCGAGTTGGGCCCATTGAATCATCGCGAGCATTCGCACCCGCATGGTCAAGGTCTCCAATAAGTCGAGATCGCGGTCGGTGAGCGTAAATCTCATGGTTTGGGCCTCCGCTTCTTGCGCGGGGCGGGAGCGGGCAATGCCTGTTGGAATTGGCGAAACAGTTCTTCGACCGAAGCCTGCTCAGTTACGCTAAGTGGTTGAGGCGCGGTAGTGCCGATCACCTCTTCGCTCCACTGCGGCCCGGAACTCGGGGTCGGGCTCGTGGTCGTCACTCCGGATGCCGCCGGTGGAGGCTGCCGACCCGCGACGAACGTTCCTGGATCGGATGGCCAAGGAATCGATTTGCGACGTTGGTACTCCGCCCGTGAAATGTGGTATTGCGACTCGATGATGACTGGCATCCCGCCATACTGGGCGTAGCCGCTGCCGCGACTGATTCGCAGAATGCTGCGGAACGGATGGTCACTCGCCAGTAATACGTCATTAAGTGTGAGGCGATTCACAACCTGCTCAGATACGCTGAACGAATGACTTTGCCGTCCTTCGTGGTTCATCGAAACGGAACGGCTAAGCGTACGATCGACGGTCAACCCGCTGCTGCGCATCAACCGCTCTTGGTCCTCGCTCGACGATACTGAGAACCATTGACGCAACCGGCAGTTGGCCTCGATGGCAGGAATAAGATTGGTGGTTCCTTTCTTGAGATCTTCCAGGCTTTGATTGGCCAAGATCACACCGATGCCCATGCTGCGGGCCAATTGCAGCATGTATTCGAGATTGCTGGCCACCATGCGTTGGAACTCGTCAATGACGAGATAGACCGGGCAACGCCGCTCCGTCTGCGTTGAGGCGGCCAGCAGCATGTAGGTGATCAGTCGCGCAATCTCGGGCGCACCGCTGGGAGAGAGCGTCGATGACAGGTGGAAATAATGTAATTGCGGTTCGCGGAACACCTGGGTGACGTCAATTGAATGGTCGACGACATCTTTGTCGTGACCGGTAGCACTGGTGACGTTGAGCGCTTCGCATGCCGCGAGGCGTTTTATGACTTCATGCACATGCACACCTGCCTTGCGGATCTCCGGATGCAGTTCGCTTTTCTTCGCCGTTGCAACGACGTTGCCGATGCAGTCGGCCAATTCCGCGAAGGTGGTCACATTGGGAAACGTCTTGAGGGTGTGGTGGAGAATGGCGGCGTTGGCGGAGCTGTAGTACCCCGAGCCATAGTCCGTGCCGTAGTTCAGACCGGTCGCGCCGCACAAAATGTCGGTGCGCGTGAAGAGGTCGAAATTCGACCAGAAGGGTTGCGTCATCGGGTTGAACGCAAACGTCGCCTTCCCCGTCTGGTTTGAGAAGTACTTGAGCGGCAAACGAACGCCACGCTCACGCCGTACGGATTCGCCGGCGCTTTGTAGCGTTGCGAAGAGTTCCGGCGTGTCGGCCTTGAGGTCAAGCACGATCAGGCTGCAATCACCGAATGTCACCAACTGTTCGATGATGGGGCACAAGAACAAGGATGTTTTTCCGGAGCCGCTATCTCCTAATCCATGCGCATGTTCGCCATAGACGGCGCGGGGGACATAGACAGGACTGCCATCGGCTACAACCCGTCCGTGATAGACACTGTCGCGCTCGGTGCGATCGCTCGACCGGCGGATGTCCTCCATGATGCTGCTGACGCCGTTCTCCGCCGCGGCCTTCTCTTGCGCCGTCGCCGCCGTGAGCAAGGCGGGCATGGCCGCCGCCGAGGCGATGACGAAGGGCGTCACAACCGGCAACGACACGACGCAAACAACGGTCACGATCCAGAGTGCAGCGCCATAGCGGAAACGGGTAAAGTGGTCGGCTCGTGCCGAATCTAATTGTGCCGATGTCTGTTGGTGTTGGTTCTGACTGAAATCGATCACCGTCGACAAGGGTGATCCAGACCAACGCACAAAGATCAACGCGGTCAGCACGATGGCCCCGAGCGTCAAAGCCAGTCTCTGATGAAGCGAGCCGCAGGGACTTTGCAACAATCCGGGCAGCGGCTGCGCCTCATACGTCAGCCATGACAACCAACTGTTTCGGAGAGTTTGCCAGCGAGCGAAGAAGAAACGGCCTGGGTGTGGTACGACCGCGGTGGCCGCGACAAGTGAAACAATCGCCAACCGCAAGAGAGTGGAATCCCACGTCACCAACGCCGCGGTCAGTACGGCGACCACAGTTGCCGCGAGACATAAGTATCCATAGCACCGCGCGCGAAGATCTTCGGCGGCGGTGCGGGACAAGGGGCTTGCCGTACTGATCACCACCCAGTGCCAACCGAAGGCGAAGGTGAATCCTCCCATTGCCAACGCGGCGAATACGATGTGCCCTGCCCAAGGCATACGTTGGTTCAGACAGAGCAATCCCAGGCCGAAGAGCACAACGGGATTCAGTAGCCAGCGGAAATCGCGGCATGTAATTGCGAAACCGAGCCCTACGGCGAGAGACGCCACGCCGGCAATCAGGTCAAATGGTTCCAGTAACTGCCAGCCGGGGGCGCGGTACATGATCAGAAGGCAAAACGCGACCGCTGTCGCTACGGAATGCTGGCCCATGATCCGCTTGAACAATTCGTGAGTTGGGAGCGCCGGGGGGAGCATCTCGGCGTCCGGCCGTGTGGCGGGAAGTCGGTCGACCTGCACGGGGTTTCCTGCGGATTGGTAGTAGACGTCACGCATGTTGTCCTCGCGCGGTGAAGTGAATGAGTTGAGGAACAACGGACGCATGCACCCGCAGTCCGGCCGGCCAACTGTGACGATCGAGGGCCTGCTTAATGGCGTTGGACTTCTCTTTCGTGGCGGTAATAAAAACCAAGCGAAACTGCCCACTGTCGAGCAACGATTTGAACTCCGGCAATTGGCGACGAGAGTCGATATCGCTCGCACACTTTCGGGCGACGTGGTCCGCCGGGCCGCCCAAATCAATCCGCAGTAGCTCCAAGGTTTGTAGTGACTCGTCGAAAGCATGCGGTGCGGTTGCGAGCACGGCAGGCAACCACGGCCAGCGCTCTCGTAACTCTGAAGCGGTCAATCGCTGACGTTGCGGATGCCCGTGTGAGCAATACAACAACACCCCGTATTCGGTCGGTAGCGACTGCGGGCCAAGTGGATAGGTTCGGTCGAGACGTAATCCCAAGGTTTTCGTTCCGGCCTCACCAAGCACGAAATACCGAGTTGGGTGTAGTAGTGTGAATTTCCGCAGACAACCGAGCGCGCAAAGTCGATTCGCCACTTTGGCGACGGCATTCGAGGACAACTCCGACAGCACACCGCAGCGGAGTGCTTCGACCGTCGCGAGTCGATAGCGGGCGATAAAAGCCAGAACGCGCAAGTCGCGAGGCTTTAGCCGCTTGGTATTCAGTGATTCGGTAACGCTCATGTTTTCACCACAATTGATAAGGGAGTCCGCGCTGGGCGCAGTCTTGATGGAAGGCGGCGACGCGCTCGGCGTTGTAGCCTCCGCCAAATTCGATGACCCACATCACTTGCTCGTCGGGGCCTACGATGAATGCGTCGGGGAGTTTCTCGCCCTGCCGCGTATGCGCCAGGAGATCTTCGCTGCGCCAAGCTTGAGCCCATTCGTTGGCGACCGATCGCAATCGCAGCCACACTGCCGCAACTCCCAGGTCGTGCGTGGCCTGAGTCGGCTGCTTGAGTTCCCCGCGACGCACACCGCCGTACAACTGCGCCGCCTTTTCGGTGGCGATCCAAGTGGTACACGGCCGGATCGCCCGTTGTCGCCAGCGGTCCTGACAGCGAAAGGCGACTTGTCCGAAGTCCGGAACGGAGTCTCCTTGCTGCCAACTCGCGAGCGGCTGGTTCAGTTCGGGGGTCGACCGAGCCTGCACCGCCACGCGGGCAACTAGACCGTAGTCCACTAACTGGTTCATGCGTCGCCGCATGTTGGCGAGATCGCCTTCCCACCAATGATGGGCCAATTGGCGCTGGCTCAAGAGTCGTACCTTTTGCACCAGGCATTGCACGATCTCGGTGTCGCGGTCTGTCAGGCGAATCACACCGGTCATGACGCCGCTCCTGCATCCGGTTGGTCGATGCCGTCGACCGGCTTCTGTCGTTTGTTGCGACCGCGAGCCGCTACGGAAAAATCCGGAAGACTACGCAGATCTCTCGCCGTGCCTCCCTCATGATTCCCTGCGGAGCTTGATGTCTCATCGGTTAGCCGCTGCACGATTTCTACGGCCTCGACCGCAAGGTCGGTCGACACGAGCCGGGCCGCTCGTTGCCGAAGGGTCATGGCGATTTCGGGCTTTCCGTCCGCCTCGTATTGCCGAGCCAGGTCTTCCAGTTGGCTTTGTTGATCAGCCTGCGCCACAGAGTGAAATGCTTCCATACGGGAGCCGATCAACCCGGCAAGCAACGCGGTGAGCCGCTCGGTTAATCGGTCGAGAAACAACCCCATCAGCTTGTTCATGGGTGCTCCATATTGGAAAATGAGGGAAGTGAAAGTCAGACCGACCCAAGTCGGTTTAGCAGGAGTGTTTGTACGCCTACCCTGGGCGCAGTCGCGTGACACCCGGGTAACAATCTCGGAACGACGGAATGGCTCAGCCGAAGAACGACATCAATCCCCAGTTGGTCTACCTGGACCCGTTCCTTGTGGATCGGGCACGGATTGCGCTCGGCAAGTCACAGAAAGAAGTGGTGCATCAGGCAGCGCGAGGCAAGCGTACAGCGGATGACTCTATGCTGGACTTTCGGACGTTCCAACGAACCTTACGCGGCGAAGGTCTGTTCCCGGGTTCCGCGTTGTTGGTGGCCCAAGCGTTGGAACGTGACATACTCGATTTGCTTGCCCCATGGGATCCCCGTTACTTGACGCCCAAAGAACCTCGTGGACCGCTGATGGGTGAGCCGGAATGGGAGACGGTTGGTTACCGAGAACAGGGGCGACTGGCACCGAACGGTCTCTATTACATCGTGTGTCGCATGCGACATCGTCATACCGCGAATCGATTCGGTCGCGGAAAGTTTTATCACCTCGGTTTTGTGCCGACGGCGAAGCGCGAGGCGATGCGTCACCAGTTGAATCGTCATGCTGATGTCTGCGCGCGCATCGGCGTGCATTCGCAGTTAGCGATGAATCACTCTTCTACTCCGGTCGCCGATGGCTGGTGGGTTATCGATGACTGGGTGGCCGAACAGACTTTGGCCGACCATCTGGAGTCGGGAACTTGGCCGCATGAAAAGCTCCCGCGGCTGTTATTCGAGATCGCAGCCGGTCTCGATGCGCTGCACAAGCATCAAATCATTCTGAGAGAATTGGCACCGGCACGGGTTCTCATCTCGGACACGGATGGACGCGCCGTCTTGACCGACTTTGAACTGGCCAAGTTGCTCGACGGCAGCCCGTCCGTTTCGGGCGACTGGCCGGAAGACGAATTCCGAGCACCTGAAGTCGATGGAGGAGACGTCGCGGTATCGGCTGACCTCTATAGCTTCGGCCGACTCGCGCTGAAGTGCATTGCGGCAACGCCACCCGACTACGGTCGTTTACCCGTGGTTTGGGGACAAGCGGGAATTCCCAAGGGCGTCGCCAAGTTGTTGACCGATTGTCTGGAACCGATTCCTGACCGCAGACCATCGGGCCTGAGCGTTCTCCTCCCTGAACTAAAGCGCTGGGCACAAAAAGCAGCCGGGCTGAAAGCATGATCGAAGAAGAATCGCCCCGAGGCCCTGCGCGGTTTGAATCCGGAGTTCCGGATGTAGGCGTGCATGTCCTCGGCGAACACGTCTTCTGTCCGCGAGCGGCGCTATTGGCAATGGAATCGTCCGAAGAAGATGAACGTGACGACGAACGTACGCTAGGACCGAAGTTGGATTGGTTCGGAGACTATAACGAACGTCGCTTTATCGAAGCATTGCATGCGACCTGGGGTAAGTTTCGTTTCTGGTTGGCCTTACTTGCTCCTGCTTTGTTGTTCGTATTCGTAGTGGGAGTGGCGGGTTCTTGGTTCTGGGGGCTGGCTGCGTCGTTGCCCGCAGCGTTAATGCTCGCGAAGTTGTGGGATGCCATTGTGACTGTGGTCAGGATCGTTCGCGAGCGGGCCGCTTGGCAGGCCGCGCTACCATGCTCAATTGATCTCAACTCGACCGAGATTCGCGGCGCGAATTGGTGGTCGCTAAGAAAGGCGGGCTTCGATTGCATCAAGCCGCAGCAGAAGAATCGCGATCCAACAGAGCGCCTCGTCGGCAAACCTTGGCGGGTGCTCGTCCAAGAGCGAAGTGCGTTACGAATTCCCGTTATCCGCAAGCACAAGGGGAATCGTGAGTATGGTCGGCAACACATCGTTCGGATGGCGGCCCATTGTCGATTGCTGGAGGAATGCGAACTCGCGAATGCGCCGTTTGGCGTGCTGATCTTCGCAGGCTCCTATGATTGCGTGATTTTCCCCAATACGGCGGAAGCAAAATCCCAATTGCAACGAGAACTGGCGAACTTTCGTGAGTTCCTCCGGTTTGTCAGCAGCGGGGGCGTATTGCCTGAGCCTACGGATCGTCGCTGCCTGGGTTGCTACCGAGGTGCGCCGCGTCGATATGTGCGTGACCGATCGGAAACGATCTTGAAGGGCGAACTGCTTACCCCCTTTGCGACAAAGAGTAAGACCGGGGTTCGGTTCCATTGCGACTGCGGCGATCGCTTTGGTTGGGTTCCCCGGCATCACGACTCAATTCAACTGGGGATCGCCGATGAGGGGTGAGCCGACGACATTTAACGCGATCGACGCCGATTGACGAACCATTCGATGACCCGTGTCAGCAGACTCTCGCCGGGAGGTAGTTCAGGCGGAAGGCGAAACCGGGCCATTAACTCAAACAGGTCGTTCAGCCACGCATGCCGATCCGGATGGCGATTAGCGGGATCGAGTGCGAGTCCGCGGACGACGACACGGTCCAATCCATCGAGCAGCGACCGAGGCAGCTCGTCGCGCGCCGACAGTAATTGACTCGGAGGAATCAGTGCGTCACGGGTCTGGTTGATGAATTCAGGTCGCCCCGCCTTGCCGCCAAGCCCGCCGTAGGGGAGCCGTAGGGTCAGTAACTCATAGCAAAGGACCGAGACCGAAAACTGGTCAGCCAAAAAACCGACCGGGGTTGCTCCCGATTGTAATTCCGGAGCGGCGTAGCACCGATGGTGTCCATCCCCTTCTAAGCGACTTGCCGCCATCTGCTGAGTCCAGGCGCTACCGAAGTCGATCAGAACCAGCCGACTGGTGTGGCCGGTGAGGACGACGTTCGCGGGCTGGATATCGCCGTGGGCGATTTGCGATCCGTGCGTCAACTTGCAAACGGCGTTCGCCAAACCATGAATGAGGCGGACCCCTTCACCCGCCGCCACAGAGGGCCGCCGCTTGGCGCGGACATGCTCCAAGTAGTCCGCCAGATTGACGCCTTCCATCCAACTCAACGCGACATCGAAGCCATTCTGGGTAGGCTGCCAATCCCAGACTCGCGGCAACGAATCGTGTTTCAACTTGTGAAGGATGCGAAGCTGCTGTTCGGTGCGTGGTCCTTTGGGCAATCGCTGCACGAGAAAGAAATCACCACCTGGACCGTGACACGGATCAAAGGCGCGAAACCGTTGCCGCTGCGAATTGCCCACGGCCTCCAACAGAAAGTAATCGCGACTCCGAATACGGACTCGTTCGAGGTAGGGCTGGGCCTGGCCACGGACCATTACCGTCCGGCTCGATTCCGACGTCGAGGACTGCGAACGCGGCACGAGGAGTTCCCTTCATGTAATGTCGCTTGCACAACGACAATCATTGCCAAAGTGTCGGGCGCTGTGTCAGCGGACACGCTGAGCTGACACAGCCCGCCGAAAGTCGCGTTAACCTCTTTGACGGCCGAGCACTTTGCGGCGGACAAACCGGCTCGATGACAGGTCAGCATGTCGGCAGGCATGACAGCCGCTTCTTGTCACCGATTCGGTCGTCATCGTCACGGTGCCAGCAATCCTTTCTTGACCATCATCGTCCCCCACTTGGTCAGCAGTGCTTGGGCCTTCTCAACCGGCTCCTTGGGCATCGTGCTCCAGCCGAAATCACCACCGACATATTTCGGCAGGCCGACCAACGTCCGGTCATTCTGGACAGCGGCGAGGTAGACTAAGCTCTCCATGCCTGGGCGAGTCGCCGCCAAGGCTCCGCTCCCTTCGATGAACGAAAGCGACGCGGGGCCTTTAACCTTATCGTTACGAAGGGTGAAACCGGGGGTGATGAAGGAACCTAAGGCCGCCTTGATCTGGGGCAATGCTCGTTCAAAGGCTCGCTCTTCCTCCAATTCCTTGAGGGCCGCTTCAGCATTCGCTGCCTGATCGTTGAGTCCTGCAATGGTTGCACGCCGCTCGGCTTCCTTAACCCGCGTTTCGGCTTCCACTAATTCGCGTTCGATTTTCGTGAGTTGCTCGATCTGGAGTTTTTCCGCCTCGGCTCGGGCCGCTTGTCGCGCGGCGGCGATCCGTTCGGCTCGGGCTTTTTCTTCAGCGGCGCGATGGTCGCGCACAATGGCCTGAAGCGTGTTGGTACCGGGGTCAATGCTCGCCGTCTCCTTGACCAATTCTTCGATTAACAATTGTTGCTGCTCCACTTCGGCAAGTGAGCGGGTTAATTGGAGACCCAGGTCGGTCAGAATCTTGACATGCTCAGGAGTGAGGGAAATCAAAGAATCCTTGTCCTGCGTCACCCGCTCGACCGGAGTCGCCAATTCCTCTAGTTGCAATTCCCACTGCAAGAGTTGCTCCGACGTTGGCCGATCGCGTTCCAAGACTCCCAGCGCGATCGCCAGATGGGGCGGGCTCGCGGTGATACGTCGACCGGAGTCACCCGTCATGAGCGATGGTGCCTTCGCTTGCCAAGCCGCATCGAGTGCCTTGAGCTTCTGGACGCGCTCGCGGCTACTCTTGATTTGGGCGGCGAGCGCGGCCGTTTGCGCTCGCTCGATAGCCCGCCCCGATTCCGCAACGCTACTCGACGTTTGTAATTGGCGGAACTGGCGGTCGTAATTGCCGAGCGTTCTTTCCAATTCATCCAGACGCTTGTTCGGAGAAGGCGCATCTGTGGGCCTCGCCCCTACTCCGGTCCATACCGGCGGGTTCGATCCATTCCTTGTGGACAATTCACCCGTGAGATTTTGGGGAGCGCCGTCGTCGGTCGGGGAGACTGCGCTGGAGCGATCCCACCAACGATAAACGACGAAGCCCACGACAAAGATGGCAGCCCAGGTGATCGCCACGGTCTTCGTGGTGGGGGTGAAGAAACGATTGGAATCGAACAGGCCGGTACTCAAGAGAGACAACTCCGCTTGGTTAGTTCCATCAAACGAGGTCAAGTCGCCCTGAACTGCCTCGCGATGGCAGCAGAAAGGGCGACGACGCCAATCAACATGAACGGTATCCACCACGACAGCGGTGCGATGAATTGCACCATGATCCACTCCGCCAATAACAGTAGTCCGCCGAAGAATCCGACATTGCAGTAAGCCAGATACAGGGCGGAGGGCTGGTTGCGGGCCACGAAGCGTGCATAGGCCGACTGCCACAGCAGCCCCAGGGTGGTTATCGTCCCGAGTGCAATCAAGCTCGCACCCCCATGGCCTCGCACGGCTTGCAGAGACAGCCACAACGTGACCAGGGTCACGAGAATGGTTGCAGCAGTTAGCAAGGGTGCCTGCCAACGGGCTGCGTTCACGCGCGCCAGACTTGTCGTCGCCTCTTCGGCTCGTTCGCGACGCTGGAGTTCCGCTTCCACTTCGCGCGGTCCCCAACCGGTCAACACGTACGGACCGATGATGACCCCCGGCTCGCAACCGACGATGGGTTCGTCACGAACGGTAACTTGGGACCAGTCTTCGACTCGCGTATCTTTTTCCACGATCCGTTCGCGAAAGATTTCGCCGTCAATAACTTGCACCAGCGGCAACAACCAATCGGGGATCGCTTTGATCAGACACACGACCGCCGGTGGCATGATGACGCGACTATTTCCGACGGCGGTCCGAACGGTGTTCATGACGTCATGTTGGTGTCGGGCTAAGCGGTGATAATGTTTGCCCTGGAGGACGTCTCGATGCGAGCGCCGGCCGACGACACGTTCCCCTATCCACAAATCGCGAATGGTCGAATTCTCAAAATAGGTGTCATCCCACGAGGTGCTGACGACGCCGTTGTTCTCCTGAATCAAGACCTGGCGGAAAAAGTGGTAGCGGCAACAGTGATTTGGCAGCCACTCCACAAGTCCGAATAATTGACGATCCACAAGCTGAGCCAGCATGCCGAAGAACTGCTCGGCGAATTCGCCCACGGCGGTTTCCAGCGCCGATTGAAACGCATCCCTAAGAACGTCGGTCGCTTGCGAGGCGAGCTGCGCATCCGCTACGTTGCGAATGGGCATCCATTGGCTGCCGACTTGCGCCAGCATTTCAGCGAGCTTTTTTTGCAGCGCCTCGTCGCGCGCCGTGCCGTGCGTTTCTCCTACCGCTTGGCGAAACTCGATGTTCGCCGCGCAGGCCGCACGGAGTAACTCTCCCACTTCCGCTCGGCATCGCTCCAGTTCGCCGAGGCTTTGAATGTAGGCCTCGATGATGGCCGCACGATCCGCACCCTCGGCCCGGAAACTGACCGACGGCAGTCTTTTCCAGATCGCCTCGCCTAGCAACTGTGGCAGATCGGCGTCCGCAGAGTTTTCACGAAGCTGAAGTATGGACGAAGGTGCCTCATCGGACACTTTCCAGCGCGACGGAAACCGACGCCGGCCGACTGACACGTCCAATGTTGAAATGTCGGATGGTTTGTCTTGTTCGGTCACCGTAGCCATCGTGCTCTCTCCTGACTTCGATGACCTTATTTAACCCCATTGGAGTTGCCTGTACCAGTTTCCGGAAAAAACTCGGTGCTAGGCCGCGACGATAGCGAGCAAGTTTGAGGGAGCGGCGGGGCGTGATTGACGGGCTCCTGTCCTGGGAAAACGAGGCTCGGCCTTACTTGTGGATGCCGGGGACCTTGGTGTGGATGGGCTCGAATTCGCCACGGAACCGGACATTCATGGGGAACTGACCCGGGTCGATTCAGATGGGGTCGGCCTGTTAAGCCGTGCGGCGGACATTGTTGTCAATCCGCAATCGAACCTCTTCCAGCACTTGTCGCAGCGCTGCTTCCAGATCGAGATACGTGCCGTCCTTCGGGCCGGACACCGTAATTCGCCAGTTACCTTCGGCAAAGAATCTCTGGGGCAGATTGTGAGAACATGTCGCCGCGCGTCCGCGCCGTTGCCGTACTGCCCGTGCAGCGTCGACCGTTGTCAATCTGCCTTGAGCGGAATCCTCTGCCATTCGCCGCTGCGCTTGGCCGTCTTTCAGTTTCGACAATTCATAGGCTGTGCGGGCGGGGACAGCGCCATCTTCCACTTGTTGCTGCACGTCGGCGGGCAATCGTAACAAGGCCAGCGAACGGCTAACTTTTGATGTCGGGATTCGGACTGCCTCAGCAAGTTGCTTGCCCGTCCAACCATTGAGTTTCAGCAAAGCATCGAACGCGCGGGCTTCTTCCATCGGAGACAAATCTTCTCGCAACAGGTTTTCGATGAGTTGCAATTCCAGCACTTGCGACTTCGACAACGGTTCCTCGTGGAAGAAGCAATCGACCGTGGTCAGTCCCGCTTGCCGCGCTGCCCGCCAACGGCGTTCGCCGGAAATGATCACCCAGCGCTCTGATTCTTCAGACCAGCGTACATGGAGCGGGTGCAACTGCCCTCTGGCCTTGAGATTGTCGGCGAGTGCCGTCAGATCCTCGGCATCGAACTCGGTGCGGGGCTGATCGGGATCGGGGCTGACCTGTTCGATTTCCACGCGACCAAATCCCCGTAGCGGCCTGCGACCGATGTCTCGGGCTGCCGGCACGGGACTCAGCCGTGGGTGTGAATCGGTCTGCCGCACGCCGAGTGATTCCTCCAGTAGATGCCCGACGTGATTCAATCGTTCCTGGGTCGCTCCCATTATGCCGTCGCCGCCTCCCCGATTCTGACAGTGATGCGGTCGAGAATCTCACGGCTCAAATCCCGAGTCAAACGAGCCGCCGTGGCGCGCGGGCTGTAAAGTCCGACCGGCTGCCGGCAGGCCAGCGACACCTTAAACGCCGACGCTTCGGGAATCGCCGTGGCCAGCACCGTGTCATCATAAATCTGTCGCAAGCGCCGTTCGTACGTTCGATGCACAATCAGACGCCGATCCAGCCGTGTCACCAAGTGTCCGAGTAATTGCAGCGACGGATGAAGAAGTTCGGCCTGCTCGATGGCCTGATGCACCACCCGCAGTCCTTGAGCCCCAAAGTCCTCCGGCGGGACCGGGATCACGACATAGTCAGCAGCCAGTAGCGCCGACCAACTACAGCGATACAAATTCGGCGGGCAATCGATCAACGTGAGATCAAAGCCTGAAAGCGGTTGCAGAAACTCCCGCAGGGCAAATTGCTCCATCCCCAGCCGTTCGGGCGAAGGGACATTGAATTGGGCCAAGTGCTGATTACCGGGAAGCAACGAGATCGCGGGCCACGCGGTCGGGCGCACAGCGCTGGTCGCATCGCACCAACTCGACGACTCATCGAACGCGGCGGCGACCGTCTCGACCAGCGGCAGATTCTCCACCCGTTGCGAGCCGAAAAAGCCTTGGCTCAGCGAGCCTTGCGGATCAGCATCCACGAGCAGCACTCGCAAGCCCTGCTGGGCGAAGGCTCCGGCCAAGTGAAAGCAAGTCGAACTCTTACCGCAGCCCCCTTTCTGATTGATGAAACAAATGGTCGCCATCTTCCTCCGACGATTGACCTGAGGCAGTTCTTGCCGATTGCCATTGGCAATTCTCGGCAACTCCGCGGAATCGTTATCGACTCTGTCGCACGAAGGACGGAAGGTCGTCAAGGAGAATCGTGTCGCCGGTCTCGCGCATCCGACAGACAACGACTACCAAGTTGAATGGTCTTGTGATACGCGACAGGTCTATGGCTCTGGAAACCGCTCGGAAATCGGCCCCTCAACGGCCTACGCCTGTGGGAGTAGGGCAATTAACCCTCGTCGAACATGCGCTCTGCCCGCTCGATGCCCGAGCCTCTTTGCGTCTCAATCTGGTGCATGAAACGACTTACCAATTCACGGACACCGCCAGACGACGACAGCAGGCGCAAGTGCGAGTGCTGTGTCCGCTGGGCTTATCGGCCCATGACGAATTCTTTTTGTGGGGGTTACTGGCTTTGACGTTTCAGCCCACTCGGCCGGAAGCTGAATTCCACGCGACACCCCATTATTGCCTGCGGCATCTGGGGCTGATCGATGCCGGTTCGCGGCGCGGCGGGCGTCAGTACCAACGGTTCCAAGAGGCGATCGAACGGTTGTCAGCGGTGCGATATTGCTGCGACCGGTTCTATGATCCGGTGCGGGCCGAGCATCGCAAAGTCAGTTTCGGTCTGCTGAGCTACAGCTTGCCACTCGATGCGAAATCCAATCGAGCGTGGCGGTTTTGCTGGGATATGCTGTTTTTTGAATTCGCCCAGGCAACGGGTGGGGCGCTGTGCTTCGACCTGGAACTGTATCGACAACTCAGTCCGGCGGCACGGCGCTTGTTGTTATTCGTGTCCAAGGTGTTTGCCCGCTGCCGCACCACCCCAAAACTGAAGTTGGAACAACTCTCGGTCGATGTGCTCGGATTATCGGAGTCGCTTCCGCCCAAACATCAACTCGCCAAGCTGCGGCACGCTTGTACGGAGTTGGTGCGTCATCACGTGCTCTCCGCAGAAGAACCCGCCACGATTCGTAAGCTCCAGCCCGGACGGTATGACGTAATGCTTCACCGTGGGACATATTTCACGCGGCAACCGGGAACGAAGAAACCCGTGGGCGATTCGCCGCTCGTGGAATTATTACGAACGATCGGCGTGGACGAACGGGCTATCGGTTCGATACTCCGCGAATATTCCGAGCAAACGGTGCGGGAATGGGCCGACGTCACGCTGGCCGCCCAGGAACGGTTTGGCAAATCGTTTTTCAAACGCAGTCCGGCGGCATATTTCTTGGACAATCTGAAGAAGTCGGCCTCCGATGGTCGCACGCCTCCTGACTGGTGGCACGACGTACGGAAAGCCGAGCAGCAGGCCCAAGCTAGACGTGACCGCCGCCGTCGGCAATTGCAATCTCCGGCTAAGGCTCCGGACGCGGCGCTCTCGAATGCCCGCGATGTTCTCGCCTGCTTGAAATTAAATTTAGACTAAAAGCAACGCTCTTTGCTTCAGGTTAATTTGTACCAGTACTTTGCCAGAAAGAGTCCGCGACGGTCGGATGTCTGGGTTTCGGAATCAATTCGTGATGTTACCCCCGTTCCCAAGGTCGTGTCGCTGAAGAAATAGGTCACGGCACCGACACGTCCCAGCGAAATAAAGTCACGTGACCGACACGCATCCTGCCATTAAAGGTCACGCCGCCGACACGTCCGCACGCGCATGATTCCCGTCCAACATAATTTCCTGCATGCGGCGGTAGAGGTTCACCGTGGCCCGAACATCGAACAGGGCGTCGTGCGCATATTCATGACTCCACGGCACGCCAAAGTATCGGCAAAGCGTGCCGAGCTTGAAATCTTCCGGCGGGATGAGGGACGGATACTCCTGAAACAGCCACATCGCGCGTTGCAGAGTGCAGAAGACGCGATAATCGGCCGGTAGAAACAACCGATGTCGCTCAAACCATTCCCGCAGGAAGGGGCCGTCAAAAGCGGCGTTGTGGGCGACCATCTGCGCGACCACCAATGGTCGGGCATAGCGACGATCGCACCGACTTACCGTCAGCGTCGCGTGTCGCGACAGAAATGCACCGAAGTCGTGGGCCACGTAGTGGGCCGGTCGTCCCTCGCGTTGCCAGCGCTCTGGGCAATACTGCCGTTTACGGAGTGCGCGCTTCGTAGCCTGCCGTTCGTCAAACCGAATCTTCCGCTCGAAAGTTTCCAGTTCTTTCCCGGTACGCGTAACGGCGATGGCTGCAATCTGCATGATCGGCCGCCACGATTGAAGGCCGGCAGGTTCGATGTCGACAAACACCAGCCGCTCGGCAGGCGGCGGAGTTTTCCTGGAGACCGCGATCGAACGCGGATGGTCACCACCTCTATTTGAAACTCGAAACGTCATTTCCGACCGCATACCACGGTTTCTGGCTCATCGTCAAATCGTGCCCTCACGCGGTGACATCAAAAACTTGAGGTTTCTGACCGGTACGGTATTGAGACCTCAGCGGTCGGGAATGGGATAGGCCCGGCTGCGGCTGTTACTTCGTCGACGTGCCGCTCGGAACGTGCTGGTTAAAAACCCAGCACGGAAGAGTGGCTGCAAGATGTCGCTTCGGCAACGATCACACTTGGTAAACCGGATCTCACCAATCCGGCTAAGAGGATGGTCTCACCAACCATCGCGTGATCGGCCCGTAGAGCTGGATTCGCCAGGAGACTGGCTCCTCCAGTTCGACGGAGGCTTGTTGGAGTAATCCTGTTCGCTTGAGATCCGGTGCCGATGCGGCAGCCGTCTCGCGCAGAGTAATCCCGACATTCTATCCGATGACTATGTTCCGAATCGGGGCGATGCGGACATGCCTGGAATCGCGATGCGATTTAGGCCGTCATGTTTCAAAGCGGGTGAGGCTCATCAGCTTGATGAGCGTAATCCCGTCCATGGGGGTTCGGGGTCGAGACATCGACTTCGTTCAACCTGGCTGGCGTGGGGAGCTTCGAGCCTGGTAACAGGCCGAACCGGACGTGACTCGTCCGGCGATCGGGAGCAAATCTCCTGACGGTGAAAAGCTCAACCATGAAAGGCCCGCTGCTGAATGCGACGGGCTTGCCAGTGAGTTTCGCTGGAGACGGTGCCGAACCGTGAACGACTTTGGCTGAGGGGTAGGGGGACGCTTCTCCATTCGATCCCCCGAAATCACCGAGAACGATTGCGCCGCTATGGGTGCAATGATTCTCGATGCAAACAGTGCCGGTTCGGAAGAACCACGCACACAGCCACAGTCCCTCCGAGTAATGTCGGATAGCGACGTGAACAGCGAGACAAAGAGCATGGATAACGCAGGAAGGGCTTCAGGGGCCGGAATGGTCTCCGGTGCTTCGCTTGGTCGGCGAAGTGCTTCAATTCCTGAAGTCTGGGAGAGTGGCCTGAGTAGAAGTCGAGGAACGCGGTGACGGAAGTCGGCGCGGAAATCGGGCGATGGTCCGGCAAGGCAGTCGGATGTCGTGAGTGTGCTTACGGGTGGTGCCGGGGCACAGAACTCCAACGAAAGGGCTGACGGGCACTGTAGTGCCGAAGCGACGTGCGGGCGAACTGCATTAGTGCAGTCGCCGGTCCTGGGAAAGGCGCAAGCGGTCACACGAGACTCGTTCGGAAGAACGGGTCTCCTGTGGCGGCGAACTGACGGCGTACGCCCGACGTGTATCTTCACGTCGATGCGGACGCCGAAGGTTTTCAACGGTGGTGGGTAGTATGGATTGGCGGCGGCGTACTCTGGAATGGAGTAGCCGCCGCCACCGGCGCCCAGGCAGACGCAGAATATCGTTCCTGCGGAGCGAGAATGCTCACAGTCGCGATTTCGAGGTCTGCACCACCTCCAAGGTCTTCCAGCAGGACAAGGGCTTTTCGCGGAGTTTGTGCCCTCAACAAACTCCGCTTCTTTTTAGACAACGGAGGCTCATGCAGTATCGAGCTGAAGCAACGTCCCTCGGTGGCTTCGTCCAACAGATCGCCTGCTGTTACCTACGGCACGGTTACTGGTTCTATGTGACCGGCTGCATCCCGTCGCACAAGGAGGCGGAGGTCGTCGATCGCAAGCTCATCGAGAAATACGGTATCGGGGTGTCGGAATCGACGCGCGCCCGCCGCAAGCAACTCGGCCAAGCCAACCTGCAATACATTCGCCACCAGCGAACGTTCGTGATTCTCGCCACCCACGGCGATCACGACTTCTTCCGCGTCGAGGCCAACACGGTTCGCGACATCCGCCATGTCCCTTTGAAATACAGTGGCTACGCCATTAGCTACCGCCGAGGGGCCCGCACCCGTGATGGCCAACCCGACGGCCGCTGGCATGCCCATGTCGAAATCGAGCGTCGTCGGTATCTGGAATTGAAGGCGCGGTTCTTGGAACTCGCGGTGCATCGCCAACCTGAGCACTTGGCGTTGCTGTTCTACAATATTCCCTACGAACCTTATGCCCCAATCCGCCGACAGCTTCTCAACATGCTCCGGGCCGTGAATCTGATCCGACGACGAGCCGGGTATCAAACGGTTCCGGTGGAAGTACTGCCGCTCCGGCGACGTATCGTTCGGCCATTTGAATTAAATCGTCATCATGATAGGGAATGGCTGGAAGACTCGCTTTCACCGTCCGATCTTCAGGACACTAAAGCCGATCGGTAAAACGTCGCGCTGGTCGAAGAATGGATGGTCAAGCTTGTCGACCTGTCCTAAGAAACGGCACTCCGGTCTGTCTCAATTGAGGTCGTTACGGTGTCGCAGCCCGCGCGAAGCCCACCACGCGGAATCGAGAGCCGCACTATTCCACCGGGATATGCCGACACGATTGAGCCGGCGTCGAGCCACATGCGGCGCGTGGTGTCCGGATGGATGTTACGGAGAGTCGGTGTGCAGGGTTCCAGCAATACGACGCGCGAACAAAGGGATGGGCTTCTTGGTAGTGGTTGCCATGAACCCGGTGGCTGTGGAACGGATGCGATCGCCTCGTGATCTGAAACAATGTCGGGTGAAGATTCGCGGGCGAAGCTGGCCATGCCGTCCGCTGCTGCGCCCGCACAGGCGAAAAGGGGAGTCAAGTTGGCCGTTTCCGAGTAACTGTCAAGCCGGCCACCGTCGAGGCTCTCGGTGAATTTCAGCAGCGGGTCGTCGAGGCGACCGTGCTCTCGAAGCCGTTGCAATTGGCGTTGAATCATTTCCCGCGTACTACTGCACCCCCAGAATCCAATCCCCATCGGCAAGTAGGCTCCCATCCATTTATGGCTACCGGTGATGATGAAGTCGGCGCAGGCCACCGAATCTTCTAGGGGGATGTGACAGAATGCTTGCGCGGCATCGACCAAACAAAACCGAACTTCGGCCACTTGCTTGATGCGATCGACAATCTCTCGCACGGGAACACGGATGCCGAGATGATCCACGGCTGGTAGGAATATGCTGTCACACTGATTGGCGACGAATGACCTCGTAAGATGATCGATAACTTCGGCAGTCTCCCAACCCCGCCGAAGAATATTCTCTCGAAGGGCAATTGTCGTGATTCGACCGCCCGTGTTCGATGCTCGGACTTCGATGGCGCGCTGATACGTGGGCCAACTCAGGTCCGTTGTCAGAACATTTTGGCCGACGCGAAACAAGCAACGGGCCGCAAGCTGTACGAGCGAGAGCGAGCGACTCGCCAACACGGTCCTCCAGCTATCCGGCACGCGTGCGAGACGCCGCAACGACTGCTTGAGCCGCGTCACACCGTTCCAAGTGTTGAGTCCTGCAAAACGCCAACGGTATTCGCTCGGCCAGGACAAGAAGCCCTCGCGCAGAAATCGCTCAAAGTACAGGCTGGAGGGTTCTTCGGCCGAGCGGCGGACGAAGTCGAGTTGAGCGCGTTGGGCGGCTGGCGTCATCTGACCCAGCCGCGCCGTGTCCAAATAAAGGAGCGGTTTCAGGGTGGTACCTTTCGCGGGCCTCCGACCAGCGGGGCCTCAGGTACAAGATCACTCTACCGTGATCGGTTGTACCGATCCAGATATTCGCCGTAAGATTCCGCATAAATCATCAGACGATTCCACCGGGCTTCGGCCTCCGTCACTTTCGTAAAGTCGAAGGTGAGCACGAATCGCGTGGTGCGACTGTGATCATCGAGTTCCTGCGTTCCCAGCGCCCGCGAACCGTAGATGCCGATGTCGGCCTTGAGGTCCGGTTCCTGCTGAAGAGTCGATTCGCGCACAAACTCGATCGCAATGCCGTTGGCAAATTGCTCGTGGAGCCACTGACGTAGCGGTTCTACCGGCCAGAGTTGGGTGCTGGGCCAGAGTTCATCGGCGATGATCGCGATGCGTTCTATGTTGAGTTGATTGCTGTTCTGCAATTCATAATTGACCGTCATGCTTTTTCGAGCCGGTTCATCTTGCCAGTAATCCGCAGTCCTGACCCACGCCACCGAACGATAGAGATACAACCCTGGACTGCGGAGCAATCGCTCGTAGACGATGCGCCAAGTCTCCGTCTCCTCGAAGACAAGCGATCCCGCCGCGATGGTTGTCAGACGGCGGACCAGCTCGTCGAGTTGCTCCAGAGCGATGATCCGAAAAATGGGGTCCGGGTGCCGGCTGACTTTCAGCAGTAACTCGGTCGCGCGGCGATAGCGGGCAAAGATCGCTTCATCGCATGCGAGTTGATAGGGCAAGTCCAATTCTCCCGGCAGTTCGATCCGGGTTATCGTGTGCTGGGTCGGTAGCAAAACCAGTCCGATCAAGAAGCACACGAGCACTCCCACCACGATCAGCAGCCCATCGAGCGGCAGCATTAGCCAACCGGCGAGCAAAGCGCTGCAACCTAGCCCGACCGCGGCGAGAGAGTTCCGGCCGTTTCTACGGAGAGAGGGTATTTCTGGGGTCGATTCGCTCATACGTCCTGCATTCGGTAGTCAGTTATTTCTCAAGTGGAGAGGGTGGGTGGTGCCGCTCTCCGAACCTTTACCTCGGCGACGTCGAAGTGGCCGGGGAAAACAACGACCATTAGTAATGGCGCTCGTCTCCGTGCGCTTCACCGTTGCCGTTATGGCCGTTGCCGGCGGATTGATCTCCGTTCTGCTCAAAGATCCACGTATGGGCGTGGTCGCAGACCTTCGCCAACAGCGGCAAGTCGTCGCGACCGAAACTCGACGAATCTTTCCACTCGTCGCCGTCCTTGTAGAGCCGCGAAACGGTCACGTTGTAGCGCGGACCGTTCTCGGTGTCGTTCTGCCAGATTGCGGCCCGAATGCGGCCGAGCCGTAATTCGTGGACGGGACGATTCTTCGCTTCTTTACCTTTGGATTTCGTGGCACTTGCCATGACATGCGTCTCCTAAAAAATGAGTCGAAACAGAAATGAACGCACAGATTCCGAACGTCGGATTCCGCATCTTGCGACGGCTGAATGCCATCACAGCACCCGTCTACGATTCCGCCGCCGGCTGTAAAGCCAAGCGGCAGAATCGCGTGACGGCCGCTCGTTGCCGAGCGATTTCATCGGGCCGGCCAGCCGCCGTCCCAGGGGGAAAGCCTCCGCATCCCAGCCAGTCGAGCAGTGCTTGTGCTAGTTCGCACACTGCTTCTCTGTCTCCGATGCGCAGGGCTTCCTGCAACTGATCCCACGTAGCTTGTGGGTCCATGCGACTACTCCTTAGGCCGCGAGGGCCAGCGACAGGAGTTGTCCGACCTTCAGGTCATACTCAGCCCGATCCGCAACGAAGTTCATCCGCTGCGTGAGTCGCGTCAGCGCGTCGACCAAGGCGAAGATCGTGAAGCCACCCTGGGTTCGGGCGATCTCCAACGCATCCTTGATGAAGTGCTGCGGAATCCCGTGTTTGCCGAGTTCCTTACTGACTTCGTCCGCATCGGAACCGAGTCGCGTGTGCATCGCCTGCTTGAGCACCTCGGCAAACTTGTCGCGGCGGGCATCCCGCTTGGCAACGAGCGCCTCGATGTGACGACGGATTTCCAGCAAGCCATCCCGCACATTGGCGGTATGTTTGCGGGAAAACTCCACGACCTCGACTGCATCCCAGACGATGTGGTTCTGGCAGACACGCTGAAACCAAAACGTCTGCAAGCCGAGCGAGCGACGACCGACTTCTGAGTTCCATACGAAGAAACCCGGTGCGAACGCCTCGCCGTCGATCTCAATCCAACCGGTGGGGTCGATGAGAAAGCAAAACATGTCTTGCTCTCCGCAATACAACCCCGTGCCGCCGGTGTAGGCGGTTTGCGGAGGCGTGAAATCGCTGGCCACGTCCCGTAGCGTCTCGATCAATTCGGCGTTCCATAGGCGCGTGTAAGACACGCCGTGGACCGAACGAATCGTCTTGCCGGTCGTCAGCAGTTGGACCGGTTTTTCTCCTGAGGGGAGCGTGTCGCGAAAAGCGAGCCGCGCCGTATCGGGATTGAACCGGTTGACCGTATCCTTACTGATGCCGGCCAGCCGACACAGTTGCGTGAACGACCAATCGGTCAATCCAACGCCGTCGTTCTTCTCCAGCGTGACCGTTAGTTCACCGTCGCAGAGCGACGGTTGCAGGGTCTGCGGAAGTTGCCACACGTCCGTCGAATACTGTCGTTCTTGTCGACAATGCTCGTGGAGATCTTTCAGCGTGTGGAATGTTTCGTCGGGGCCGCGTCGATACAATTCGCGATTCGCGCGGGTCAAAGAAACCATCATTCTTCTCCTCAAAAACAGAGTTGCGGGTGCCAACGTCTCAGCGTCCACCTGGCACCAGGCTGGTGAACGACAAGGCGCTGGCTCGCGCGAGAAGAACTTCACCGGCTCTCGGCGGAATGCCGGAGCAAGCGAAAAACCTATGGGCACCACCGCCCTCTCGATTGGCGGGCAGCGCGGTGCGGCACGGTCAAGCGAGTGGCGGTTGTGGATTTACCCAAGTTGGGAAATGGCAATGAGCAACAGCTTTGGCGGCTGACCTGTTCCCTATCACGAAACTCGGAATCTGCCAACATGCGATGACGACAGGTCGAGACAATGAGCGAAATGCTCTGTGCTTACGCGGGTTTAGTGTTCCTGCGAACCTGCGGAATGAGCGATGGTTTCCATGTCGCTGGGCAGCAAGGTGCCCATTTCCCGCACGGACTGTTGCAGGAATCCGAACGCGACTTCCGGACCCACGGTGCGCATGGCATTCTGCACGCATACGGCGGCGTCATCAGGAATCACACTCCAGAAGCAGGCCGTCCGTCCCGGGGTGCGCCGAGCGCGTCGCCAGAGAAACTGCACGGTGTCCGGATGTTCCGGGCAAAAGACTTCGAGTCCACGACGACTCACGATTCCGACAAAGGCTTGCAACATGCCCACAGCACTATCACAGATTCGGCACACGTCCAAGTGTTTTTGCGATGCCAACGAGTCCGTAGTGAAATTACTTTTCCTACTCGAAGCGCAATCTCCAATGGGTCACGCTCGCGGAGCTTTTGATGGGCGTAAGCGATCGGTAAACCGAGAACTGAACTAATACAAGGGAAAGGGGTAAGTGGAGACCGAGAGAAAGCCGCCCACGATTGCGGGCGGCCGTATGAGGCGGGCTATTCTTTGGATGGTGTGACGTTAA
>CAYLYE010000061.1:0-13635 GCA_964387325.1 uncultured Planctomycetaceae bacterium
TGCGCTCTCGTCCGTCACAGGTGGCCTGATGGAGCTCGTCATCTCAACCACGGGAGTGGTGCGCTATTTATATGACGAATCACTTGATCTGAATGCCCTGGGCACTTCCATCATCACACGGGCCAGTCAGGTCGAGCCCGATTCCCAGGGGCAGTGGTTCGCCGATCTTTCCATTTCAAACGGTCCCACGCTCGGACCATTCGCACGTCGCAGTGCAGCCTTGGCCGCTGAACAGGCTTGGCTGCTGGCGAATCGCCTGATCGGGGCTGTATAGGCCCCGTCAGGTTCTCAGTGTTGTTTCCGTTGTCGGCTGGTTGACGCTGCGCGCTCTGGTCGGACGGAGGGCAGGTCTGCCGGTCAGCAGGTGTTTATCCATTTATCTCAAGGAGTTTGCTATGACCCAAGCGGAGTTTGAACGAGAAGTTGCGGATGCCACCGGCGAGTCGCTGGGGACGATCCGCCGACACGGTTTCGGCCTGATGGTGGTGCTGGATCGTGAGCCGTTGACCGTCGATTGGGACGATTTGCCACACCGGGACCCTGAACGGGCCTGTCGTCCTCGCCGCCGCCATTCGCAAGCCGCGTAAATCTTGACCGACCTGAGCCGCTGAGTTGGCAGTCAGCGGCTCAGGTCACTTCCTTCCACCATCCCATCCCAGGAGTCTAGCCTTGATTACCATTTCACGTATGTTCGCTCGCCAATTACACACACTGTTGAGGCGAAGTGGCTTGCATAAATCGCTGTCCCCTGCCGAGGCGTTCGTGCAACTCACGACCAGCGAAACCGAATTGCGGGTGCGCGTGGCCAGTACGGCCGTGGCTTTGGAGTACCGCCAAGCTGGCACCTTCATTCCGCAGCAACTCATCGTACCCGTGGATCTTTTTCCACTCATCGGCGGTTCCGCTGCTGAACCGGTTCACATCTCCCACGGATATCAAAAAATCATCGTCGAATGGACCGATCGGGGCGTGCCCCAATTGGTCGAACGAGAACTCCCGGACCCATTTCCGGAGTTGCCCAGCGCCGAGTTACCTTCAGCGTTCACCTCCAATCCTCCCGAACTCTGGCCTGCACTCCGCGAAGCAGTGGCCACTTCGGATGATTCCTCGACCCGCTATGCGCTGCGGTGTCTCGAACTGCGCGGTACGACGGGCGATATTGCCGCCACCGATGGCCAGCATGTGTTGATCCAAGGCGGCTTCGAGTTCCCCTGGCACACGAAAATGCTGTTGCCAGGGATTCCACTGCTCGGCTGTAAGGAACTCGCTACGACCGGTTCGATCGGTGTCGGTCTGGCAGGTGAATGGGTCACCCTCCAGTTAGCCCCGTGGACGCTCTCGTTGAAGGTGGATACGCACTGCCGGTTTCCACATGTTGACGATTGTTTTCCCAGCCGAGAGCCGGCGTCGCGGTTGCAGATCACGGACTCCGATGCGGCGTTTCTCACGCAGACACTCCCGGGGCTGCCGGCAGATGATCATCCCGGTCGCGTCACCCTGGATCTCAACGGCCAGGTTGTCCTGCGAGCCAAGGGGGCCACGGCCAGTCGCACCAGCGAGTTGATTCTGAGTAACTCGCAATTACTGGGGACGCCCGTGCGATTGAGCTCCAATCGTCGGTTTCTGGCGCGCGCCGTACAACTCGGATTTCGCGAGCTGCACATCAACAGTGCGACAGCACCCATCGTGTGTCGGGATGGCCAACGGCGCTACTGCTGGGCGTTGTTGTTTAGTGACAGTGTGCTGCCCCCATCGGAGGACCCGATTGTCGTTAGCTCTCCGAACGAGTCGGCGTCACCTGTCGCGCACCCGCTGCCGGAGTTACCCGCAGAGGTCACGCCGCTGCGCACTCCAACCGCCTCAACGCAAGCAGAGTCGTATGAACCCCTTCCAATTGAACAAGTAATTGCGTTACGGGCTGCCTTGCGGACGGCGAGCACGGCTGCCGGGCAATGGTTGAAAGCCCTCCAGCGTCAGCGACGTCAATCCTCCCGGTCACGGTCAAGCAAACGAGTTCTGCTCGCCAGCTAGCGAGTGGCGTTAAGAGGAGACCATGCATGTCCGCCCGTCAGAAACTGAATCAAGCCTACTACAATGGGGCGCTGATTTTCGCCGTGTGCTTCGGTTGCCTGTGTGAGTCATGGACGATCTTTTGGTTGGCTCTGAGCTTCAGCCTGTTACAACGTTTGCATACCGGTGAGATTCGCCCATCACGCGGCCACAAGTCGCGCCGAAGTTGACCGCCGGATTGAAGTACCGCCCTCTCTCGTACCTGGTGCAGCAGGTGCAAGGGAGGTGCGGTACGGAGTTGCTACGTTCACGGAAATCGGGCTGCTTTTCTTTAGCGGTGAGTTCGCAGCGCGAGCGACATCCCCAACACGACGCCAATTTTTTTGGGCTTTTGACTTCAACGGCAGGTCCCTCGGCCGCGGTATGTGCGGTAAGTGCATACTGCCACGTCACTTGCTGCTATGCCTCGCAAAAGATTGACTCTGGTCTGGTCGTGTCCACGACTAGACCGAATTCAATCTTTCATAGAGCGTCATACCTGAAATGTTTGTCGGGTTAGTTGTTGAACCTGCTCAAATCATTGCGCTACCAGTTATTTTGGAAGACGTAGTTGATAGCGGCTTGAGTGACTTTGTCGTTGCTTTTTGGGGCGAGTCTGAGGGCCACGACGCGGGGGTAGCTGTTGACGGTGACGCGAGTCGCTGGAGGAATACTACTAGGGTATTGCAGGATGGCCTGAGCGCCACTGGCGGTGAGCGTGTCGTCGCCGGGGGAATCGTAGAGCAGGGCTTGATCGCTGCCACCGGCGGAAGCGGCAGCGGTGACTTGTTGGAAGCCGGTGGCTTGATAGAAGAAGGCGGCGCCGCGGAGGGAGCTGAAGCCGGGTAGGGCGCTGAAGGTTTCGTTGCCGCTGGAGTCAAACAGCGTGGCGGCATCGCTGCCCCCTTGCGATGCGTCGGCATAGACCTGATCGAAGGCGTTGACCTGTAAACTGTAGCCGAGGCCGCTGAGGATGCTTTGGGTGGGGTGGGCGGTGAAGGTGTCGTTGTTACTGGAGCCGTAGAGCAGCGCGGTATCGGTACCGCCTTGGCTGGCATCGACGGTGACGGTGCTGTAGGCGCCGACCTGCAGGAAGTAGCCCGGACCACTGAGGACACTGAACTGGGGCAAGCCGGTGAAGGTGTCATTGCCACTGGAACCACTGAGTTGGACGGTATCGCTGCCGCCGAAGGCGTGGAAGGAGAAGACGCGATCGTAATTGTTGAGCGTGGTGTTGTAGCCGGGGCCTTGGATATGGGCTTGGGTGGGAGTACCGCTGAAGGTGTCGTCGCCACTGGAGTCGAAGATGAACGCCAGATCATCGCCACCGAGGGTGGTGGCCGCGGTGTACTGACTGAAGAACAGGGTCTGGTAGAAGTAAGCGCCTGGTTTTTGTAGCGAGGCGAATTCTTTGATGCAGCCGAAGATATCGTCGCCGCTGGAGTCATTGAGGGTCGCGGTGTCGGTACCGCCGGCGCCGGCGAAGGCGTAGACGGCGAAGTAGCCGGTGGTCTGGAGTTGATAGTTGCTACCGCCGAGCGTGCAGGTGGTGGGGCTGCCGACGAAAGTGTCGTCACCGCTGCTGCCGCTGAGGATGGCGGTATCGATGCCGCCGCCGGATTGGACGGTCAGCGAGCCGAAGCCATTGAGGAAGTGGCTGGTGCCGCTGGTCTGGATCTGATCGTGATCGGCGAAGCCATACAAGACATCAACGCCGCTGGAGCCGGTGAAGGTGGCGGCGTCTTCGCTTTGGCCGACGAGCAGCATCGTCAGCAGGTTACTGGCAGCGAGCGTAAAGCTCGGGCCGGTCCAGGTCAGGCCATGCGGTGACAACGTCACGTTGTCGGCCACGCCACTAGCGCCGCTGACGCTGAGCGTGTTATTGCCGCCGCGGCCATCGAAGACCAGTTGCGTGATGCCGGTGAAGGTGTTGGCGGGAATGCTCTGGCCGTTGACTTGCAGGGTGAAGCTGTTGGTGGCGGTGTAGGTCAGGCTGAAGCTGTCGTTGCCGGTGGAACCGGCCAGTTGCAAGGTCGTGGGATTGACCTGGGCGAAGTGATAGGTGCTGCGGATCGTGTTGACCGTAATGGGCAGCAGGCTGAGAGCGGTGAGTGGGGTGCCCGCGCCACCGTTGCCCAGATCGTTGGTGTTGAGGGTCAGCGCATCGCTGCCGCTATAGTTGAGCGCACTGAGATAGTTGAGTCCACCATTGGCTGCAAGCGTGGTGTTGAGGGCGGCAAGCGGCGCGGTGAGGCTGAGTGTGCCGGTACCGTTGCCACTGATCTGGCCGCTGGTTAAACCGCTAGCGACGGTGGTGGCCAGGGATAGACTGCCATGCAGGGCGCTGAGGATGACGGCCACGTTGCTGTTGCCGACAGCCGCATCGCTGATGCTGATGCCAGCCAGGTACGTGAGCGTATCTTCACTGGTGGTGATGCCGCTGGGGAGCGTGTAGCTGGGGAGTGTGCTGCTGGCCGTTTGTTTGGCATCCTGGATGGTGAGGGTCAGCGGGGTGGTGCTATTGAGGATCGCCCCTTGCAGGTTATTGACGGTGAGGATGATTGACTCGTCCGATTCGCTGTTGTTATCGCTGCGAGCGAACAACAACAGGTTGGCGTTATTGGCCCCGGCGGGGATGAACAGGCTGGTGCTGCTGGCGGAGTAGTCGACGTTGTAGGTGGCCGAACCGCTGAAGTTCAGCGGAATGAGTACATCCTGTCCGGCGGTGGTCGAGAGGGTGGCGGTGACGATGGCCAGGCCGTTATTCTCGGCCAGCGTGCTGCCGAGGACTTGCAGATTAACTTGGACGGCCGGATCGTCATCGAGGATCGTGGCGGTGACTTGTTGGGGCGCGAACGTGCTGCCGCTGGTGCTGCCGAGGTTGACGTTGGCCAAGGCGACGTTGATGGTCTCGTTGATTTCGCTGAGCGTGTCGTTGAGAGAGGTGATGTTGAGCGTGGCGCTGATTTGACCAGGGACGAAGACCAACTGCGTACCGCTGACGGTGTAGTCGGTGCCGAGGGTAGCGGCACCGCTGTAGGCCAGATCGACCGTGACATCCAAGCCCCAGGCATTGCTGAGGGTCACGAGCAGCGTGGCGGTACCGCCGGTCTCGGCGAGGGAGTTGGTACTGAGGGCCAAGCCGACGGTGGGCGCATTGGCTTGCGCTTGCAGGGCGAAGTCCAAGCCGCCGACGGTACTCGCGCCCGTGACGCTAACCCGCTGACTACCGGATTGCAGTTGGTTGTAGAGCAGGCTGGCTTGGTTGTTCTCCCCTTTAGCGATGACCAGGGCGGGGAGTTGGGTCGGACTGACTTGCAGCGCGGCGATGGCGAAGGAGGCATCGGCCGAGAGGTTGCCGACCCCTTGGTTGTCCGGAGCGCTGAAGACCCCGGTCCCCAGATTACGCAGCAGCGAGACATTACTGGCTTGCTTGTTGGCGACGGCCAGATCGGGATCGCCATTATTATCCATATCGACGGCCACCACGGCGGTGGGGCCGATGCCGGCGGCTTGACTGGTGATCTTGCTAAAGCCGCCGCTGCCATTGCCGAGCAGGATCGAGATGGCATTGTCACGATAATTGGTAACCGCCAGATCGAGTTGGCCATCGCGATTGAAGTCGGCGCCCGCCAGACCGCCCGGATAGCGACCGACGGTGACCGGTGTGCTGGCCAGGAACGTCTTGTTCCCTTGGTTCTTGAGGACCAGGACTTGGTTACTGTTCTTGAGGCTGATGGCCAGATCGGGATCGAGGTCGTTGGTGAACTGGCCAGCCCAGAGTCCCAGTTGGCCACCGGGCACGGTGATGGAAGTGGGCGGGCTGCTGAATTGGCCATTCCCACTGCCGTAGAGCACGAGCAGCTTGCCGGTGAGTTCGTTGCCGACCACTAGATCGAGCTTACCATCGCGATCGAAGTCGGCGGTGGCCAGGGTGCGGGGACCGTTGGCGGAAGCGCTCAGGTCGACGGTGCTGCTGGCGGCCAGCGGCGCGGCGGTGTTCCCCGTGTTGAGATAAATGGCGACGTTGTTGGTGATGTAGTAGACGACGGCCACGTCGGGCTTTTGATCCTGATTGAAGTCACCAACGACGAGCGCTTTGGGGTTGAGGCGGCCAGGATTGGCCGGCAGATCGAGGGCCGAGAGGAAGCCGCCCGCGCGGTTATTGAGCAGCAGCGAGAGGTTATTACTCCCGGCGTTGGCGACGATCAGGTCGGGATAACCATCGCCGTTAAAATCGCCGCTGGCCATCGCTTCGGCCTGCTCACCGGTGGTGGTCAGCGGTTGGCTGCGGAGTTGCGGATCGCGGGGACTGCTTTGGACATAGCCGTTGGGGGTGACGATGCGGACCTGATAGGTGTTGGCCCCCAGCGTGGCAAAGCGATAGTTGCCGCTACTGTCGGTGCTGGTCAGCGTATCGACCCCCGGGTCATAGACGCGGTTGCCGTTGCGATCGAGATAGACAGGCTGGTCGCCGAGCGGTAGATCGCCGGTGTTGAAGCGGCCGTTGGCATCGTTGTCGATAAACAGTTGCCCTTGCAGCATGCTGTCGGTGCTGACCCCTTGGCCACTGGTGTCGACTGTGACGCCGAAGTTCAGGCCGGTCTTGGTTTCACCGGCGGCCAGCGTCACGCTCCAAACTTGGCCGCTGTCGGCGGTGGGCGTGACTTGGCGGAAGCCGCTCTGCAAAGCAACCGCCACGCGATAGGTGCTCAGCGCGGGGAGATCGCCGAAGCTGTAACGGCCTTGGCTATCGGTCGTGACCCGGGCTTCTTCCGGATCAAGCGTGTTGTTGCCGTTGGCATCCAGGTAGACTTGCCAACCGGTTAAGAAGCTCTCGCCCGCATCGAAGATGCCGTTGCTGTTATCATCGGCGTAGAGTTGTCCTTGCAGGATGCCGGGGGTCGGGCGGACGCCAAAATCTTGGCTGGGGATAGGTGTCCCTTCGAGTACCCTCACGTCGCGGGTGTTGGCGACTGGGTACTCGAGCACGACGAGCGACTGGCTGCCGTCAGTGAACTGCACCTGCACGGCGAGGTGGTTATTGACCAGGCCTTGCGGGCTGAGATGAAACTGCAGCGGTGTCCGGCCGTTGATCGTGTCGCTCAAGTTGAGGACCTTGGTGATGGAACCGGTCAGATTCGTATACACGCCTTGCTGACCGCCGGAGCCGTAGCCAACCCAAGCGGCGGCGCTGCCGGTGAAGGCGAATTGGTTATCGAAGGCGGTGAAGTTGCCGCTGCCACTGGGGATGGCCAGGCTGGTATCGACGATGCGACTCAGGTTGGCGCTGGTGGTCCCTTGATAGAGGCCGCTGCGGCTGGCGGTCGTGCCGACAAACGCTACGCGGCCGCTGGCGACTTGCGGTGTGGCGTCAAAGGCGGTGAATAAACCGCCGCCGCCAGGCGCGGTGGTGGTGGTATCGGCGAGGCGGGTGAGTTGTTGTGGCTGGGTGCCCATGAGCAGCACGGCTTGGCCGCTAGTGAGCGTATTGGCAAACGCAAACGTTTCATTCGCAAACGCCACGGTCGGCGTACTGGAGTGAAAGTCGAGCGTGCCGCCCCCTGGCACGCTCGTGTTCTCATCGGCCAGCGTGGTCAGCGTGCCATCGAAGGTCGAGAGGTACAAGCCCCAGACATTGGAACCGGCCCACGGGCCGGCGAAGGCGACTAAATCCCCCGAGACGATCGGCCGAGATTGGGCCAAGCGTGCGGCGCTGAAGGGAATGGCTTGGCCGGGGACGGTCGTGTCGCCATCGGCCAACGTACGGAGTGTCCCGCCGGCCGCTTGACCGTAGAGCCCAAAGAAGTTCGTGGCGTTGGGACCGATCACGGCCCAGTTGCCGCCGTTGTAACTGAATGTGGCGCCGCTGTTCGTGGCACTGGGGATTAACGAGCCGAGGGTACCCGCCGTGCCGGGCAGGCTGCTGCCGGAGGTGAGCAAGGACCGGCTGACGCTGCTGAGGGTCTCGGCAAACACTCCGCTGTTGCCGCTGGTGTCTTGCCCCAGATACACCACTTCGTTGCCGGCCAGCGCTGGATACAGCACTTGATTGAGCGGCTGCTGGCTCAGCGGCGATAAGTCGCGCGTCGTCTGCACCAAGTTCTGCGGCGTGGGCGCGACACTGGTCTGAATCACCGTGGGGGCGGTCAGCGCGTAGCCGCTGCGCGGCGCGACGCGGAGCGTGTAGCTGCCGGCCGCCACGTTGGCCAGGCTATACTGGCCCGCTTCGTTGACCCCAGCCGTGGCCGGGTTGTCGTTGGCGGTGGTCGTACTCGGTTCGCCGCTGTCGAGTTGACCGTTGGCATTCAGGTCGACGTACACCGTCCAGCCCGGGCTACCCGTTTCGCCGTTGTCCGCGACGCCGTTGCCGTTACTGTCGGCGAAGACCGTGCCCGTCAGGGCGGTGCCCAGGGTTTCGTAAGCGCCGATATCGGAGCGGCTCGTCAAATCGCCGTTGCCGTCGCGGCTCCGCAGCGCACCGGTCTGGTCGCTCGTGAGCGTGGTGGCCGGATCGCCCCGATCGATGGCCGGGCTGCCGACCGACAGCGGTTGCACGTAGGCCGTGCCGCGGAGCGTGAGCGGTTCCAGGCGTGGATCGAGCGGTACGCTGCTGGTCCCCAGCAGATCCCCGCTGCCCGTCGCAAAACCGCTCCCGCCGCTGCTGATACCGATGAAGTTATAGCCGTTAGAGAGGTAGGTGCCCGAGACGTCGCTCGTGTCCGGCGTCTGGGCCTGGGCCGTGTTCCCGGCCAGCAACGTGCTGTTGAGTCGGAACTGCCGGGCGGCCGTTGTCGAGCGGATGATCTGGATCCGATCGTTCCCTTGATCACTCACAAACAGCTTGTCGCCGTTGATCGTCGCGATTGACAACGGAACGTTGAACTGCCCGCTCCCCGTGCCCAAAGTGCCAAACTGATAGCTGAAGCTATAGGTTGAGTTCGAGCTCGTGTACTGGAAGACTTCAAAGCGCTGGTTGCCGCTGTCGGCCACGAACACGTTACCGCTACTGTCCACCGTCAAGCCCCGCGGACTGCTGAGCTGACCGGCGGCCGTGCCCGCGCTGCCAAACGAGGTTACGTAGGCGCCCGCGGAGCTAAAGACTTGCAGGCGGTTATTGCCCGTGTCACTGACAATCAAATTCCCGGTGGGGGTGGCCGAAATTCCCACGGGGCTGGAGAGTTGTCCGGCGGCGGTCCCAAGGCTGCCGAAGGCACTGACATAGTTGCCACTGGCATTGAAACGTTCAATGCGGTTATTCCCCGTATCAGCGACCACAAAACTCCCATCACTTAATGTTGTCACCGCCTTGGGGTTATTGAGTTGCCCGTTGCCACTGCCGCTGCTGCCGATGACTTGCAGTAGCGTACCGTCGGTGCTGAAGACTTGCAGGCGGTTGTTACCCGTGTCGGCCACCACGATCCGTCCTTGGCTGTCGACGGTGATCCCCGCCGGGCTATTGAATTGACCGAAACCACTCCCCAGGCTGCCGAATTGACGGAGGAACTTACCACTGCCATCGAAGACCTGCACGCGGTGGTTCTCGGTGTCGGCCACGACCACTTGTCCGGCGGCGGTGACCGCCAGAGCCCGCGGGGCAACATTGTTCGCGTTCGTGCCGAACGTACTGACGAAACTCCCGGCGGTGGTGAGCGTCTGCACGCGATGGTTGCGGGTGTCGGCCAACCGCAAGCGACCGTCACTTCCCAACTCGAGCGCGGTCGGCCCAGCCAGTTGACCGGCGCTGCTCCCCGCACTAGCCAGCGCCGTGACAAAACTGCCGCTGGAGGAAAACACCTGTAACACATCGTTCCCGCTGTCGCTCACATAGACGCGTCCCGACACATCAATGCTCACGTCCTGCGGCGCAAACGTTGCCGCGCCGCTGGTCGGCGTCAAGGTCCGCAGCGGACTCTGCGCGCTGCTGTACACCTGCACCACGTGGCTAGCCGCATCGGCGATGTATGTGTTGCCATTCGCATCGATGAAGAGTCCGGAAACGCCCCCGAACGGCCGCGCGGCATTCGAGCTGAAACTCAAATTGGCTTGCCTAACGCCGCTGGTGTTGTAGACATCGACCTGACCGTTGCGACCCACGTAGATGTTATTGGCACTGTCGACCGCCACGGAGTTGGTGACGCCCGTGATGAAGAAGGCGAACGTGCCGTCGGCATTGAAGACTTGCAGGCGTTGGTTCCCCGCCTCGGCCACCAGCAGCCGGTTGGTGCCGTCGACGGAGATGCGGGTCGGCGTGTCGAAGCGGCCGGGCCCCACGCCCAGCGAGCCAATCGTCTTGAGGTAGTTGCCGCTGGCGTCGTAGACCTGCACGCGGTGCGCGGCCGCATCGGCCACGTACTCGTTCCCGCTACTATCAAACGCCAAGCCACTGGCGGTGGCCAGCTCAAACGGCCCCAGGCCGTTCGCCCCAAAACTGCTGTCATACCTAGTGTCTCCCTGCTGCCTGCCGTCGTTGAACACGCCACCACCGTCACCATTGGGCGTGCCGTTGGTGCTGAGCGTCACGTGATCGAGCGTCGTCGAACCGCTGTTGTTGATCCCGCCGCCATCTCCTTGCGTTGCTTGATTCCCGGAGAACGTCGAGTTCGTCACGCTCAACGTACCAGTGTCGGTATTGAGAATCCCGGCCCCGCCACCCACTCCTAAAATGCCGCCGGGCGTGCTGTTATTCACGAACGTCGTGCCACTAATATTTGCGCTGCGCAGGTTATACAGCCCACCACCGCCGGAACCGATCGAGGCTGTGGTGACGTTGTTCTGAAACAACGAGTCGGCGACCGTCAAATAACCGTCGTTATAAATTCCGCCCCCGGCCGTCGTGGCCGTGTTATTAATCACAGTGACCCGGGTCAGGGTTACGGTGGCGTCGGTGATCCGCAGGCCTCCGCCGACATCGACCGCGTTGCCGTTCTGCAACGTGAGGTCTTGCAGGTTGACCCGTGTCCCGGCCGCTATGTCGAACAATCGATCCAGGCCGCCACCGTCGATGATAGTTGTGCTGCCCGCTCCCAGGATGTTCAAATCGCCGGTAAGATTCAAATCCCCCGTGGCCGCCGCAGCTTCACCGGTACCAGCGCGCGTCAGTCGATAGGTACCGGAGGGGATCACGATTGTCTGGTATTCTGCCAGTGCATTGGCTTCCATGATAGCCGTTCGCAAGCTCGTGTGCCCCTGGGCATCCAGCGCTAAGCCATCACCCGGATTCGCATCCACCGTGTCGTTGGTCGTGTTCACGTAAAATACGTTCGGGTCCGGGATGTTGACTGTAAACGAGCCCAGTACTTTCGCGCCTGCGGCTAGGCCGTTACTGTCTTTAACTTGCCCGGATTGGAGCACCACCTGATAGATGCCGTTGTCGGTCGCATCCCAATCGCCCGGCGCCGACACGCGGTACGTCACGGTGATCGAGCCATTTGTGTTCCCCGGCTGCGCCACTACCTCCGTCGCTCGTCCATCGTAGTTTGGGAAGCCTACCCGCTGCACCACAACGTTCCCCACACCCAACGTGGTCCCATTCACACCCGATTGTGAACTGTACGTCACCGAAAATGTCGTAGATGTACCTGTGACATCCGTGTCATTAACGAAATACAACTCTGCACCAAATAAAGTATCAGTTGAGACAAAATACAAACGGTTATTGAGAAGACCAATCTGCGTAGGATTTGACGATAGCGAACCATGAAATGAATCATTTGCAAGCGTGGTTCCAGCGCTTGTGCCATCGCTTTTCCATATTTCAGTGCCATAGACACCATCATTAGCCGAAAAATACAATGCCCCATTGAGATTGGTCAGATGGCTTGGCCGCGAGGAACTGCCGCCACGGTAAATATCACGGACTAGAACGGTCCCTGAGTAAGAGCCATCTGTTTTCCATAACTCGTAACCGGTTGCTCCGTCATTTGCAAAATAATACACAACGCCGTTGACATTGGTCATATATCGAGCAAATGAATGCGATGTTCCGGGTTTAATGTCCCGTACAAGGAGGGTGCCACTACTGGTGCCGTTTGATTTCCATAACTCTAGCCCATGCACGCCATCCCAGGCGGAAAACAAAAGAGTACCATTGTAATTAAAATATTCCTGAGAGAATGACTCCTGGGCGCCTGGCCAGACATCGTACACTAATGCAGTTCCGTTACAGGTGCCATCGCTCTTCCATAACTCATATCCTTTAACACCATCGCTAGCACTAAAATACAATGTATTGTTAATAGTGGTGAGATGAAATGGCCGTGAGCGACCCGGTCCGGGTTTAATGTCTTTTACAATCGTGGTCCCCATAGACGTGCCGTCCGATTTCCACAATTCTAATCCACTGACACCATCATCAGCAGTTAAAAAAAGCTGCCCATTCATCGCCATTAAATAGGGATACGTACCAGTTGATCCGCCTGGGCCATTATAAATATCTCGTACGAGCATTGTTCCGCTGCTGGTGCCATCTGACCGCCAGAGTTCGTCGCCGTGAACTCCATCATCAGCACGAAAATACAATAGACCATTCACGGCGGTAAGGTTACTTGGAAAGGAGCCCATGGAGCCGTCACGGATATCCTTCACGAGAACGGTGCCAGAACTCGTCCCGTCGGATTTCCATAGTTCCGAACCGGTAGTGAGGCCATTGGCGATAAAAAACAGGGTGCCATTAACGTTTATGAGATTGTGCGGAGATGAACTATAATCTCCATTCGCAATATCCCGCACCAATACGGTACCGTTGCACGTTCCATCGGATTTCCACAACTCATAGCCGTTGACCGCATCATTAGCTCGAAAAAGAAGGGTGCCATTGACGTTGACGGCATATCGTGGGGAAGCCCCACCTGTAGTTATGTTGATCTGCTGCACAATTGCAGTGCCCCCACTGCTGCCGTCAGATTTCCAGAGCTGATAACTGTGGACTCCATCATTAGCGCGAAAGAAAAGCGAGCCATTGACGTTGATTAGACTGCCGATACTGGAACTAGCAATACCGCTATTAATATCGCGAACCAGTGTGGTACCGCTGCTGTTACCATTGCTCTTCCATAGCTCAGTGCCATTGAGTCCGTCGCTCGCTTGAAAGTACAGCGTCCCGTTAACATTGGCTATGCTATTAACATAGGAACCAAAAACGCCGTTATTAATATCACATACTAACGTAGTATCACTTCTAATCCCATCACTCTTCCAAAGCTCACGACCGTTCGTCCCATTATCGGCCTGAAAATACAATGTTCCGTTCACATTCGTCAGGGAATACGGATAAGAACCGCTCTCTCCCGGGGCGATGTCCTTGACCAAGACGGTCCCCTCGCTGCTGCCGTCACTTTTCCACAGTTCGCGTCCGGTGGTCCCATCGTAGGCCTGAAAATACAATGTTCCGTTCACATTCGTCAGGGAATACGGATAAGCACTGCTCGCTCCCGGGGCGATATCCTTGACCAAGACGGTCCCCGCGCTGCTGCCGTCACTTTTCCACAGTTCGCGTCCGGTGGTCCCATCGTAGGCCTGAAAATACAATGTTCCGTTCACATTCGTCAGGGAATACGGATAAGCACTGCTCGCTCCCGGGGCGAT
>CAYLYE010000061.1:13735-28122 GCA_964387325.1 uncultured Planctomycetaceae bacterium
CCGTTCACATTCGTCAGGGAATACGGATAAGCACTGCTCGCTCCCGGGGCGATGTCCTTGACCAAGACGGTCCCCGCGCAGGTGCCGTCACTCTTCCACAACTCAGCACCGTTTGTCCCATCATAGGCCTTGAAATACAATATCCCGTTCACATTCGTCAGGGAATCCGGATTCGCCCCTAAATTTCCTTTAGTAATGTCGCGAACCATAAATGTGCCTGTACTTGTTCCATCAGATTTCCATAACTCGTAACCATATTGATTGTTGTAGCCTTTGAAATAGACTGTCCCATTTACGTTGACTAGTGATGTCACCCCACCATTACCTGGCAGGTTATTAATGTCGCGCACGATTCGCGTTGAAGCTTCGGCAATATTCGAACTCTGAGATAAGGTAGACCGTGGTGCGAACGTGCTCGCGTAGAGCGCCCCGGTAGCGTCGAGGCGTCGACCATCAGCGATTTGGCTTTGCAGGCTGGGGATGGTATAGGCGCCTTGCAGGATGGCGTTGCGGACTTCGTCGACCGTGGCGTCGGGGTGCTGAGCGAATACCAAGGCGGCGACGCCACTCACGTGCGGTGTCGCCATGCTGGTGCCATTGAGCGTGGCGTAGGCCGAGTTCGGAAACGTGCTTAGAATGCCCACGCCGGGCGCGGCGATATCCACCCGTGTTGCGCCATAATTGCTAAACGGCGCCAAGCGATCATACGGATCGCTGGCCGCCACGCTGATGATGTTCGATAAGCCGAGCGTGGCGGGGTAGAAGTTCTGATTCGGTTGATCCAGATCAATGCCGTTGCCCAGCGCATCGCCGTTGCCCGCGGCGCACACGAAGAGGATATTAGCCGCTTTGGCTGTGGCGATGGCGTCATACAGCGATTGCTTGTACTCGGTGGTCCCCCAACTGTTGTTGACCACCACGACATTGGCTTGGCCGCTGGTCTTGAGCAGCACCAAGTAGCGGATTGCCGCCACGGCATCCTCGGTGCTCCCCTGGTTGTTCTCATCCAGGAACTTGACCGGCAGCAGCGACACATTCCAACTGACCCCTGTGACGCCCACGCCGTTACCTCCCTCGGCTCCGATCGTCCCGGCTACGTGGGTGCCGTGGCGGTGGTCATCCCACGGATCGCCATCGTTGTTGTGGAAGTCGTAGCCATGCAAGTCATCCACCAGGCCGTTGTCGTCGTTGTCGACCCCGTCCCCCGGGACTTCACCCGCGTTGGTCCAGATATTGTCGTCTAGATCGGGATGCATGTAATCAATGCCCGAGTCGAGTACAGCCACCACCACGCTGCGACTGCCCGTGCTGATCGTCCAGGCTTCAGGCGCGTTGATATCGGCGTTGTTCGTGCCAACGATGGTGCCGTTGTTATCCAGGCCGATCAGTTGACTGAACTGCGGATCGTTGGGGGTCTGTCGCGTTGCCTCGCCACTGATGCGGCCATTGGCTTCGACATAGGAGACGGATGACAGGCTGCGCAGCGTGGCGGCCGCCGTGGTCGGATCAATGCCATAACTGTCGACCACCACCAAGCCCGGCGCTCCCAGCCCACGCTTGACTTCATAGTGATAGGGCAAGGAGTTGAATGGCTGCTGAGCAGCCGCCACGCTCACCAGCGACTGCGCCACATCCGGTTGGAATTGAACGATCCATTCACCCGTGGCGGGGCCATAGATTTCCACCGTGGTGGCCACGCGCGGACCAACGAAATCGGTCGGATACGGGATCGGTGCCGCTGACGCCTGCTGAGCAAACCACTTGCCCGACACGGCCGTTGGATCCAGTGGCGAGACGCTCAGCAGCGCCCGCGTTTCGAGTGGTTCAAATCCCAGCGAGCGGTAACGCGATGCAACAACACGCACTCGGGACAGGCTTTTCAACCGGTCCGTAGGCCGCGAGCCAAACATGGCAGACCCTCTCCACACGTGCAGGGGGAAGCCGCCCGTCGACCTACCCCTGCAAACGACCAGCTAGTATGTCCAGAATGGGGGGGGCACGCAACCTTTGGAACGACTATCCCGCAAATACAACACCCTGCGGGCCGGAGTCGCGGCGAATCTGCGCCGGAGCCTCACCGCTGCTCGTCAGGCTACTTCGTGCGGCCCTACGCTGTTTTTCGATGGGCGAGCGTGCCCCTGTCACTCGTTTCCAACCGCATCGGTTCGGACCGTGTTCTGAATGAGCGGCTCAGAACGGATACCTACTCAATCGAGTCCGTAAACCTTTCTGGTGATGGATGTTCCATCGCTATTACACACACTGCTTCTGGTCATTGATGAGAGCAAGTGAAGGAAGCGGAATCAGCCCACAAACTGGCAATACTGAGGCGGGATAGTTGAGATTTTTGAAATTTGTGTCGGGTTCGGTGGGACCGAGCTCATGTGAGTCTTCAGGTTGACGAGAATTCGAGCCCCGTGAGTGTGCCCTTGCTCGAACCGAACGACGAGATTTCCAGGCCCATCCGCTGGAGCATCGAGACGTAGAGGTTGCACAGGGGCGTATTGTTTTCGCGATTGAACGCCAGATGCCGGCCGTGCTTGAAACCTCCGCCGGCCAGGAGGACGGGCAGGTTTGTGGTCTCGTGCGTGTTGGAGTTTCCTAGGTTGCTGCCGAGCATGACCATCGTGCGATTGAGCAGCGGCTCGCCCTCTTCTTGCGTCTCCGTCAGGCTCTGCAACAGGTGGGCGAACGTCTTCATGCTTTCGTCTTCGAGCCGGCTCAGTTTCTCGAGGTTCTCCGGCAGCTTGCCGTGGTGCGAGAGGTTGTGGTAGTCGATCGTCGTGCCGTCGAAGAGCGGCTGCGTGCCCATGAAGCCGGCATGCACCGTAATCAGCCGTGAGGAATCGTGTCGTAGCGCCAGCACCACGAGATCGTATATCACACGCAGGAAATCGAACGGCTTCTCTCGCTGCGAAACATCCGCGGGCGCAGGGGCGTCCGGCTTCGGTTTCGGCTTGTCTTCCCACTCCAGAATCGTGGTCAGCCGCTGCTCCGCTTCGCGGACGGAGGAAAAATATTCTTCGAGCTTGGCTGCATCGCGCGTCGGTAGGCCGCGCTGCATGTCGCGGGCCTGATCGCCGACCAAGTCGAGAATGCTCTGGCCGTTCTTCAATCGGCGTTTCTGGGCCCTCTGCTGCGCTTCGTTGCCCGAGTAGAACAACTTGGCAAAGAACTCGGACGGCTTGGTCATGCCCGGTACTTTGCCGCCGGATGGCAAGAACGAAAGGTTGCCGACGTTGAGGGTGGGAAATCGCGTTTGGCTGCCGATGTGGGCGGCGGCCAGTTGATCGAGCGAGACCGTGTTGCGAATGGCGACCGCGCCGCCGATCCGGCCTTCGACCGGGCACCCGGTGAGGAAGACGTTTTCGCTTTCGGCGTGGCTCTGCGCAACGCGCGGGTGCGAGAGACCGGAAAAGACCGTGAAGTCGTTGCGATAGGATTCCAGCCACTTGAGGTAGCGCGTCGGCACGTAGTCGCGGCCGATTTGCTCGGGGAAGAACTGGGGCGGGTGGAAGCTGAGCGGATACATGATCGCGAGCATGCGTCGCCGCGGCACGACGGCTTGGTCTGCACGGGCCGTGGGTGCCGTCGATTCGAGCCAAGGCAGCGCCAGCGAGACACCGGTGGCCTTCAGAAATCGACGGCGTGTGACGGAGGAACGCTTCATGGATCAGGGCCTCTATTTGGCGAGGAACAATTCGCTCTGAATCAGTTCGTGGACCAGCGTCCGCAGCCCGTTGTTCTTCTCGTGTACGCGGCGAAGGATGCTGTCGACCGCGGCGCGATCGGCCGAGCGAACCGGGCTACCTGTGGCATACACGAGTAACTTTTCGGTGATCGTGCGGAGGAACGGAGTGGGATCGTCCAGAAGGAGTTGCTTGAACTCGTCGGCGTCTTTGAACGGTTTGCCGCCGGGTATTACGTCCCCCGCCTGCACGGGCAGACCCGGTGAATACTGAACCGGTTTGCCGTAGATCGTAACCGGCGCTTTCGGGAACTTGCCCAGCGCGCGATAGTGGGTGCGGTAGCCGCCGATGGGGTCGAAGTTCTCCAGCGCGAAGCCGAACGGATCGATCTTCTGATGGCAGGAGGCACACTGGGCGACCGTCCGATGCTTGGCCAACTGATCGCGAATGTCGAGCGCCCCGCGAATATCGGGCTCGACGGCCGCCACCATCAGATTCGGAGGCAATTCCAATGTCTGGCCCATGATCTTGTCTTGCAACCAGACACCGCGCAGCACTGGCGAAGTAACGGTGCCATTGGCCGTTACCTTGAGCACCGCAGCCATCGTCAACACACCGCCGCGAGGGCTTTCCGGCGGTAGCTGCTCCTTACGAAACTCTGGGCCCTCAACGCTGGGGATGCCGTAGTGCTTGGCCAAGCGGTCGTTAAGCATCGTAAAATCAGAGTCGATCAGGTTTTCGATCGGCAGATCGTCCCGGAGCAGTTCCTCGAAGAAGTGTTGCGGTTCCTGGAGCATGGAGTACTTCAGGTACTCGTCGAACTCGGGATAGAGAACACGGTCGGGCGAGGTCGCATCGATTTGCCGCAGGCCGAGCCACTGGCCGAGGAAATTCTCGGCGAGCGCACTTGCTCGTGGGTCGTACAGCATGCGTTCGACTTGGCGCCGAAGCTCCTCGGGCGACCGCAACTTCTTTTGGCTTGCCAGGTCGAGCAGCGGCTGGTCCGGCATCGATCGCCAGAGGAAGTACGAAAGTCGCGATGCCAGGGCGTGATCGTCGAGCGGGCCGAGGGTTTCGTGCAGGAGCAAAAAGTCCGGGGAGCAAAGGACGGCGGTCAACGCCTGACGGAGGGCCTCTTCGACGGTGCAGTTTTCGTTCGTTACCTTGGTGTTCAGAAAGGCGACGTACTTCTGCAACTTCTCGTCAGGCACCGGCCGGCGGAAGGCGCGCGGGATGAACGTGCGCAGCACTTGCGCGGCCTCGGCTAGCGTAGCCTTCTGCAAGTCCACGTTGCCGAGAAGTCGTTGATGGCTCGCCGGCGGCCAAGTGTCGGTAAGCGGGCCTTCCACTTCGACCCAGTCGACCTGCAAGCCGGGGCCCTGGTAAGCGGCGAGGTCGCGGATGTAGATCTGGCCGAAGCCGTAGGGAGCGATGCGAACCGTGTTTCCTGCGCCCATCTGTGCCGTGAAGTCGAGGATCGTCGGCCTGTCGCCGGCGACGGAGCAATAACGTTCGTCGGGGTGGATCGGATTGCCACAGTTGATGAACACGACCAGCGGCCGACCCTCGTTTCGATAGGGCTGCGCGGAAATGCGAACTCGATAACGGCCCGCCGCCGGGACTCGCGATTGTTGCAACTCTGCCACGGCGGACGTGAAGAAGACGACCGCATCATTCTCCAGTGCGATCCGTGGCGGGTACGCACCCTTATCTACACGGAACGTCAACTTTCGTGTAGAAGACTGCGGGCGGGGGCCGAGCACGATCGCCGTGTTCAGCGCCGTCTCGGCGGCTTCCAGGTAACGCTCCTGGTGGATCCGCGTAATCTGGAGCCCTGAGCCGACGTTATCGAAACCGGAGATCGAGTCGTCGTCCGGAAGCAGCAGCTTGAGATTGACATCGATTCCCAAGAGGTCGCGAAGCGTGTTGTCGTACTCGACGCGGTTGAGGCGACGCAGTTGCGACCGACCTTCCGCCTTCTGCGCGGCCGCATCGGCGGCGGTTGCGGCGGAAAATTTGGTTTCGATCCAGGTGCGAAGCTTCGCGATTTCATCCACAGAGGGCCGGGGCTTCCCCTCGGGTGGCATCATGCTTTCGGAACGGTCGACGACCCGGTTCACTACTTCTTTCCAGGCGGAGGCGGTGCGTTCGGTGCGGAAATCTAAGGGGATCGTGTCGAGACGCAGGTCACTCTTCGCCGTTTTTTCAGCGTGGCATTCGAAGCAATACTTCTGCAGCAGAGGGCGAACACGCTCGGCGTATACCGGATCGGCAGCGGTGCGTTTTATGTCGTCCTCGGCAAGCAAATGCAATTCGTAGCCGCATAGCACCCAGGCGAGCGACAACACGAAACTCCACCCGGTGCGTGGGCAGACCGGCGTTAACACCCTCATGCAATCGCGTAATCTTCGACCCATGTCCATGACAAAGTTCCACGAGGAGAGCAACTACTCCTTCGCACCGGCTTTCACCAACATGTCGATCACCTCTTGATCGCCGCGCTTCTTCGCCCATTGCAGGGGCGTCAGTTTTTCTCTCTTGTCGGGCAGGTTTATATCCGCCTTGTTTTCGATCAGCGCTTTGACGTACGAGCGGGTCACTTCCGGCTTGCGAACCTTGGGATCGAGTTGCAGTGCGGCAATCAACGCCGTCACAGGCCCCTTGAATTCATCGGGGTTGATTCCCGCCTTGATCAAGATCGGAATGAACTCCGGCAAAGCTTGTCCGTGGTCACACAACGATACGAGCATGGGAAACGGTCCGCGATTGAGATCTTGGTTGCCCCCTTTGGCGAGCAGGTACTCCAGTAGCTCTACGTTGCTACCGATGCAACAGAAGTAGATGGGGTAACGCCCTGAGCCGTCGGGGTAGTGGATGTCTGCTCCGTTGGCGAGCAGGTACTTCACCACCTCGAACTGTCCGGCCAGGACTGAGCGTGTGAGCGGCGTCTTGCCGTTGGCGGTCGGATCGCGGTAGTGAATGTCCGCGCCTTGCTTGAGCAATTCCTTCACCGTCTCCAGCTTGCCTAGGGACGCGGCATCGACGAGCGCCCTATTCAACCGCGTCTTCTCGTCGACCGGTGCGATGTTCTTCGTCGTCTGAGCTGGGGCGGGGTTGCCTGTGAAGAGAACAACCCAACACACTAGCAGCGATAAGGACGAGATTCGGAACGTGATCGGCATGACGGTTTACTCCTTGGTTACAGCCCCATTATAGGTCGGGGCCGTAACGCGGTAAATTAGCGGGCGACGGGACTTATGAGCATTTGCCGGTGATCGAGAAGGCGGTCGGGCTAGCGAAAAGGTACGCTGACCTCGCTGTCGACCAGCGTTTGTGCATCGCCATGATCAGCCGGACGAATCTCGGCCGCCAAGATCAAATTGCTCTCCAGATCGACCACGTGTTAGGCCTTGTAGGCCAAGTGCGTGCGACCATCTTTGAGCTGGGTAATACGAGCTTCTTCGTCGCTGGCCGACCTCCACTCCTCGTTGCTGACACGCTTATTATTACGACCTTTATCGTAGCGCCGCACGTCTTCGTCGGTCGGCTCGTCCTGTTCTTCGATAACCCATTCTTCGCGCATCAACCGCACCACTTACTGCTTCCAGTTCTCTCGCGTGTCACGACGCACAATGCTCTTCATGGCCTCGTTGGCCTCGAGTGTCGTGCAGTCGACACCGACCGTTTTGCCCGAGAGGAGTCGTTTCTCGTCGGCGATCTTTAAGACAAACTGAAACACCTCGTCAATCACCTCGCTCGGCAAACGCTTTCGGGTCAGCGAGAGGGTTGAGTAGTCGGGGGTCGCTTCCTGGGGCCAATAGTTGAGAAACTCACGTAAGCTCAGGCTGTCGCTGCAACGCTAGGCGATGCAGTGTTGCGAATCGAGGCATTCAAAGTAGCCGATAAGCAGCATGCGAAAGTACGTCCCCGGCGGAATCGACTCGCGGCCCGGCTTGTCTGCCGATTCGTGGTACGGTTGGCAACGGTTTTCGATCCTGCCATCGAAATCGGCGGCCACCAGCAGGGCATTGAGTTGGCGATAGAACGGATGGCTCGGCGAGCGGGCCAACTCCGCCGTCAGCACAAAAAGCGACTCCTGACGCGGCCTGCGTTTACCCATCGCCATAGTCCGAGTTCTTTCTTCCTCATCGTCCAGAATCACGATTCGTAGATAGCATAGCGCCCCGGGCAAAAATCAACAGGCTGTTAATATTACTCCGTTAACTACGGCGGCTGTGCGGCGAGGAACTCGGGGACGACTTGTCCGCAGAGAAGACAACGGCCGCACCAACAGGCCAAGAAGACTTGCAGTTGCTCGCGCAGCATAGGCAGCGTCACGCGAACGCCCCTTTTTTATCGCGCTGCCGCCGTGTCTCCTGGAGAAAGGCGTAGGCCAAGAGTACGAGCACCACATGATGATGCCAACCGCGCCAGGAACGCCCCTCGAAGTGATCGAGCCCCAGTTCATCCTTTAACTCTCGATAACTGTGCTCGATCCACCAGCGGCTTTTGGCCGTGGCGACCAGTCGCTTCAGACTCGTCTTTTCCGGTAGGTTGCTGAAGAAGTATTTGGCCGGATGTTCGACATCCTCGGGCCATTCGACCAACAACCAACAGGCGGCGAGCGGTTCCTTGCCGGCGGAGAGACGGTGGGCAGGTCGAACGCGCCAAGCGGCAAAACGGCCCTGCATCTTGCCTTTCGTTCCCTCGCGCCAGGTGACCCGTCGGAAGTCGGCCGCACGTCCGATCGCCCACTCGCGAACACTCGGCGACTTGGCTCCGCGACGGACCTGTAACGGCAGTTTCGGAGGTTGACCTCGGCCGGAATACTTCGGGACCGGTCCGAGATCGGCATCGGCGGCGATCACCTTTAATGTCGAATCGATTCCCACGCAATAACTCAGATTCCCTGCGTCCAACGCTTGTCGAAACTCGGTCACCGTGCCGAACAGGCTGTCGGCCAAGACGATGCCGCCCAGGCCGTTGGCTTGCGCGCGACGCAACATCGCCAGGGCCAGTTGCCATTTCGGCTGATAACCGACGCTTTCCGGAACGCCCGACTTCGTCATTCGTTGCGGATCATCGACCCACGATTGAGGCAGATACAACTTGGCGTCAAGACCGACGACGGCTCGCGACGTGGCCATTTGCAATGTCACAGCCACCTGGCAACTCGCGATCTTGCCGAGCGTGCCCGTGTATTGCCGCGCCACGCCGACGGAGTGCGTTCCCTGCTTGGGAAAGCCCGTGTCATCGAGGATCAGGTATCCCTGTTCGCCGAACTTACGGCCGATCCACCGCTGCAGGCCGTCGAGCACCGCTTGCTCATCCCAGGGGCTATGGTTGATAAACTGCTGCAGCGCTTGCTCATAGTCCTCCGCACCCGACTCGATCTTCTGCAAGCGAGTGGCCATCGGCTCGATGCTCTTACGCCCACCATCCAATAGCACTCCCCGTAGGTACGTCTCACACCACCGTCGGCGGCGTGCGTTGCCAAACGTCCCCACGACCTCGTCCAAGAACGACGCCAAGTCTTTACGCAGTTTCGTCAGTTTCCGTGCATCCATGCCCGCGATCTTGCCATCGACGACGAAATTCGCCAAGACCACTTAACGGAGTAATATTAACCGTCACTTCCAATCCGAGATGAGAACCAGGATGGCCAGTTACGCGCTGGTCATCCTGGCATCTTTTACACGCGTCGAACGGTTGAAATCCCAGGGAATCCGCAGGCTGCTGCGGGGGGACTTCCAAGTCCCCACCAAACTCATTCGCAGCGCCACGGTTGCCGATGGCGATCACGCCTGATAGCCTGGGATAGTCACTTCCTTTTCGTCTTCGGTCAATGTGAGTTCTGGTGCGTGATTACGTGCGATTTGACCGTCGCCAGAAGCGCGGTGGTGGCGACGTACGTGGCGAGTCGATCTTTGGGAAACCGGGTGAATCGCTCAATCCGGGAATGAATGCTGTGTCAGGAAACGAGCTCGCGCCAGACTTGACGCTGCTGGTAGCGGAAGAGTCACAGCGAATGCTCGCCGGTCTGAAGGACGATACCTTGGCCCAGATCGCCATCTGGAAGATGGATGGTCTCACTGACCAAGAAGTGGCCGACAAACTAAACTGTGCCGTGCGTACCGTCGAACGGAAAGTGGCCCGCATCCGTGAAACGTGGTCGCGTAAAACTCATTTGAACGACTAAGCATTACGCTGACAAAACACAACCGATGACGCATCGTGAACCCGTTCTACCTACCGGTTTGCCCAGTATCGGCGCTGCCTTGGAGCAGCTTTATGATCAATTTGAAACAGCGCTGCGAAACGGTAAGGCCCCCTCGATTGAGCAGTATCTTGATGGACCTGGATTTCGCGAACAGCGCACGACTATTCTCAGGGAACTAATTCTGCTTGAGTTGGACTATCGCTATCGGCAAGGAGAAGCACTGCAGATAGATGAATATGTCCGACGTTTCCCCGATGATTCTGGCTGGATAGAACCGCTGTTTGCTGACGCGGTGAAGCAACACCATCCGTTAAGTACGATTGCTCATCAAGTACGCTCGCCGGCCGGCGAGCCGGGCGTTGCCAATCGCCAGATACCTGTCACTGCCACGTTGAGTGTCGAGTGGACGCTACTCTGGTCACTGTTGGCTGTGGATCGGCAGCTTGTCACAAGCGAGATGCTGCACGAGTTCTTATCGCATCGCCCCACGGAGGCCCCGGGCCCTATCGGCGAGCAGATGTACGAACTCGGGCTCATTACTTCGGCCATCCATGACCACATCCAGGAGGCCATCCAGAGTCATATCGCGGCTCATGACAACGACTTGGTGCAGAGCCTCGATGCGTTTCCCCATTTGCAAGACTTGCGTCGCGAGTTGGAGACGTTGCTGGTGTCGTCGGTGATTCCGACAGCTGAATTTGATTCACAACCGTCAGATGAAACGTTCGATTTGCCGTTGAAGCCAGCTCAATGGAGTCGCTTTCGAGCCCTTCGATCGCATGCCCAGGGCGGTTTGGGTGAAGTGTTCGTAGCCCTCGATCAAGAACTCGACCGTCACGTCGCGCTCAAGGAGATTCGTAGCAAATACGCAGATCGCTCGGAAGCCCGTTACCGATTTCTAATTGAGGCCGAGATCACCGGCAAGCTGGAACATCCCGGCATTGTGCCCGTTTATGGGTTAGGGGCCTATCCGGATGGTCGTCCCTATTATGCCATGCGGTTCATTCATGGCACCAGCATGCAGAAAGTATTGCAACGAGTGACTTCGTCGGTCACGAAGGCTTCGTTTGATTTTGAACTGCGCAAACTGTTGCGGCGTTTCGTCGATGTCTGTCAGGCCATGGACTATGCCCATTCACGAGGAATCATTCATCGTGACATTAAGCCCGACAACATCATGCTTGGTGAATACGGAGAAACGCTGGTCGTGGATTGGGGGTTGGCAAAAAGAATCCATACTCCGTCGTCGGAGCGGTCCGACGTATCGACCTCGCCACCGATACGTTTGACGCTCAGTGGCGACAGCGTCGGTATGGAAACGCAGTATGGCTCGGCGATGGGCACGCCCCAGTTCATGAGCCCAGAGCAGGCGAGCGGTCAGCTTGATGAAATCGGTCCTGCGAGTGACGTCTATAGCTTGGGGGCCACGCTGTATAGCATTCTGACTGGCCAGCCGCCCTTTGCTCCGGAATCGCTACAGAATCTCCTGGCTAAAGTGATGCTCGGGAATTTCCCGCCGCCACGTCAGATAAACCCCGGCATTGCTCGACCACTGGAAGCAATCTGCCTGCACGCGATGGCCTTAGATCCAGGCCAGCGGTACAGTTCAGCGGGTGCCTTGGCTGAGGACGTAGAACGTTGGCTGTCAGATGAACCCGTTGGCGCTTATCAAGAATCGCTATTGGAGCGTTCGTGGCGTTGGGTGCGGCGCCACCGCAGTTGGGCCGTAGCCGGTACGCTATCCATTCTCACGGTTGCCGTGGTTGCCTTGTTTGCGGCGGTCCAAATCAACCACGCTCGCAATGTATCTGAGCATCATAGAAGCGTTGCAGAACGTCATCGATCGGAAGCCATCCGCCGACTGCACGAGGCGCGCGATGCCGTGGATACATGGTTGACGGGTGCCAGTGACGTGTTGGAAAACTTTCCGGGTGTGCAACAGGTTCGGCAACGACTGCTGGAACAAGCGGTTGCACGATACACGCAATTCGCGTCTGAGGTTTCCGACGATCCGGCTCTGGAACTCGAACGTAGTCGTTCGCTACTTCGTGTGGGCGATGTTTACAAGTTACTTGGCAAAACGGAACAAGCTGAGAAATCGTATCGCGGTGCCCTCACGGTTCTGAGTACCTTCGATAGTTCCTACGAGTCCTTTCGAGAAGTGCTTTTGGATCGAGCGAGCGCCGCACTGCGTCTCGGGACGCTGTTCGCTGACCTCGAGCAACATGATGAAGCCTTGTTGCAATTCGAGGCGGCTGCGACGCCACTCGAATCGCTCGTGTCTGACGGACGAGTACAACGTATCCAGGGATCCATCCTGGTCAATCGGGCTGCCAGCATGTCGGCCCTCGGCCAACATGCGGCTGCGGAAAGCCTGACTCGACAGGCAGTCGCCCTTTTGGCCGATGCACAGAAGCAACTGGCCGACAACCTCCCCTTGAAAATGGAATTGGCACATGCACAGCGTACCTTGGCTGACCTGCTGGCCCAGCAAGGGCAGGCGGATGAATCTCTACATTGGCTTACCGAGTCAATTCGTGAAATTGAACTAGTCGTTGTGCGTTACCCAGACGAACCCGCCTATCGCGAACAAAGTGCCGCGTCTCAAATCGCCTTGGCATTGACTCTGCGGCGACGTGGTGACATTGAGGCCGAGCAGCAAGCTTATCAAGACGCGGCAGAGAACTACCGGGCGCTGCTCAAAGCACTGCCCGACGTGCCCCGTTATCGCGAGTCATTGGCCTTGACTCAACTCGATATTGCGCAATCGCTGCAAGATTCTTATCGAGCCGCGGCCGCCGAGCCGATGGCCGTTGAGGCGCAACGGAGAATTGAATCGCTGGCACAAGAGTTCCCACAATTGCCTCGCTACGTCGAACAGGTTGCGGGGTGTTACGACGTCGTGGGACTCATCGAGCGCGATCTTGGTCGCATCGATTCCGCCCGAAAAGCGTTTGACATCGCTTCCCAGCTGTTCGACAAGTTGGCCAGCGAACATCCAGACACGATGCAGTATCGACATCGGGCACTGATCACCCGTTCGCACGTAGCGACCAGTCTTTATCGTCAAAACGATATTCAATTGGCCGATGAACAGTCGGCCAAGGTCATCTCCGGACTCGAACAACTTGTACAGGAATTTCCGGAGTTAGTCGAACTGACGGGCAGCCTGGGATATGTGCATTACCAACAGGGACTGGCACTTACGCAAATCAACCGAGCTGACGCTGCTAAATCGGCATTTCAGCAAGCGATTGTGATTTGGGAAAAACTTGCGGCGTCTCCCGGAGCCGTCGATTATCAACACCGATTAGTCTGGCTATTGTTAAACGCTCCTGACGTGTCATTGCGCAATCCTGTCCGGGCCTTAAATATTCTGAAAGCCCATCAGGCTCTGCCTGCCAACGGGACAACTCGCTTGCTACAGGCGTCGGCGAAGCTCCGACAAGGCGAATACCAAAATACGATCGATCAACTGACTGCGGCAGGTGAATCTTCGGATGCGCGGCAGTCATTGCTCTTGGCGATTGCTTTAGGGCATTTGAAACGCACCGACGAAGCCCGACGGGCATTGATGACCGCTCGGGAGTGGATCCAACTCAACGCACCCGACAATTTAGAATTGCGTCTGCTGGAGAAAGAAGCGTCACAGATAGTCAATGAGAGCCTGTGAGGCGACCCGGATAGCTGTTTTTCTGCAATTTATCGCTCACCACGCTTCGTAGAGCACTCTAGTAGACCATGCTGCTGCCAAAATAGAACGTGGCTCCGGGTTGAAACACGCCCACCGCATTCGGGGCGCGGAAATCGAGATGCTCGCGGTAGAAGCGATTGCCGAAGTTTTCCACGCCGGTCGTGACCAACCAGCGATCGGTCAGGCGCAAATGGCTCCGAAAATCGAGAACCAGGAAGCCTGGCGTGGGGGTTTCGAGCAGGCTGGTTGCCACACGATACTGCTGATTAACCAATCGCGTCGAAAACTCCAGCGACCAATCCGGTGTCGGCGTGGGATCATGCCAGCGGATTCCCAAGCGACTCTCGAAGGGGACGATGCTCGGCAACGGCTCGGCTGACGAGCCTGCAACGCCACCATAAAAGCCGCGTGATTGAGTTGGGTCACGCGTGCTGGCGGTGGCTCCGTTCGCCGGTTTGGTAGCGAAACTGCCGTTCCGCGTTCGATCGCGACCATCGACGTAGGACACGGTACCGTAGAGGGTCGTCCAGCGGTTGACGTCTCGTTCCAGATAACCTTCATAACCGGCTAACGTTGCGAGGTCCGTGTTGACATACTTGAGTTGCCTTTGATTGGCGATCCCTTGGCCAATCAATTCAAAGGTAATGTAGTCTTGAATCCAGGAGCAATAGCCGCCAAAACCAGCCCGGGTGTGCTCGTAATTCCACTGCAAATTCAGGTCCAGCTGCCATAATTTCTCGCTGCGTAACCGCGGGTCACCGGTGACGGTATTGATGCCGTTTTG
>CAYLYE010000062.1:0-28034 GCA_964387325.1 uncultured Planctomycetaceae bacterium
ATTCAAACGCGGACAGCGTCCGGGCGGCACGACGGGCCCCGGCGGAAAATACGACGGCACCTATGGCGAGGATTTCGAGTACGTGAGCGGCAGCGGCGATCTCGACGAGTGCAATGGCCGCACCGGAGTGACGCCCGACGCGAAGCAGCCGACGTATTACTATGTGGTCGGCGACGAGTTCCCTTTCATTCCGCGATACATGCGTGGGACGCCGGACCCGAGCTTCCAGCACTCAACGGCTCGCAATGGTGGAGGCCCGGCGGGTCGTGGCCCTCCGCCGGGTCGAGGGCCCTTCGGTCCTCCACCCCCACCGAAGCAAAACTGAGGTACGCGACGGTCCTCGCCTTCGATCACCCTCGAATTGCCCCTGAGATCCAGGCCGGGTGCCAATCGAGATGCTATTCATAAGTCTCTAACGCAGCAATGACTTATGGTATTTATTACCTGCTCTCGACGAGCCTTATAGCCGGTGCTCTCCGGGGGATTTTGCCGCACAAATCCTGTAGCTCGGCGTCTCTGGGGCTGATAACATATCTGGCAGCGCTTGCGTGTCTCGTGCGATTCGATAGAACGACTCGGCATGCCTGCGTTCGCGCCCACCCATACCGTCGCCGAGACGGTCCCCGCCCACGCTTGACCTGCCTGAACCCAACGAGTTGTCATGCGCTACGTTGCGACATACGCATTGTCGGTTGTTTCGCTTGTGCTTCTGTCGCCGATCGCGAGCAACGCGCGCGGCGAAGGATTGCTCCCGCCCGATCGTCCGCTGCCGGAAGTCGTCAATCATTACATCGACGGCCCGTTGTTGAAGGCCAAGGTGACGATCGCACCTCAGGTCTCCGACACGATCCTGGTGCGGCGGTTGACACTCGATCTGATCGGTCGCATTCCCACAGCGGCCGAGGTCCAGGCGTACCTCGCCTCGACCGGCCAAGACAAGCGTACGCAGCTCGTCCGCCGCTTGATCGACTCGAGCGAGTTCAAGCAGCACCAGATCAACGAGTTCGATTATCTATTAATGGCCGACGGCAAAGGGGCCCTGCGCGACTACCTGACCAAGGCCTTCGACAAAGGGCGCACCTGGGACCAAATGTTCCGCGACTTGGTGGCCGGCGACTACAGCGACCCCGAGCAGAAACAGGCCCAGGAGTTTCTCAAGCTGCGGGCCAAAGACCTCGATCGACTCACGAACGATGTCAGCTCGATTTTCTTCGGCGTGAATATCTCGTGCGCCCAGTGTCACGACCATCCGCTGGTCGACGACTGGAAGCAGGATCACTTCTACGGGCTGAAATCGTTCTTCCAGCGGACCTACGAGAACGGCGGTTACATAGGCGAGCGCGACTATGGTCTGGTGAGCTATCTAACCCCCAAGGGAGAGCAACGCCAAGGCAAGCTGATGTTCCTCAGCGGCGACGTGATCGACGAGCCCGAGGCGAAAGAGCCGGACAATAAGGCCAAGAAGGAAGAACAAGAGCTGCTCAAGAAATTAGCCGATAAGAAAGAGCCGCCACCGGCTCCCAAATTCAGCCGTCGCGCCAAGCTCGTCGAAGTCACGTTGCAAAGCGAAGGACGCGACTTGTTTGCTCGCTCCTTCGTCAATCGGGTCATTCAACGTCTGTTCGGCTTCGGTCTGGTCATGCCGGCCGATCAGATGCACTCGGCCAATCCGGCCAGCCATCCGGAGCTGCTCGACTGGCTGACGCGCGACACGCTCGCACACAACTTCGATCTGCGTCGGCTCGTCGAGGGGCTCGTCAACAGCCAGGCGTACTCACGTAGCAGCCGCTGGGAGAAAGGGGATTTGCCCCATCCTTCGTCGTTCGCCGTCGGTCAGGCACGGCCATTAAGTCCCTATCCGTTCGCGTACTCGTTGCGTGTCGCCACGACCGACCCACAAGCCTTCGCCGCGAGCAATAAGCCCGAAGACATCACGAAAAAACTCAACGGCATCCTCGGCAGCTCACGCGGCCTGGCTGGGTTATTCCCGCAACCGGACGATAACTTCCAGGTTAGCGTCAGCGAGACGCTCATGTTCAGCAACGGCGAGATGGTCGAAAAGGATCTGTTGAGTGACGCGGGCGATCGCCTACTGGGACGCCTCAAGCAGATGGCCGACCCCAAGGAACAAATCGAGACGGCGGTCTGGAGCGTGCTGTGTCGCGCTCCCGATGCCGAAGAGTCGACGGCCATGCTCAAATACCTGCAAGCGCGCAGCGACCGCAAGCAAGATGCCCTCGAACAGATCGTTTGGGCACTGTTGACCAGCGCCGAATTTCGTTTCAACTATTAGCCACCGAGACCGTCGCGGCGCGGCCGCGCGGCAGGCACTTAACTTTGTGAGTCCGATCATGTCACACGACAACCACGCTTCGGTGAGTCGACGTTCGTTCTTGACAGCCGTGTCAGCTGGCGCGGCGACATTGGCTGCTGATATGACGCAGCTCGACATGCTGACGAACCCGGCCCTGGCCGCTGAATTGAAGCGCCAGGACAAGCGTGTGATTCTGCTCTGGTTGGCCGGCGGCGCCAGTCAGCTCGAAACGTTCGACCCCAAGCCGGGTCGCGCCACGGGCGGACCCTATCGCAGCATTCCGACCGTCATCCCGAGCGTGCATATCTCGGAGCTGATGCCCAAGATGGCCGCCCGGCTTAACTACACCTCGATCATTCGCTCGCTTAATACACGCAACGCCGATCACGGTGGTGGATCGATCTTGATGTCACTGGGCCGACGCGACGAACCGAGTGTGCGATTTCCTGACTTGGGGGCGGTCGTCTCGCGCGAACTCGGTCGCATCGACAGCCAAGTTCCTGACTACGTCTCGTTCTACAGCCAGACCGAAGGACGCGGCAGCGCCGTAGGACGCTCGGGCTTTTTCGGCGCTCGATACGCGCCCATGTTTCTCACCAATGGCTCGACCCCCGAGTATCTGCATCGTCAAGAGTCGATCAGCGAACTCGATCATCATCAACGCGCGGAACTGCGTGATATGTTGAGCAAACGATTTATGCGCGGCCGCGATACAGCGGTCGTCGGCTCGCATAACCAGGCCTACTCGCGGGTTCGCGGCCTGATGGCCAGCGAAACGCTCTTCGACATCGACCAAGAACCACAATCGATGCGCGATAAGTACGGCCCCTCGCTCTTTGGCCAGCAGTGCCTCGTTGCTCGACGATTGGTCGAAGCCGGCGTGCCGTTCGTCAAGGTCGGCCGCGCTTGGTGGGACAGCCATGGCGAAAACTTTGAAACGCACTTAGAACTCGTCACCGAACTCGATCATGTCATGAGCACGCTCCTCGACGACCTGCGCGATCGCGGCATGCTCGACAACACACTGGTCGTGACCCTCAGCGAGTTCGGCCGCACGCCGAGAATCAATCAAGGCCTCGGACGCGATCACTTCGCCAGCGCTTGGAGCGTCTCGCTCAGCGGCTCGGGCGTCAAAGGTGGCAGCGTCTACGGCAAGACCGATCCTGACGGTCAAACAGTGGCCGAGGGCGAAGTCGGCGCGGCCCGAGTCTTCGCCACGATTTACAAGGCCGTCGGCATCGATCCGAAGAAAGAATACCATGTCGGCGCGCGGCCGGTCCCCCTCACCGACCCGGGCACCGAGCCGATCAACGATGTGTTGGCGTAACGTTACTCAAAGATCGATTGTCAACTCGCCAGGCCTTACCGAGCGCTATGCCCCATGCTAGATCCCACCAAATATAAAGTTGTCAAAGACGTTTCCCGCCAGGATATTCTCTTCGGTTTGGCTCGTGTGCCCAACTCGCAGCGCGTGTTCTTCGGTAGCAGTGACTTCAACGTCTACGAGATCGATCTCGCCGTTGACAAGCCCGAGGCGAAGAAAGTCGGTTCGCACGAAAGCTACGTCACGACCGTTGCCATCGCAGGCGACCATTTGATCTCCGGCAGCTACGATGCCCGGCTCAAGTGGTGGAAGCTCGCCGATCATGAAGCCGTGCGCAGCATCGACGCCCATGACAAGCGCATTCGCAACGTCACCGCCTCGCCCGATGGCAAGCTGCTCGCGAGCGTCGCCGACGACATGATCTGTCGAGTCTGGGACTCGAGCAACGGCAAGCGCGTCCATGAGCTGCGCGGTCATGACCCGATCACTCCGCATCACTATCCCAATACATTGCACGCCGTGACATTTTCTGCCGACGGAAAATGGCTCGCCACGGGCGACAAATCCGGCAAGGTTGTCGTCTGGGACGTTAAGAGCGGGAAGCAAGAAGCCACCTTCGAGGCGGCGGGCGTCTACACCTGGGACCCGAACCAGCGGCGACACTCGATCGGCGGCATTCGCTCACTCTGCTTCTCAAAGGATGGGACGCAGATCGCCGTGGGCGGTATGGGCAAAGTCGGCAACGTCGACCATCCCGACGCACCGGCTCGGCTCGAGGTTTATGACTGGCGCGCGAACAAGCGGCTGCACGAACTACAGACCGAAGGCAAGCTCAAGGGAATGATCGAGCAGTTGGCCTTCGCTCCCGACGGGAGCTTTTTGCTCGGCACCGGAGGCGGCTACGCGGGAGTGATCGCCTTCTTTGACCTCGCCGCCGGTAAGATCGTGTTTCAGGACAGCTCGCCGATGCACGTGCACGGGATGCAGTTCGACGAGAGTGGCCGACGCATCTACGCGGTCGGTCACAACAAGCTTGTCGTTTGGGAATGTCCGGCTTAGGGGATGGTCGGTCGCTTTCAAATGTCGTCGAATTTTGTTTGTCTTTTGAGTGGAAAATCTGACCGCTGCAGGGGCTACCCTGCGATTGTGGTTATGTTAAAATTGGCTCTTGTCGTCAGTATACTGGCGTCGGATGATCGGGCGGCTAGCTCAGTTGGTTAGAGCACTATCCTCACACGGTAGGGGTCACAGGTTCGAGTCCTGTGCCGCCCATCCCCTTCACTTGAAGGGTATCGAAAGATAACGAAAACCCCGGAAATACCGGGGTTTTTTGTTGCGCTGACTTTTCGCATTTCGAGTCGATTCGAGCCGTTTCGGCGGATAACTGCACCGGATTCTGCACCGCTTTGACTATCGCCTTCGGTTCTGAAATCGTTTGCAGCGCGAGTTGGAAATGTTCGGCCGTGACTTGGGCATAGTGTTCGAGTGCCACGGGGCTCGAATTGCCCAGCCACTCGCAAACCGCCTTGATCGGAAAATGATCGAGCAACTCGGTCTGCCGGCTGGCTCTCATGTTGTGGAAAAGTTTTGGCCAGGGCGTGATGCCGGCTCGTTTGAGCAGCCGTTGAAAATGTGTCCGCATGTTCACCGTCGATGAACGATAACGATTGATAACAAATTCGGTACGGGGTGGGGCAGCGTCCCAAGCCGCCTCAAGGTACGGTCTCAACTCGGGGAAGATCGGGCAGGTCCGAATACCGGACGATTCGTGGTGTGCGGTCTTGCTGGCGTGAATGACCATACGGCCGGCGGGCAGGTCAACGTCGTCCCAGCGCAGGGCCAGTAGTTCCGATGGCAGCCGCAGTCCCCCAAAGCGGCTCAGAGCGATAATGAGCTGCCACTCGATGTCAGGGGCCTGTTGCATCACCGCATCGATTTCGGCTCGGCTCACGAAGTATTGCCGGGCTCGGTTGCCACGCACGGCCGCCGACAGGTCTGTGAATGGGTTGGCTTCGATCAACCCACGTCGTTGTGCCGCTCGAAAGAATTGCTTGGCAATACCACAGCGACGATTGATTGTGTTGCTCGACAAATCATCACGATCTTTATCCCGGGCATTGCTCTCGGTCCCCAGCCATACGCGCCAGCGTTCAGCGTCGCCAGGCGTAATGTCACGGAGCAGCTTGTCCGCTCCAAAGAACTGTAACAAGCAGCGTTTGGTGTGCCCCAGCACGATAAGCGTTGCCGGTTTAAGGTCGCGCCGGCTCTTGACGTAATCTTCGAGGAAAGCTGCTAACTTAACCCTTTGGGTTGCTTCCTTCGTGAGCCCAACTTTGGCCAGCTTATCGCGGAGCGTGCCATCGATGTCGACGAGCCACTTGGCCAAGTCACGGTCGATCGGTGTTCCGGTTAGCTTAGCCGCCAAGAGTTCCTCGACGCGTGTGCACACGGTTTGCGCCACCTTGGTTGACACGTTGCCAAGCCGTATTGAACGGCGTTTGCGGTCGATGTCGACGAATTGGATGGTCCGGCGGCCGTTAGAGTCAGTCGAAATGCTGGCCATGTTTACTTGCCTTTCTTCGTTCGCTTGCGTCGTGAGACGATGATGAGTTCCAGGTGTTTGCCCAGAGCGTCTAATGCATCTGCCGAAACGCCACGCTGCCCGTTGTAAAACTTGCCCAAGGCGCTCTCATCGATTCCCGTAGCCTTGGCAATTTGATAGCGTGTCTCGCCACTCGCGTCGATCGCGTCGCGGAGTTGATCGGTCAGAGGTTTTATCGGTTTGTTGCTCATAATAAGATTATCTACAGTGCTAGACTATTTGTCCAGTATTATTCTCTTGGTGTTATCAGAGTCAATCTGTCGTCAGGCATCTGTGGGGCGGATTGTGCGTCCAGTTTGTCGGACCCACAGCATGTCTGCACACTCGTCGTCTGACTTGCCTTGTCATCGAGCTGTTGGAAGCTATCCAGCTCATGAGGGTCGCGCCGTCGGCTTGGTCGCTTGGTCTTCATGCGGCAAATTCCCATCCACATGCAATCGAACCAAACTTGGTAATACCTGCCTGCCATAACACCTCGACGGTTCCGGTTGCTCCGTTGCGGTTCTTGGCGATGATGATCTCTGCCTTACCGCGTACGTCGGGCTCGTTGGGCCGGTAATACTCTTCGCGATGGACGAACAGCACGACGTCGGCGTCTTGCTCGATCGAGCCTGACTCGCGGAGGTGGCCAAGTCTCGGCCGGTGATCACCTCCCTTTTCGGTCTCGCGGTTCAACTGGCAAAGCAGCATAACGGGGACACCACACTCGCGAGCCAACCGCTTCAAGCTGCGCGTGATTTTGCCAACTTGCTCGTGTCGAGGATCGCGCGGATTGTCAGCGGTGACGAACCCAAGATAGTCAATCACGATCAACGCCAGCTTGTACTTGCGGTGCAACCGGCGGGCCTTGCTCGCGATGTCGAATACGCCGGCTTGATTCGGTGTGTCGATCCAGAGAGGCAGACCGAGAATGTCGCCCGCGGCTTGGTCAAATTCGCGGCGCTCATCGCCACGCAAGCGACCTTCTTGGATGTTCCGGCCGTCCACGCCCGATCGAGCCGAGATGATGCGCTCGACCAACTCACGGGCGGACATTTCAAGGCTGACGAATAGCACGTGCTGACCACCGTTAGCGACGTGATCTGCAACATTCAATGCCAAGGCGGTTTTGCCCATGCTGGGGCGAGCCGAGACAATGACCAACTCGCCGGGGCGAAGACCACCCAACAGGTTGTCGAGGTCACGCAAGCCGGTTGACAAAGCGGGGGGCTCTTTGCCTGCAACGCGACGATTCAAAACTTCGACCGCCTCGAATACGGCAACTTCGGCTTTGATCGGTTCACTTCCGGCGCTGGTGTCGATGCCATCGAGCAAACCATCGACCTTGGCGATCGCTTCGTCGAGGGGATGCTGTTGATCGTATCCAAGTCGAAGAGCTTCGGCCCCTGCCCGGATCAAAGATCGACGGCGGGCATGCTCGGCCACGCACTGGGCGTAGTAGACCGCATTCGCGGCCGATGGCACATGGTTGACGAGTTCCGTCAGATATTCATAGCCCCCAATATTTTCGAACTCGCCGGTGCTTCGCAGTCGTTCCGCAAGCAGCACTGTGTCGAGTGCTTGGCCGGCTTGGTTCATGGACAACAGTTGCTTGAAAATCTGCTGATGCTGGCACAGGTGGAACACCTGCGGCTCGCGCATGATCGCCAAAACATCATCGAGCTTACGGGGGTCGAGAATTACCGAACCGAGTAGCGACTTTTCTGCTTCTCTGTCATGCGGCGGTACGCGTTCGAGTAACTCGCTCATCGTGCTGCCCTCCGACGATCAACGCCACCGAGTTCAAGGATCGTGCCGCAGGTGAGGCGCGAGGCCAGCCGATCATCGTAGACTGTGGCCAGCTCGGCCGGCTCAACGTTGCTAATGTAAATCGCAACACGGTGCGCTCGCTGCTCACGAATGTCGACCAGCCGCTTGACGGCCGAATAATGCAAGTCGCTCGACCGTTCGCGCGTCGCCAACTCGTCAAGCACGACCAAGGCTTTCTTACCAATGTGCTCAAACTCGCCTTGGACTTCGCCGGGTTCGTGGCTCACAACGAACGTTGCCAAGTCTTCAGCCGTCCAGAAGGCAGCAGTCGCGGTGATATCACATAGCGCCAAAGCGGCGAGGGTCTTACCACGTCCGGGGCTACCCCAGAGCAGCAACGGCCACGGCGCGCGACCGCCAACAAGGTCATCGAGCACCTTGAGCAAACCGGGGTCGACCAGTCGTAACGATCGCTCAATGGTCGGGAGTAAGCGGCGGTGTTCACGAACTAACGGCAGCCGATGCAGACTGGAACAAGGCAGGGTCGCTGTACTCGCCACTTCGGACGCGTGCCGGAGAACTTCCAGCGGAATTTGAACGTGCATGATTGGGTTGTTTCCTCAGTTTCAGGTCGAGGTCGTCGAACTTTTCCCGCAACTTGGCGGGGCTCAGGATGTTGGCTTGCCAGAACGCATCGGCATGGGCCCGGTCGAACAGGTCGCGAAGGTCTGTGAGGGATCGACCGTCGGTTTCCCGGGCCAATCGGATATCGTTTGCCCAGCGCTCTAGGTTGGGGGCCTTGCGGGATGGTTGCAGCGCGTGCACCTTGCCCCAGATATGTTCCGCCAACTCCCGGTCACCGGGTCCGAAGCGAAGCGCCGGACGAGAAGAGATATTGTTATTGTTGTTTTTGTTGTTGTTTGTGCCCATTGGTTGCCCGTTGCCTACCCGTTGGTTGCCCGTTGCTTGCCCACTTTCGTTGTCGTTGTTTTGATAAGTCTCCCAATTACAAACGGTTACGATCGAATAATGGCTGCCCGAGTCGATTTTTATGGTCCCCATCGCCACGAGCTTTTCGATTCGACGTTGAACGCTGGTCTTAGGCATTGCCAACTGCTCGGCCGCGGCGTGGGCACCGAAGATGAATTGTCCGGGGGCGAGTTGTACCACGGTCGAACCTCGCCCAGTTGTCGTCGTTACGGCCCTTGCTGAGTGATTGGCACGCAGCAAGCACCAGATGAACACCTTGAGAACCTGCGCGTCGGCAAACACGTCTGACGTGAGCAGGGAGCGAAATAGACTGACCCAGCCGTCGCTCATGACGCATACCTCCGTGCATGGGGCATCGTGCGTTCGCGAGCGAGCTGCCACAGCGCCGGGTGATTGGGGTGACGCAATTGGGTAAGCAGCATGCGATAGGTGGCGATCGCAGCCAATTGCTCAAGTAACGAGCCCGGCTGTTCGGGCCCAGGCGTATTCGTGATGGGCTTCGTGGGACTATCCATGAGCGCCCCCTGACTGCCGCGAGCCGGCCTGTTTGTTTGGGGTGCTCATGCTGCCCCCCCCTGAGCGAGTCGCTCGCAGTATGCGGCAACGTCGGCAGGGCGATATCGAACCGAGCGGCCAATTCGGACCGCAGGCAATTCGCCACGTTTAGTGATCGAGAAGATGGTACGGTCACTGACCCGAAGATGGTCGGCAACCTGCTGAATGTCCAGCAAAGCAAGTTCGGGATATGCGGCAGACGAAACTGTACTCATCGATTCGGCTCCATTCAAAATGAGTGAGTGAAGCCGAAACTGTAAGCATTTTGCGGCAGATTAAATCCGAACACGATCGAACATGGTCGAACACGATGTTGTTTGTATTTTCTAACGGCGTTTTTTCGTTACGGGGCGTCCCCCTTTTCGTGCGACTGGAAGGGGTAACCCATTTCGCTCCGCATAACGTACCGCCGCGGCCCTGATGCCAGTGTCAGATTCGATTCGCTCCCAGCTTTTGGGCTTCTTGTTAAGTTTCGTGCGGATTGCCTTATACGGTTCACGAGCAATGCAACGATCGTAAATCCATTTGTCGCGTGCATGGTTGGGATTGAGCTGTCCACCGCCTTTGGGTTTAGGCGATCCCTTCTGTAATTGCTTCGCATCTGGCTCAAAAGCATCGGGCCATATCTCTCGCATGATAACAGGATAATCCACCCAAAGATGCTTCCATCGTTCTACGTTGAGCCCACAGTCATTGACCCTGCACAACTCGTTAACTAATTTTCCACCACTCTTAAAGCCCTTCTTGGCTGCTTTTGAAATATCCTCCTCACGAAACCCCGTATGACGAGAAACCCAATACAACTCCTTCGGAAAAGGGTGGCCGTGGTATCTATCTAATTCCTGTGGCTCAAGTGGTAGCCGTTTTTTCCCACTTCTACTTCGTTCAATTGGAGGAATCGTGTAGTGAAACCAGTCAATTGCAAGCTTCCGCAATATTTGAAGTATGCTAGGTACAGCTTGGTTGCTGGAATTCATGGCTTACTTAAATTCATTGAATGTTGATTTTACTTCTTCAATCCATTCGCTATCGCGCTGAATTGCTCTAACGCGGTTTGTAGGTCATCGGCGATCTCTTGGGCGAGCACGTCGGGGTCGGGCAAGTCGTCGGAGTCTTCGAGGCTCTTGTCCTTGAGCCAGAAAATGTCGAGGCTCGCTTTGTCGCGCTTCATCAACTCGTCGTAGTCATACGAGCGCCAGCGGCCGTCGGGGTTCTTGTCGGCGTCCCAGGTGGCCTTGCGGCGATGACGGGTTTCAGGCTTGTAATAGTCGACAAACTCGTCGAGGTCCGACCGCTTGAGCGAGTTGGTCTTCTGCGTAAAGTGCATGTTCGTTCGCAGGTCGTAGACCCAGAGTTTTGAGGTCCACGGCTTTTCCTGGGCTGGCTTGGCGTCGAAGAACAGCACGTTGGCCTTCACGCCCTGAGCGTAGAAAATGCCGGTCGGCAGGCGCAATAGCGTGTGAACATCGCATTGCTTGAGCAGGTTACGGCGGACCGTCTCGCCAGCGCCCCCCTCAAAGAGCACGTTATCGGGTACGACGATCGCGCAACGGCCGTTGATCTTGAGCAGCGTTTTGACGTGCTGCAAAAAGTTCAACTGCTTGTTCTTGGTCGAGGTCCAAAAGTCCTGCCGCTCGTAAGACTGGTCCTCTTTCTCCAAATCGCCTGATTCGTTGACGACGGCGATGCTGCTCTTTTTGCCGAAGGGTGGATTGGTGAGCACGACGCTGAAGCGTTCGCCGGGATCGCTCGCCAGGCTGTCGACGCCCGACTTGATCGGGCAGGGATCCGCAACAATGCCGTGCAGGTACAGGTTCATAATGCACAGCCGGGCCGTGTTGGGGACCAACTCCCAGCCCTTGGCGAACTTGGAGCGCAGGTGCCGTTTCTGATCCTTGTCGAGCGTCTTGCCTTGCTTGCGGACGATGTAGTCATACGCGGCGAGCAAAAACCCGCCCGTGCCGGCCGCAGGATCGCAGACTGTGTCGTCGGCAGTGGGTTGCACGCAATCGACGATTGCCTTGATGAGTTCGCGTGGGGTGAAGTATTGCCCAGCCCCCTTGGGGCTCTCGGCGGCGCTCTTGGCGAGCAATCCCTCGTAAATGTCCCCCTTCACGTCGGCGTCCATGCTCGACCACTTCTCGACATCGATCAGATCGACGATCAGCCGCCGCAGCGTGGCGGGGTTCTGAATCTCAGGCCGAGCCTTCTTAAAAATCTCGCCGAGCATGCCCGGCTTGTTGCCGAGTTCTTCGAGGATGTGCCGGTAATGGGCTTCGAGTTCATCCCCATCCCGCTTGAGTAGGCTTTCCCAACAGTACTTGGCCGGCACGATCGACGGCCGGTTGTACGGTGGCTTCGTCTGTTCGTCAGCCATCTTGAGGAAGAGTAAAAACGTGATCTGTTCGGTGTAGGCCATGTATGACAGGCCATCGTCGCGCAATACATGCGCAAAGTTCCAGGCTTTATTGACAATATTCTGAGAGTCAGAACTCACGGATGTTTTTCTCCATGCTGCATCTTGAGGTTCGTGTAGTTCCCTAAAGGTCCATGCGATTCGCCCTTATCCGTTATTCTGCCTTTAGTTCAATTGCGCGCTTGTTTGGTAGGGCCAAGACACAAGTCGGCCAAATGAGGCCGTAGTGCCGCAACCATCCTTCAAAGCTGTCTTCCAAATTGCTTTTGTCACCCGCCTCAATTGACTCCAGCATTTTTTTGACGTTCGATGCGAGTTCCTGAACCCCACCGAGGTCGATGATGTCTAAGGCTGAATCGGGATTGGCTTGATTTGAGACCACCAATTCTCGACCGACAATTGAAACTCGGAATCGCCGTCCTTGTTTCTCACTTTTCATCCAGTTCATGTGGTCGTGTGCCTGCCCAATTTCAGATTTTGTGTACTCGGTACCGGCTGACTTTCCAGTCTTGAGATCGAATCCCCACGCTTCGATTTCTCCTTCTCCACACCAAAGATTATCTGGGCCGGTATGTTCTGTAGAGTCTGGCCTTGTCGATTCGAGGCCGAGTAAATTGCCGAGCAATTTCATGACCTCTTCGGCGGCATCCGTGTTTGAACCGTAGATCAAGTTCAATCTGACATCATCAATTGCCCCCAACATATTGACCCGCTTCTTACGATAAACGGCCGCAAGTTGACGAGCCTGGAAGCCAACTGAGTCAACTTTTGGCGGCTTGAACATCTTGTCCCGTTGTTCAGAAGGGCGACCAAGTTCATTCCGCCGTCGAGATGACTCGGTAAACGCTTGGAGTGCAGTTGCTTGATCCGACGCACAAAGATGTGCCACGCCTTCCAGATGCTTGTACCACCCCGCTAGACGGTGATCTTTGAACTCTGCTTGATTTGCAAGACCATTGAGAATTGAAATTGCCTCTGAATAGTTGCCTTCCCAGATTGCTGCGTAACCTTGCCGTTCGTTGAGCAACATAGAGGGATACCAATCGTCCATATTTTCTCGCTCCGTGACGCTAAACTGCCTCACGTATTCGTTGTAGAGCATGTCCCATTCTTTATCTCCGGTTAGAACTCCTTCAAGCAGTTCTTGCCAAGTAACTTCTTTGGCAGCGACCTGTCTCGCCAATTCAATACCGAGACCGATTTGCTGCTGGAGGAGGCCGGGAAGAAACGCACGGTTGGATGGATTTCTGATCCAGTCTTGAAGATCAGTTCCGACTAAGGCTACGGCTCCGTGGTCCGTATTGCTGCGAAATATACGGCCAATTGCTTGAACAATGCGAGTTGCCGTGTGGCCGAGTCGCAGCATGTCGATTCGCACGCCTTCGTCAATAAATCGGTCAAATAACGCTTCACCTCTGGGCAAACGATCCAGAATCAAAACTCGACAAGCATCGCCTGGTAAGTCAATTCCGTCATATCTAGCCACGAGACCAAGTAACTGTGGAGTCTTTGATGCCGAGAACGCCTCGATACCATCATTACCGCTATCCTTCTCGAAGACTGTTGCGGGCGGTGACCATTGGTTTGCCTTTGTCGTTGATGGCGAAATAACACATGCCTTACGGTTCGTTACCAAGTTTAGGGCCGCTTTTCGCTGATCCTCGTCGGTCTCTCCTGGGGCAAATACGAAAAGGCGTTGTGCATCACCGGACTTGCCTCCAGGGCGAACTATCGTCGGCTTTATCAAACCAAAGGTTCGAGCAAACGAGGCTTCCGAGGGCAATGTGGCGGTGAGATAGACTCTCCGAACGTCAGTTCCGAAGTAAGGGAGTGAATGAAGAGGAATAACCGGAGGGCTGATTTCGACCCCATTTGCCGAGATTAGTACACAGCAATGGTTGAGATGATCTGCCAGATAATCCCACGGGAAACGAGTGGAAGCCTCGTCACCGGCAATGCCTCCATCGAGCAGTAACTTGCGAAGTTCGGAGGCGTGCTTCCAGACCAGAAACATTGGCACAAATAGCAGGGTATTGGGATTGCCATTCGTGATGTCTTCCAGTCTTGTGGCACCAATCGTATTGGCAAAATGCGGTCGATAGAGCGTCAGAATCGAATTGAACAACTGACTCCCGGAAGCAATCTTGATGGTGAACTGATCCCGAATAGTTCCTTCCGCAACATGGGCATCATCAAAGACAAGTGCAGTGACACCCTTGTTACGAAATGTTGAAAAGCCCGTGAACACAGAGGCGTAATTTGTCACACAGAAAGTCTCGGCTGCCTCAAACTCTTCTTGGCTCCGCCACTGCCCTTTGTAACGGGCGGCAGGGTGGATGTTGATTTCTGCTGCCCTTTTGAGTGTCTGCTCGACGAGTTGATTATTCGGTACGACGTAGAGAACACGACGATTCATTTCGTTGAGCAGAGATTGGGCGATCATTAGCCCAACGAGAGTCTTTCCACCTCCCGTGTTCATTTGCACCACGACATCCGAATCGGTTCTTGCTTTGTTCCATTCACGCAAAGCCTCTGCTTGAGGCTCCCAGATGTTTTCGATAGACCCTCGCAGCGTTAGCTTGTTGAATATGTCGAGCGGATCAGTCGGTTTTTTCCCCGATGGTACAGATAATTTCAGATTCTTGAGTCCCATAGTTTGTCTCCTACTGCTCTCAAGACTTGTGTGCCTTGGTAAGTAAGGTGCGGGGTCTGGTGTTTTTCCGTTGTTCAATACTACTTGAGTCATTTGTCAGCACTGTAGTTCGCAGTCGATCAAGTAGTACGTTCGCTGGCTCGTCGCCTGGATCTTGAGGAACGAGTTTGCCCTCGAAGGCTTGTTTGAGAATGCTCTGGCGAAGTCGAGAGGCGCGAGCGAGGCTCGTTTCGATGAATCGTTCTGCATCATCAATGAGCGAGAAATGTCGGTCCACTTCTTCGATGATTGCTACCTGCTCCTTCAACGGAGCAAGTGGGAACTCGATTTCAGAGAACCGCCCGGCTCCTAAATGTGCGATGTTGACCGTAATCGAGGCGATCCTCTGAAACCGACCGTTCTTGAGATATGCCAGAAACACTTTGAGAGCGTAGTCTGCAGCTACGCCGTCGTATGGCCGAAACCGAACCAGGGTATTTGTAAAGCAGGCTCCAGGAACTTCGTCCCGATACATGGCTGGACGTCCGATGAGTTCCATGCTTTGTCCTTCGTTGAGCAGAATGTCACCGAAGGATAGTTGATAGGTCTCGAACTCGTCTGGCGTGAAGTTCATTTGCATAACATCACTGATGTCGATCCGATCCTCGAACACATTTGCAACACGCAAATATGGCCGCATGTTCGGTCCATTGTGATGTTGTGGTGCTCGCTGACGCCCGAGCTGGACACACCCGATCTGTTGTACACTCGCCCAGCTCCAGCTTTCGGGCAATATCGGCAGATCGGTCGTGTTGGGGAGCGTTGGCTCGACGTATTTGGATTGCCAGTTCTTTGGGGGTGATTTTCCGGCGGCGGCGAACTTGGCGAGTTGATCGGCTTCCCATTTTTGACGACGCTCACGCAGGATGCGTTCGAGCAGCTTCGAGGCGGGCTTGGTGCGCGGGTGCTTGGCACGCCACTCGGCGGTCAAGCGGCCTTCGACGGCCGCTTTGAGCACAGCGGCGCGGTAACGCTTGAGATTCGCCTTCGCCCGCTTCAACGCCGCCACCCCCGCATCCAAGTCCGAGAACAGTTCCTCGATCTTTGCGACGATACGGCGCTGCTGGTTTTCAGACGCAAGAGGAAGAGTGATTTGCGATAAGACATTTGCATTTACATTTGGCTGCCCAATTCCCCGTTTACCTCCTTCGATTTGTCGCCAATAGCTACTCGTCTGAAAAAACGCTTGAACGTAGGGGGCAAAAACTCCCTGCTTCATGCGTAGGCGGATAAGGTAAGAGGCAAAAACCGCTACCGGACAGTCTCGAATGAGATAGCTTTTGCCAGTCGTCGCACCAGTACGAGCAAAGACAATATCTCCGGGTTCAAGTCGATATTTTGGAATCTCGCTCTTCGGAATTGCACACGATGGAACTATGTGCCAATCGACCTGACCATCTTGAATATCCGTTATTCTCAGAAAGCGAGGACCAACTGAATCGTCTATCGCACTTGCTGTATGCCCGTATTGAATAGAACTAGCAATCTCGCCCACGGAGACCTGTACCCATCCTTTCGGTAATTCATTCCCTTCACTCATGCCGCCAACCTCATATTGAGTTCATCCAAGATGCCGCTGAGGTTGTCGCCGAAGAGTTCGTAAGCTCGGCCCAAGCCCCCGATCGTGTTGAAGGGGACCTCTTCCAGGTCGTCCTGTTCAATGTTCAAGCTGGCGGCGATGTGGTCCTTGATGGCGTCGAGCCATTTCTGTTGATCGACCGTGAACGTTACGCCGGCCGACCGTTTCTCAGTGAGCCAAGCTTGATACCGTTCATCGACCGTCATGCCGATGGGGACGAGCGGCCGCTGTGGATCGATGGCGTGTCGCACTAGGGCGATCACGTCGACGAGTTGTTTGCCCCCTTTGCCGCGCACGTTCTGCGGTTCGGTGGCTTCGTAGGCTTGCCAGAGTCGGCTGAGCGACTCGGGACGATTCGGATCGACATAGAACGGGGGCTGATTCAACTTGGCGGCCAGTTCTTTGACGTGTCGGAACTTTAGCCCTGCGCGATAGGGTTGGCTGTACAAGACCTGCAAGGCTTCGATCTCGTCTTTGTGGTCGACGATGAATTGCCGAAAGCTGGTCAGCATCGACTTGGCCTTTTCCAACGCGGCCGCATCGAAACCGGCCCGCAACAGACGGTCGGGCGTTTGTTCGTCGATGACCTGTTCGAGGGCCCGTTTGGTGGCCAGGATCGTGTCGCGCAGCTTGGGATTGTGGAACGGCTTGAGCGCGGCCCGCATGCGGTCGTGCTCGACCTGTTCAATTTGCTTGTCGGTTGGTTCTTGGTCGGGAGACAGTTTGAACTGCTCGGCCGCTTGCTGGTTGGTCGCGTCGGTGTCGATGCTGTGGAGCAACTCGGCCGAGAGGGTGGCGAGGTCTTTGCCGCCGGCTGCTTGTTCGATCGCGGCGCGCTGGTCGGGTTCGACCTGCTGATCGAGCCGCGCCAGTCGAGCAGCGAGGGTTGAGACCAGATCGGCATCGGCCGCGCCGGCGGCGACGAGGTTGAGCAGCTTATCGAGCGGGACGGACGGCTTGCGGTCGAGCGGCTTGGTGGCCGCCTTCACATCTTCGCAGACACCGACACAGTCGACGATGACGAAATGGGTTTTGTGCCGAGCGTCGGGTGTGACGCTTTGCAACACGTCGGGATCGATGATCCGGCAGCCGCGCCCTTTCATTTGCTCGAAGTAGGAGAGGGAGCGGATATTGCGCATGAAGACCAGGCATTCGAGTGGTTTGACGTCGGTGCCCGTGGCGATCATGTCGACCGTGACGGCGATGCGCGGGTTGTAGGAGTTGCGGAACTGCTTGAGCAGGTTCTCGGGTTTGTCGCCCGTGCTCTTGGAGGTGATCTTCTGGCAGAAGTCGTTCCCCTTGCCGAACTCTTCGCGAATCTTCAGGACGATATCTTCGGCATGCTGATCGTTCTTGGCAAAGACAAGCGTCTTGGGGACCTCGGTACGGCCCGGGAAAATCTCGGGGAGCCGAGCCTTGAAGGTTTGAATTACGAGACGAAGCTGGTTTTCGGCGACGACGTCGCGATCGAGTTGGTTGGCGGTGTAGGGCAGATCGGCGTCGAGTTCTTCGTAGCGCGTTTTCTTGGAGCGGCGGTCGCGGCGCGGAACGAGGATGCCGGGTTCGCGAACCAGCCGAGCCCCGGCCGAGGTGATTTCAGTCTCGATCCGGTACACGTCGTAGCCGACATTGACGCCATCGGCCACGGCGCGATCGTGAGAATAGTCTTGGATGAGCTTGCCGCCGAAGAAACCGATCGTTTGCGCCGTGGGGGTGGCGGTGAGGCCGATCAGGAAAGCGTCGAAGTATTCCAGCACCTGTCGCCAGAGGTTGTAGATGCTGCGGTGGCATTCGTCGACCACGATGAAGTCGAAGGTCTCGATGGGAATCTTAGCGTTGTAGACGACCGGCAGCGGTTCACGGCTTGACGGCAGATCGGTCTCGAACAGCGAGCCCTCTTCGTTCTCTTCGAGGAAGGACTCTTCGCCTTGGAGCATGGAGTAGAGTCGCTGGATGGTCGTGATGCAGACCTTGGCGGCCGGGTCGAGCGTGTTCCCCTTGAGGTGTTGGACGCTGTACTCTTCGGTGAACTTGTAGCTGTTGAGTGGACTGATGAACTGCTGGAACTCATTGAGCGTTTGATTGCCCAGGTTGTTGCGGTCGACGAGGAACAGGATGCGTTTGGCTTTGGCGAACTTGATGAGCCGATAGCAGAAGTTGACCGCGGTGAAGGTTTTGCCTGCGCCGGTGGCCATCTGGATGAGCGAGCGGGGGCGGTTCTCGGCCAAGGCCGCTTCGAGGTTCTGGATGCTCTCGATCTGGACGGGCCACATGCCGCCGGTGGTGAGTGGCGGCATCTTGCGCAGCAGCGTGCGAACTTGGTCGTCGAGCTTAGCGAGGCGGAGCAGCTCCTCGGGTCGGTGGAACGTGAAGACCGAGCGGCTGCGGGCGTCGGGTTCGAGCGCATTGGTGAACTGGGTGACCGTGCCCGTGGTCTCGTAGGCGAATGGCAGCGGCAGATGGTAATGGGGCAGGTTCTTGGGGAGCCCCTCGGTGTACTTGCTCGATTGGGTCTCGACGCCGGTGAGCGTGTGTCCCTCGGGCTTGGCCTCGACGACGCCGATCGCCCGGCCGTCGGCATAGAGTAAGTAGTCAGCGAAGCCGGACTTGAGCGGGAACTCCCGAATGGCGACGCCCAAACCGGCCGAGATGTTCATCTCGGACATAGACTGAACCTTCCAGCCGGCTGCCTCAAGCTGGCGGTCGATCTCTTGGCGTGCGAGCTGTTCAGGATCCATGCGAGCCCCTGCAACGATAGGTGTCGAATCGTTCGACCCTGCCCGGGGTAGTTTGGGGAAACTAGACCCTTTAAGTGTATCGGTGGCAAAGGATGTTTTCAAACCCCTGTCGGAGTACGGGAAAATGAGGGGTGTACGACGCGAAGGCGGGTGGCAGCGAAGAAGCCCACCGAGCGAGGTACGCTTCGCGCGGGCACGCGGGTGCATCACAGGCGCACGCGAAACAAATTTTACGCCCTATCCCTTTGAGCGTTTGGTCCGGGCCCATTTTCCACGGCCGTCGGCTTGGTATGTTCGTTTGGTTTCCGACTTTGCCACTTCGTCTCGTGCGGAGCCCACAGACGCCCGGCAACGCTCTTCGTGCAACGCAAGGAAGCGAAGTAGTCGCCGTACTAGCCAAGCATCGTATTTATTGTCCGGACGAAAAGGATTCATGTACTGACAAATAATCGGGATTTGTGTGATGACAATAAAATCATCGCTTTCTCAGGAGTTGTTCTAGCGTTGAAGAACAGCGAATGGGTGGGGGTAGTAGCTGGCATACTCATGGCTCCAACGTTAGTTCACGACACTGGATTGTCAGCGTCACTTACGCTCACCATCCCCGTTCGTAGTCATCCCGCGTTCTATCTCGCGACCACGGAAATGGGTGGTCTTCGTATTCCAAGTCAAGTTCACGAATTGTTTGTTTGCCAGACACCAGCGCCCAGCAGAAAAGTTTTTTTGAATCTTCGCTGCGTTGGTAACGAACTTGATAAGTATCACTCTCAAGTCCCCACATTGAATTGTGTCGCACTTCGACGAGCCCGTTGGCGATCAATTTGACATCGACTGTTTCCTTCGATACGCAGATGCAGTAAACGAGGAAGAGCAATCCGAAAAACTTGAAGCATCGCCAAGAAAAATCATCGGTGTTTGCCATCGCCTTACCACCTTCCGTAGCCGCGGTAGTGCGATTGGTACGGCTGATAGTAGTAATGCTGGTACGTCGGATAGTGCCGTGTCCCCACTGTACCCGTGTACGGGTTCACGTTCCCGTAGGTCGACCAGTTGTTGTAAAAGTTGCCGTCAGCCTGGGAGCGAAAATGCGGCTGGACCCAGGAGCCGTTGTAGCGCAAGTGACCACCAACATGCACATCCGCAAAACACGGCGCAACTGACAAAACAGCCAAGACAAATAGAACGCGCGCAACCATAAGACCGGCCCTCTGATTGTTGATTCGCTTTTTTAAATGCTCTGGGCTGAAAGCAGGCAAAGCCCTTTCAGTCACGCATCTTACTATAGCGCAACTGCGAGTCTAGCGCCCAAGCGGATTCCCGGGGCTAACTGTCGTTAGCCAAAGTCGGACCGAGGGGCCCCCTGGGGCTCTATTTCTTGTTCGCCCCTTTAGCGTCACGCTCCATTTGGTCGCGCGTCCACTTGTGTAACCACATTAATGCCTCTTGAACCTTCATCAATGCGATTCCTCTTTCATGCGTTGCAAACGTACCAGCTTGGAGGCATAAAAGACGGTCTTCAACGACCGCCAACAAACCCTCATTCGTAACGCCGTTAATTCCTGCACCTCCTGATTGACCAAAATGAAGCTTGAGTTGCCCTAGATCATACCCTTCTCCTTGTTGATTCCGTAAGCAAAAGCGATAGTCGATGCACTCGTTACCGAGAAAGTCAGCATCGTCAACCACCTCAATCTTCAACGGATTGTTTGTTCCGTTCACGACATGGCTTGTCAGCTCTCGCATCGCTAAATCTCCGTGAGCCAAAACGAGTTTCGGGGAATAAAGGGTAACCGTGCTCGAAGGGGGCGGGGGGCGGCCTACGGGTCTGGTCAACTTCTGGCCGATGGGGCCCCCTGGGGAAATTATCCACTGTTCAGATAGCGGTCGGGCAGGGCATCACAAAGCGGGGACCACAGGCTTGCCGTTAGCCGTGCGAACAGGTTAGCCGCTCCGTCTTCACTGCACTGGAATCAACACGAAGCTACGTTTGCCCGCGTTGGACCAGGATCATGATCGTGGCCTTGATCGTATCAGGCAGCGCCGGCCACCGCTCGACGAGCAGCGCCAAATCTGCGTCGATTGCTTCACTGGCGACAGAATCGCGGTCAACTGCACCGGATTCTGCACCGCCTGATTTATTGTCGTGCTGTAAGTCGTTGTTGATACAACCGCTTGCGTCGGAGTGAAGTAGTCCTGTGCCGCCCATTAGATAGACTTCAGTACTTTATTATTGCAGGATCTGGAAAGTAACCTGTTCAAGTTTGCGCGGCGAATGGGCCGAAGCGAACAACGCGAAGCTTGAATATACCAGACATCCGATGGTCACCCGGGTTCACTAACCGCGCAGTCGTCTATGAGACGTCAGGCTCTATCTGACGTCTCGTGATAATAGAGCACCACGATTCCAGCCGTGAAGTCGCGAGTAAGCATCTCCCTGGTCCATCAGCTGCTTTCTGTATTAATGACGGAGGGGGCCGTTGGAACCCACTCTGCGAAGCCCTATGCGGCGACCCTTGATTGAAGTTCAGGTAATGAACTGAACAGGCTGAGCAGCGGGAGACCGGGAATTCCGGCCTCGGGTTGCTCGGCCTACGAAGCCGATTATCTGAGGATTAAGAGCCGCGCATTCGTCAACGAGCCAATTATTTGTGGCTCACTAGCCGGCAGGGATTCGGTTCTTAATCGTGAGCACGAACATGGTCGAGGTTTGCGACAGAAATGATGCCGTTTTTCAACGCCATGATGCACGCCATCAACAAAGGTTGCCCAGAAGGTATCGATCGTAACGGCTGTAACGATCGAATGAGCAAACGGCCTCGCGGATCACATGGAATTAGCGGGCCAGGCTGTCTTTTCGGTTTGTACTTGAGCGATCGCAATTAACGTCGGAGATAGAGGGCGTGACGTTCGAGTTTTCCACTCGACACGCACCTCTCAAGCAGGCCGCTCGGCGATTCCGGAACAGTCGCCCGGTTGGTGTGCTTGGCACTCAAATTCTGTTCGCGCAAAGTTGAGGTATCTATGAGTTGCATCCTGCGATTGTGGAGTGAAGAGAGCGGCGCAATTGTGTCCGCCGAGATCATGCTCGTAATGACCATCTTGGTCTTGGGCGTGATCGTGGGTTTGAAGAGTGTTCGTGACTCGGTTGTGACCGAGTTGGCCGACGTGGCGCAAGCCATCGCCAATGTCGACCAGAGTTATTTCTACAGTGCCACGAGTGGTCACCATGCCTTTACGGCCGGCGCGTTCTTCAACGACCTGCCGGACTTCTGCGACCAAGCCTGGAAAGACTGCCCGGAACAACAGTCGAAGTGTGTGACGATTTGCAACGCGGCCTTGCACCCGACAGGGCACAATGCCGACGGTGCTTAAGCGAGTCGAGTTGATCTGAGAAAACGAACGGGGAGAGCCGTGCGGTAACGCGGCTCTCCCCGACTTCGTGACGTGGCTCATACATGATGAGCCACGCTTGGAGAGATTACCCCAGTCGTAAATTCTTTGTATTCAAGTTTTGTTTCATTAACTGATCGATGGCCGCGGGGTTCAGCGCCAAAGCGTTGATGGCTGGGGGAGTCTTGGGAGGCGGCGGCTGTTGCTGCTTGGGAGGAGCCGTTGGGGGCTGGGTCGGCTTGGTGATGGTCGCCTGTACCGCCAGATTCACGCCACCCAAGAACTGGTCGCCACGCGTGATGGACTGCTTGGCGCTGCTCGCCTCGGTTTTGCTACCGTCGCTCGAGAGCACCTTGATGGTGTAGTCACCCGTGCGGAGACCGTTACGCACGCTGAAGACGTAAAACCCTTGCGGGTCGGTCTTCGTCGTGGCGACCACCGCTCCGGTCGAGTCGACCAACTGCACGGAACGATTCGCCACTCCCTGTTCTTTGGCGGATCGGGTACCGTCCTTGTTGGCGTCATTAAATACGGTGCCCGAGATGCCGCTTTGGAAGAAGAACACGTTGGCTTGTAAATTCGTCAAGCTTGTGTTGCGGCGGATAATGTCGGTCAGCGTCGTGTTGTCGATCTGCTTGAGCAGCGCACCGGAGAAATTGTTCTGGTACCACAGCCGGTCACCGTCGCGCAGTCGCGTGAACTGATCGGCGATGATCGCCTTGAGCGTGGGACCAACGCTCGAGCCTGGCAGATGTTTCTCGGCCAGCGCGCCGACCCAGAGATCGACGTTGTCGACCGAGCCATAGAGTTGCTTGAGTTTGGTCTGCACGTCCTTGTCGGTCGTGATTTGGTCGAAGCTCGTGACCTTGGGCAGGCCGTAGGCTTTGCGTGTCGAGTTGTAGTCGGCCAGGCCATGATCGCGGCCGCGCGCGATGTTGAGGCTGGCCAGATCGAGCCCGCCCGACCCCGGTGGCCCGAACAAGAAATTGCGGATGCTCCCCACGACTTTCGGATCGATCTCCGAAGACGGGTCGCTCGCCAAATACTTGAGCAGCGGGTCGATGCCCGACTGGGTGACGGCCGTAGGATTGAAAAAGGCCTGCGAGAGCGAGATGCCGGCCTGAGTTGGTTTACCGTTGTTGTCGAGAAACTCGACATCGTCGCCGAGCATGCTATGACCAAAGCGGAAGCCGGCGGTCGAGAACTCGTTGGCGATCCCCGGGTTGACCTTGGAGTTGTAACCCTTGTAAGGCGCGAGAGCGTTATCGCCTAGAACCGCAGGCAGCCACTGTTTGTAGGTGATGGCTTGAATTTCACCGATGACAATCGAGCGGGCCCGCTGATAGATTTGCTCGTCGCTAAAGCTGGGATTGGCCTGTTTGACTTGCGTGGCCCAATAGTTGTGCTCGCGCACAAACAACGTTTGGAGCGAGGTAAGTTCGACATTCTCGTTGGCGCGGACATCACCGGCGGCAAACACTTTTTGGCCTGGGTACAGACTGGCCATGTTCAAGGTGCCGGTGGGAAAGCTCTCCGCGTCATTGACCGGCAGCATGTTGTTTGTGCTGGTCTTGAGCTTGCCGTCGATCATGGTGCGAAGCGCGGCCGCTGTGCTGGCGTCGCTACCGTAGACCATCGAGCCATCTACCCAGGCCGTGATCGAGTTGACTTGCTGCCGCGGCGTGGTCGTACCGGTGTTGGGGTCGTAGGCCGATCGCATCGTGTCGATGGTCTTGGTGCCGGTCGCGTTGGGATCGAAGTACGGGTCGCCGGTCGGCACGGCAATGCTGAGCTTCTCGGTCGAACCGGTGTTGGTGAGGTCCAGATCGTGGTCGATAAATTGCCCCCAGGCGTAACTCATGGCTGAGAGCAGCCGGTCGCTGATCATGTCTTCAGACCCCTGATCAGAGATCACGTTGCTGATTTGGCGTGGGCTGGGTCGATTGGCGCCGCCGGGCGTCGAGATGCCGTCGCCATATTGAGCCGGAGCGATGCGTAGCAGGTCGACCCCCGCACTTCCCCAGCTGGTGTTGGTTAGATTGACCCCCTTGCCGTCGGCGCTGTAATAGCCGACCGGAGCGATCGAGAGGGTGCTTAGGTCAGCGGCCATCATCTGGCGGGGTTCGAGTAGTTCGAAGCGGATGATTTTGTCCGGGCGCTGTTGCGCTCGGCGGCATAATGCCTTACGACGAACTGGGCTCATAATGCGCTCCTCGATGCGATGAGAAAGTGAGGCGAACAGACGGGGGCCCGAGCAGGGCCAGCGAACCGGGGCCCACCATTCGACCGCTCAGCTCGCCATCCCCTTAAACGCGAGCCGACACCGATCATCCACTCCCTCGGCAGCAAATATTTTTCTGGCCGCAGGACAAAGCTCCGAAGCGGATTTTTTTCTTGTTATGATGCAGGTGTGGAATTTAGTCAGCGTTGTGCGTAATAAGATTTATGGCTTTGTCGAATCGCTCCTCGCGCGGAGGAGCAAGCAGGGCACGGTCATCGATCTCTTGCCGGAGCTGGCGCGTGTGGTCACCCCTCGTTGCGTGTGATATGGTCCCTGACGAAGATGCTGAAGTGCTGCTCCAGCAAGGAGAAAAGGCTCTCGCGCCCCTGTTCGACAAACATCGCGGACGACTCCTGCGGATGGTCGAGTTGCGACTCGATTCGCATTTTCGTAGCCGGGTCGATCCCGAGGATGTGCTGCAAGAAGCCTACCTCGACGTCCAAAAACGGTTACACCACTACGTGCGCGAACCGAAGACGTCGTTGTATATCTGGCTGCGGGCGATCGTACAGCAAACCCTGATCGAGTTTCATCGGCGCCACGTCGGGGCGCAAAAACGCAATGCCCGCCGTGACCTGTCGCTGGGCAACCTGGGAATGGCCAGCTCGACGTTCGCGCTGTCGCACTTTTTGCTGGCCGACTCGTCGACCCCCAGCAAGGCGGCCGTGCGCCATGAGATGCAAGACCAACTCGAAGCGGCGCTCGATCGCATGAACCCGCTCGATCGCGAGGTGCTGGTGTTGCGGCATTTTGAAGACCTGAGCAACAACGAGATCGCCGAAATCTTGCAGATCAGTCAGACGGCCGCCAGCAATCGATACGTGCGGGCATTGGGGCGACTCAAGATCATTCTCGAAGCCATCTCCTCGTTCCGAGCGCCGTAATGGATCGTTCCGTGCCACCGCCGATCAACGAGCCGCGCGCGAGCGTCACGGTCGAGCAATTGTCGCAAGAGTACATCGAGCGCTTGCGGCGCGGCGAGGATGTCTCGCTCGACGAGTATTGCGAGCGATACCCACAGTTGGCCGGCCAGATCAAGCAGTTGTTCCCCATGATAGCGGGGATGGAAAATCTGCGACGAAAACAGGATCAAGCGCGACGAAACCCCCCCAGCCTGTTGACCACTCCACGACTGGAGCGGTTGGGGGATTTTCGCATCGTTCGTGAAATTGGCCGCGGCGGCATGGGGATCGTCTACGAGGCCGAGCAGGAGTCGCTCGGCCGAAGCGTCGCGCTCAAGGTGCTGCCGCGACAATTGATGATTGATGAAAATTCGCGCCGCCGCTTTGAACGCGAAGCGCGCCTGGCTGCCAGCCTGCACCATACGAACATCGTGCAGGTGTTCGGCGTCGGTACCGATCAAGATGTCGACTATTATGTCATGCAGCTGATCGACGGCGTCGGGCTCGATCGCATCGTGCTCGGCGCGAAGACCAACTGGACAGGTCCGAACAACGACCTCTCGCCGCATCTGGTCGCCACGCAGCCGCTCACCGAGCATACGCCCCTGTCGCTGGCGCCGGTCGAGCCGGTCTCGTTCTTCCCGATCAGCACCGAGCGTGTCGATCGGCCCGTCGAGCTATGGACAGCCGACATTCACGATCCGCTCTCGATCGGCAGCGTGACCCGGATTGGTATCCAGGTCGCCGATGCGCTCGCACATGCCCACGAGCATGGCGTGTTGCACCGCGACATCAAGCCAGGCAATTTATTACTCGATGATCACGGCAATGTTTGGGTCACCGATTTTGGCCTCGCCAAGCCACTCGAGCAGCAAGATAGCGTACACAGCCGGCAAATTGTCGGTACGGTGCGTTACATGGCTCCGGAGGTCTTTCGTGGTGAGGTCGACTATCGCTGCGATATTTACAGCCTGGGGATCACGCTGTACGAGCTGCTTACGCGCACGGCGGCGTTTCATGCCCCCAATCACGAAGGGTTGATCCAACAGATCACCCAAGGCAAGCTCCACCCTTTGCGGCAGTTAAACCCCACGGTGAGCGCCGACCTGGAAGTGGTCATCATGAAGGCGGCGGCTTGCGATCCGCACGACCGTTACTCGACCGCGCAGCTGTTGGCCGACGATTTGCGAGCCGTGCTCGAGGACCGGCCCATTCACGCGCGACGCTTGTCGCTCGTCGAACGCGCCGTGCGTTGGGGACGCAAGAATCGCGCGGTCGCCGCTCTGTCGGCAGTCGCCATGCTGCTGCTGCTGCTGGTCGCGCTCGTCTCATCGGTGGGCTATTTCCACGTCAACAAGGCGCTCCGCAGCGTCACCGAAGCACGGCAACAAAGCGAGGCTGCCGCGAGCTTGGCCTCCGACGCGCTCAAAAAGATTTTCGATCGTTTTGCCTCCGGCGGCATTGGTGTCGTTGACGAAGAAGAACAGCAGGTGCTCGACTCGGTTACGCCCCCCGCACTGTCACCCGAGGCGGCGCTGCTCTTGCAAGAACTGCAAACCTACTACGACGCGCTGGCCGATCTGCGGCAAGAAGACAATCAATTCGCGCGGTCAGCGATCGACGCGCGGCGACGCGTCGGCGACATCTATCGCCAGTTGGGCCGCTATGACGATGCGATCAACGCCTACCAACAGGTCATGCAACAATACAACCGCTTGGCGCCGTACAACTCGGTACTCGCGCAAGATCGCGTGTTTGTGGCGCGTGTATATAACGGCATCGGCTCGTCGTTGTTGATGATGAACCGCGGCACTGAATCGACTACGGAACATGATCGGGCGCTGACTGCCTTGCGCGAGGCAACAGAGCCGTGGTCGGCCGACGTGCGGTTCGAGATGGCCCGATCGTACTATTTGAAGGCCCAGTGGATTCGACCCGGCAAGGGTCCACTGGCGATGCCGCCGCTGTTGCCCGACGACCAAATGTATCTGGCGAGTGGCGAGCCCCGCGTGCCGCCAGGGGGCCCCGGCCCTCAGGGTCGCCCGCCGCAAGGAAGTGAGAACGATTCGTTTGGCCCTCCTCCGCGGCGTGAAGGGGGTGGTCCGATGGGTAAGGGTAAAGGACGCGGACGGGACGAGTTATTTGGCCCGCCCCCACGTCATGGCCACCAGATGCCGCCGCACTTCGCCGAGGATCGCAACCTCCAAATCGAGAATGTACGCGCGGCGCTCGACCTGCTCGAACCGCTCGTGACGGAGCAGCCCCATGCCACGCGCTATCGACTGTTGTTGGCGGCATGTTTGCGCGAGTTAGTGCCCGACGATCCGCAGCACCGCAGCGAGCCCGACGTCGCTGCGCGGACCCGGTCGATTGAGATTCTGGAACAACTCATCGCCGAGCGCCCCGACGTGCCGGCCTATCGCTATGAGTTGTGCGAGACGTTATCGAAGATCGACATCCTCTCGTCCCACCTGACTGACGAATCGTTGCAGGCCGCCGAGG
>CAYLYE010000063.1:0-27961 GCA_964387325.1 uncultured Planctomycetaceae bacterium
CAGGACAGCCGAGTCGTTGTGATTCGCGGAATCGACGGTCAAAGCGTAGTTATTTCGCGCAGCGACATCGACGAGTTGGCCGCGATCCCACGCTCCGTCATGCCCGAGGGGGTGCTCAAAGATTTCAGCGACGAGCAAGTCCGCGATTTGTTTGCATATCTGCGCTCGACCCAACCGCTGGCGAGCGGACGGTGAGTAACGCAGGGAATGTGACTTCACTCACCTTTCTTTTCCAGCACTTGTAGCAGGGCGGCGAAATCGTCGGTCCAGAGCAAGGGGGGCGTTGATTTGTCGCCGAAAGGGATCACGGCCTCGGCGACCGATGCTTGATCGAGAAAGTCTTGGTTGCTCGTGACCAACAACCAGTTCGAGGTGTCGGTTCGCTGCTCGGCATCCTTCTCGGCATTGATCCAAATCACTTCCTGACGTCCCTCATGGGCGAGGGCCCGCACGACTGGCTTGAGATCCAAATGCCGATTCGAGACGTGAATGGCGAGGATGCCGTCGGGACGCAAGTGTTTGCGATAGATATCGTAACACTCTCGGGTCAGCAAGTGAATCGGGATCGCGTCGCTGCTAAAGGCGTCGATGGCCAGCACGTCGAACTGTTGCGACTCGCCGCGAGCCAACTCAAACTCCATTTGCAGTCGAGCGTCGCCGAGCACGGTCGTTACCTTGGCTGGCGTGTCGCGACGATACGTGAAGTGCTGGTCACACAGACGGATCACCTCGGGATTGATTTCATAGAACCGGATCCGATCGGGCTTGGTCCCATACACGGCGATGGTCCCGGTGCCTAGGCCGACAACGCCGATGTGCAACCCCGCGGCGGGTTCGGTCTGTCGGCGCGGATGTTTGAGGATCGCCATCCCCAGGCCGCTGTCGGGACTGTAATACGACGTCGGCTGCTTGCTCTTAGGCGGATCGACGAACTGCACACCGTGGATGATCGTACCGTGAATCAGCGTGTGAAGCAGGATCGGTTGATCCACCTCGTCGAGCCCTTCGAGCGTCTCCCAAACGCGCAGCACACCGTAGAAGTTGCGGGAACGCTCCAGCACCGAGTCGTTCGAGTGGCGGATGTTCTGGTTCAGAAACGACATCATGACGAGCAGCGCGCTCACGAGCGGCGCCCAGGCTTCCCAGTAGTTGCCATGATAGAGCGAGGATTGCTTGTCGCGGAACAATGCCCAATAGAACAGCAGTGTGACCGCGACGATCGAGATATGGAACTCCCAGTAGCCGTTGAAGATCAGCGGGGCACCCAAGGCGACGAGCAGGCCGCCGAGCGCGCCGCCGGCAGACACGATGAGGAAGAACAATGTCAAGTGCCGGCTCGATGGCTTCGAGCGCGCCAGTTCTCCGTGACAGAGCATGCAGCCGGTAAACAACAGCAGCGCGTACTGCACGATCTGTTGCGGCACATTGTCGGTCGCCTTGAGATACTCGGCGAGTTTGTTGAGCCCTCCGACCAATGAGTCGATGCCGCCTAAGCCGGGCGGAGTCCAACCACCGGTCATGGCAAACATCTGGATCAAGATGGCGATCCACCACAGCACACCGAAGGCGCCGCGATGGTACCAGCGGGGATGATCGAAACACAGAATGAAGGTCACGAGATACAGCGCCAATGGCATGACCCAGAGAAACGGTACGACTGCGACCTCTTGTGAGATCTGATTGGTAATCGCGAGCAGCAACACCGACCCAAAGGCCGAGAGGAAGAGCCAGAAGAGCATGTCTTCCCAGCTAGGAGCGTGGTCGGGTTCGGATTGGGCCTGCTTGGCATCAGCCGGTATCGGTTCGTCAGTCGCTACCGAGACCGGCTCGTTGAACAGCCGCCAGGCGCACCAGCCACAGGCCAGCACGAAGGCGGCATAACCCACGGACCAGGAAATCGTCTGCACCGAGAGTCGAAACTGCGGCTCGACGAGCAGTGGATACCCAAGCAGCGCGAGCAGTGAACCGACATTCGACAACGAATACAGCCGATACGGTGACACGCCCGGGTACGAGCGGGCGAACCAGCTTTGTAAGAGCGGGCCAGTGGTCGAGAGCACGAAGTAGGGGAGTCCGACCGTGGCCGCAATCAGCAGCAGAATGCGTGCCTCAGGAAATCGGCCGTCGGCGGGCTTCCAAAAGTCCGACGGGGTGATGGGCAGCAAGGCCAACGAGACGAGTAGCAGCGCGCCATGCACAATCGCTTGCTGACGCGGCTTGAGAAACGAGGCCACGCCGTGCGCGTAGGCATAGCCGCCCAGGAGCAGTAGTTGGAACATCAACATGCACGTGGTCCACACGCCGGGCGTGCCACCGAACCATGGCAGGATGTACTTGCCGATCATCGGCTGAACGGCGAAGAGCAAAAACGCACTGGTGAATATCGTCAGCGAGTAGCGAAGCATCGCGATCATTCCGGTGGTAACGATTGTGCCGGCGGAGTGTCCAAGTGGCGCCAGAGCGACTCGACTTAGCCGTGTGCAAACATAGGTTGTAACACCTGTGGCGGAGGGGAGAAAAGCGCGCGCGGGGCATTCTGGCGCGTTTGGTAAAAAGTACCGGTCAGGCAGGATTTCGTGACGTACATTTGCTGGTAGCGGAACTTGCGCGCAGAGTCGGTCTGTGTTGCGAGAGAAAATTGAGTATCCGTGTCCGGTAGAACTCCGACCGTGCTCCACAGCGCGCGGCGGAGCTGAGGTCTCCAGATCATGATTCACAGTGCGATCTACCTAGACTCGTCGACGGCGGCTCAGTTGCTACTGGCGTTTTTCACCGTGGTCTCGGCGCTCCTGCACACGTTCGTATTCGCCCGAAGCTAATCGGCCCAACACGAGAACGACGCACCGGAGCCCGCATAAGATTCTCTAGGTAAAGGTATCCCCTGCCATGTTCGAAACTGAGTCCCTCCTGAACATTCTGGTCGAGCACTGGAGCGTGTGGCTCGTCACAGCGGTACTGATCGTGGCGGCCGTGATCGACGGCCTGCAACTGAAAGTCCCCAATTGGATCACGTATCCGATGATTCTCAGTGGCTGGGCCTACTGCTGGGCCGCTTTCGGCCTCGAAGGGCTCGGCTACAGCTTGCTCGCCACGGTCGTTGGGTTGGCGCTGCTGCTGCCACTGTACGCCATCGGTGGCATGGGGGCGGGAGACGTCAAGCTGCTCGCCGGTGTCGGTGCCTGGGTTGGCAGCTACGTCACGTTTTATGCCTTCTGCTACTCGGCGATTATCGGTGGTGTGATGGCCATTGGCATGGTGCTGTACCGCAAGGCCTGGAACAAGCACAGCCAGCAGTTCGTCATGATCGCCAACGAGATTGCCACGATCCGCAATCCCGAGGCGCTGGCAACGATCGCCGCGGAACGCAAGCCGCGGATGTTCTTGTTGCCCTACGGAATTCCAATCGCGATCGGCACGATTCTCTACTTTGCCGTCACCGGCATGCTGCCATGAAAACCGACTTCGATTTGCCCAACGGCCGAGCTTTGCAGTGCGAAAGCAGTGCAAGCGGCGGTGATTTCGTGGGGCAAGTTGGAGAAGCCTTGCCGATAATGCCGACAATAACGCCGAAGCGCCGCGCTGGCTCGATGGGCCTGCGCGGTGCTGGCGCGCCCTGCGGTGCTCAACGAGCGACCTCGCAGGGTGGTGTCGTAACGCCTGTCACGAATGCAGCGGATAGTGTCATCGTGCCTGTCGTATCGTTCGTCCGTATCGCAGGGCCCCTGCGGGCTGTGGCAATTCGGCGACCGTTACGGTTGACGTGCCAATTAGTTAAGTAAGGTGGCTGCGGTCGCCAATCATAAGGAAAGGAACGACTCTGACAGCAACAGCGGCAATAGGACGTAAAGCGACCACATAGGTCGCACGTGATGTAGTCAAGCTGATGCTAGCATGGGTTGAGCCGAGGATTCACGAGAAACTATGCGTCCCAAATCCATCATGCTACTGGTTCTCGCCCTGGGTTGCGGTCTGGTCGCGTCGATTGGGGTTACCCAATTGAAGAGCGATCAGCAGGTGGTCACGGTCCAGGGTGAGACCGTCGACATCTACGTCGCGATGCAGGACATCCTGATGGGCAACGTCATCAAGCCCGAGATGGTCAAGTTGACCCCCTGGCCCAAAGACAAGCTGCCGAAAGATGCGGTGATGAAGCTCGAGGACCTGAAAGACCGTCGACCCCGTTCCATCATTAACGAAGGGGACGTACTGCGAGAATCGAAGCTACTCTCGCCCGGCCAGATCGACGACGTGCTGGGGAAAATCCCCAAAGGGTTCGAGGCGATGACCGTCAAAGTCGACGATGTCTCGAGTATGTCCGGCTTGCTCAAACCGGGCGATTGGGTGAATGTCGTCGTGCATGTGAACGCCAATCCGCCGGCTGGTATCCCCGCCCCCATGACGATTCGCCCCAAAGATTTGCAACGCGTGCAGGTCTTTGCCATGGGAACCATAACGGAACGAGATCGCAATGGGCAAGACACGGTTACGGTTGGCAAGACCGTCTCGTTGTTGCTCACGCCGCCTCAGGCACAGTTGATGACGTTCGCGTCCGAGATCGGACAAATTCGCCTGCTGGGTCGAAATGCCGAAGAGAATGCGCCCGGCGATAAGGGGGATCGAGAAACGATCGATTTCGATACGTTACTCCACGGTATTGGCGGAGGAGCAAAGCCAAACAATCCGCTCCTGCAGACCAAGGTAGCACCGCCACCGACGCTCATCGAGGCGCCGGTTGAACCCAAGCTCGAAGTGCCGGTCGAGAAGCCCAAGAATACGTACACGATGACGATCATCGAGGGGACCACGACCCGCGAAGTCGAGTTTGACGAACACGGCAAGATCATTGTCAAGGAAGCTCCGGCCGCAGCGGGAGCTGCGCCACCGGCGGGAGACGCTCCGGTGGCCCCTGCGCCAGCGGCAGAACCCAATACAACGACCAAGGACCGACGCTCGTAGAACAAACCAGACAGGCTGGGCCAAGTTGTTCTCACCACGACTTGGCCCGGTTTCGAGACCGTGACACGGATGGGTCACGACTCAACATACGGATGCCTTAAGCGCACGAAGGATGTCACGGATGAACACTCGCACCGCATCGCCGCAAAGTTGGCGGCAACGATGTCTCGCGCTGGCCATTGGGCTCGGCGCGACGCTCGTTGCCTCGACCGGCATCCATGCTCAAACGCCTGGTGCGAATCTGCAGGCCGGCCCGCAGCCGGTTGTGCATCGAGTCCGCGGCGTCGCCAATGAACGGGTGCAGATGGTCGCCAATAGTAGCCGAGTGCTCACGCTCGAAGCACGGATCCCCAAAGTCGAAGTCAGCAACCCAGAAATTCTTCGCGTCACGCCTGTCTCAGCCAACGAAGTACAAATCTATGCTCTGCGATCGGGCGTTACGCAGGTTAACTTGTGGACCGAGGCCAATCAGGTTTACACGCTCGACGTGTCCGTGTTCGGCGACGCCCGTGAACTTACGATGTACCTGCGCGATTTGTTCCCAAAATCTTCGCTGCGCGTCATCCCAATGGCTAGCAGTGCGGTCATCGCCGGTCACGTCGACGATCCCTCGCAGGTCGCCACAGTGATGCGGATCGCCGAGAATTTCTATCCCGAGCCGATCAACGCCATTAACGTGGGCAACGTCCAACAAGTGCTGCTCAAGGTGAAGGTGTACGAAGTCTCGCGCACCAAGTTGCGCAACCTGGGCTTCGACTTTGCCGCGGTCACGAGCGGCGGCAGCGTGTATGCCTCGGCCGTGAGCGGTATCCTCAAGAGCACGGGAAATATCGGCGCGCTTACGACCACCGGTAATCAAACGGCCATTGCGTCGGTGCTCACCAATGGCAACCAATTCGCGGCGTTGCTCGAAGCATTGCGGCAAGACGACTTGGCCAAGGTGCTCGCCGAGCCGAACCTGATAGCGATCAGCGGCCGCCCAGCGTACTTCAACGCCGGTGGCGAGTTTCCGATTCTCGTGCCCCAGAGCTTGGGCACCGTGTCGGTCATGTATCGCCCCTACGGCACCCAGGTTGATTTCGTGCCAATTGTGCTCGGCAACGGTCGCGTTCGCCTCGAGGTTCGCCCACGTGTAAGCGAAATCGACGCCGCGCGGAGCGTGACGATTAACGGTACGACAGTGCCAGCTTTGCGAGTGCGCGAGATTGATACGGCGGTCGAGATGCAAGCCGGGCAGACACTGGCCATTGGCGGGCTCGTACAAAGCCGGGTCGAAGCCCAAAGCAAAGGCTTCCCGGGTTTGAAAGAGCTTCCGATCGTGGGTGGCTTTTTCCGTCGTCAACACGAGCAGGTGAACGAAATCGAGTTGCTGATCGTCGTGACGCCCGAGTTGATCGACGCGATGAACCCGCACGAGGTGCCGCCGTGTCTGCCGGGTACCGAGACGACCTCGCCGAGCGACTATGAGTTGTACGCGCGAGGCTATCTGGAAGTGCCCAAGCGTTGCCCGCCGGGCGAGGGCCCGTTGCCGAACGGCCCTGCGGCACAACCGTACTTTCCGGAAGAAAACGTTCAACCCGCGCCAGCGAAGCCTGAGCCCCTGGCGCCTGCGGCGACGGGCGACGAGACGGCTCGTCGCGCGACTAACAACCGCTTGTCATCGTCGGTGCCAACGGTGCCGGCGCCGCGATTGACCCCCACGCAAGAGCGAGTCCTCGTGCCACAGGTCGCGTCGCGGCCGAATAATCCGCCCAATCGGCAAGCCCCCCCCGCATCACCCTCGGGAGCGGGTAATTCTTCGCCCGGCATGTTCGGGCGCGTCGGCTACGATGACCTAAAGTAGATGGAGGTCGAATCTGTCTGGATTCGTTCCAGGCCCGATTCACCGAGAGTGCGAAACACGCCCCCTGGCTGATATGAGGCAGATGCCTGTCTCTTGCTTGCCACGTGTCTTTGCCGCCAACTTTAGGGTTCTGTAACTATGAGTAACGTGCTCCGGCTGGCCGTCGTCGATCCCAACGATGCCTCACGCGAGTCGCTTAAGTCCGCGCTCTTGGGCATGGACTCTGTTTGGCTAGACGCCGAATGCTCACGTTTTGAGTTCTTTGGCGACGTGGTCGCTCAGACCCAGCCAGATATCGGCATCGTGGCGATTGATTCGGATCCTGAAAAAGCGCTCGACCTCGTCGCCAAGCTCGCGATCAACTCGCCCGAATGCAATGTGCTTGTCGTGAGCACGTCGACCGACGGTCGTCTGATTCTGCGAGCCATGCGAGCCGGGGCCAAAGAGTTCCTGGCCGCACCGATCAAATTGCAGGAAATGATCGACGCGATCGACCGGATCAGCGAACGAAAGTTTGGCAAAGGGGATAACCGTAACCGCGGCTGCACGGTGATCTCCATCTGCGGCGCGACGGGCGGAGTCGGAACGACGAGCTTGGCCGTTAACCTGGGCTGCGCGCTGGCCAAAGACCCGAAGAACTCGGTCTGCTTGGTTGACTTGGATGTCTGTCTTGGCGACGCTGACATCTTCCTCGATACGATTCCCGATTTTTCGCTCGTTGACGTGGCGCAGAACGTCTCGCGTCTGGACTTCACGCTACTCAAACGCTCGCTCACCAAACACTCGTCTGGGTTATTTCTGTTGCCTCGGCCGGTGCAGATTGACGACGTACACCTGCTCACGCCGGATAACTTGCAGCGCGTCATCGGATTGCTCAAAGCAACGTTCACGCACTTGGTCATCGATTTATCGAAAACCTACACGCCACTCGACTTCGTGGCGTTGCAAATGGCCAACCACGTATTGCTTGTCACGCAGGTCGATCTTCCTTGCTTGCGGAACGTGGTCCGATTGTTGATGGCGTTTAATCAAATGGAAGGGATGTCCGAGAAGGTCAAGGTGGTGTGCAACCGTGTCGGTCTCGACACCGGATCCATCACGATGAAAAAGGCCCAAGAGACGATCGGCCGCGAGATCTTTTGGCAGTTGCCGAACGATTATCGCACGATGATCGAGGTGCGTAACAATGGCGTACCGTTGGTGGAGCAGGCCCCCAAGGCCGCGATCACTCAGTCGGTTGTCAATCTGGCGAACGTGTTGTCGAGCAATCAGCCGGTCGCCGAGGAAGTCGCCCCCGAAGTCGAAGCCAAGCCCGCCAAGAGCAAGCTGTTCAGCTTCTGGCCCACGAAGAAGTAGGGTCGCCAACGATCACGTGCTCGCTGCCCTCGGTACCTGAGCCGTAGGCATGGCATTCGCTCAAGCCTCGGGCAGTATGCGCATCGAACGCTGCATTTTCGCTTCGTTATTCTGCGGGGTCACACGTCACGCTCCTGAATTGTGAGCTATCTTTGCGCGAGCTTACCTCATTCGTCTCTTGATCAATGTAAACACAGGTTCTGCCGCCATGGCCAAGACACTCCCCACGCTCGGTCGTCCTAACGAGAAAACCGCAGAGGCCGACTTCGAAGAGTTGAAAAAGAAAATTCACGGCAAGTTGGTCGACAAGCTCGACTTGAATAAGGTCGGCGACCTTGATGGCGAGGTGCTCCGCAACCAAATTCGGTTGGTCGTCGAACATCTCTGCGATCAAGAAGACACGTTGCTCAACCGAGCCGAGCGCGAACGGCTGGTCGACGAAGTGCTCGACGAGACGTTTGGCTTTGGTCCTTTGGAACTGCTGCTGAAAGACGCATCGATCAGCGACATTCTCATCAACGGCCCGAAGAACATCTTTGTCGAGCGGCGCGGTCGCATGGAAAAGACCAGCGTAACGTTCCGCGACAATCAGCACTTGCTGCAAATCATCGACCGCATCGTGTCGAAGGTTGGGCGGCGCGTTGACGAAGTCTGCCCGATGGTCGATGCTCGGTTGCCGGACGGTTCGCGCGTCAACGCAATCATTCCACCGCTGGCGCTGGACGGCGCGGCAGTCTCGATTCGCCGCTTCGGCAAGAACCCGCTCAAGCTCGAAGATCTGCTGAACTACAAGGCTTTTACGCCCGAGATGGTCATGCTTCTCGAAGGGGCCATTAAAGGCCGGTTGAACGTGATCATCTCCGGCGGCACGGGCTCAGGCAAAACAACGCTCCTCAACACGCTATCGAGCTTCATCGGATCGCACGACCGAATCGTGACCATCGAAGACGCGGCCGAGTTGCAGTTGCAGCAAGAGCACGTCGTGCGGCTCGAAACACGCCCCCCCAACATTGAAGGCAAAGGGGGTGTCTCGGCCACGGATCTGGTTAAGAACGCCCTGCGTATGCGGCCTGAGCGAATCATTATCGGCGAATGCCGTGGACCTGAAACGCTCGACATGCTCCAGGCCATGAACACCGGCCACGAAGGCTCGATGACCACGCTGCACGCCAATACGCCCCGCGACGCTGTGGCTCGTATCGAAACCATGATCACGATGTCGGGCTTCGATCTGCCCCTCAAAGCCATGCGCCAGCAGATCGCCAGCGCCGTTAATCTCATCGTCCAAGCCAGTCGCTTGCAGGGTGGCCCACGTAAAATCACCTACATCACCGAGATCGTCGGCATGGAAGGTGACACGCTCATCATGCAAGATATTTTCCGCTACATTCAGGAGGGGATCGACGAGAACGGCAAGGCGTTCGGTCATTTCCTCTCGACGGGGATTCGTCCCAAGTGCATGGAAAAACTTGAAGCCTCGGGGGTTCGCTTGCCGGCCAGCGCCTTCAAGCAACGCGTCATGATGCAGAGCTAAGGCATCGCGCGAGGCTCGAACTTTAATTCGGAATTCAATGTCATGTCCATGATCGTGATCGCCATCGCAGCATTTGTCGGGGTCTTCGCGCTGATCTTTGGCGTGGCAACTTTCTTTCGCAACGACAACAGTTCGAAGCTGGAAGACCGCCTGCATCTGCTGGCCACGCAAGGCTCATCGAAGCAAAATCGCGAAGATGCCACAAACAGCGTCTTGACCCAACCGCTCGATAATGTGCCATCGTTTTTCGATGGGCTTCTCGCGCGGCTTGGCAGCTTGAGTAAAATCTTCGAGCAAGCCGACACCAAATTGACTCCCGAAAAATTCTTTCTCATAACCGGGTTGTTGTTCGCCGGCGGAGCCGGTTTCGGTGTGCTCAACCGCTGGAGCGTTGGACTCGCCGTGTTCGTTGGCTTGACCAGTTCCAGCTTGCCTCTGCTGTGGCTCATGTTCCGTCGCAAGCGGCGCATGGCCGCCTTTCAACGGCAGTTGCCCGAGGCGCTCGAACTGATGAGTCGTGCGCTGCGGTCCGGTCATAGTTTGTCTGCGGGTTTTGAACTGGTTGCAGAAGAAATCGCCGCGCCGCTGGGCACAGAGTTCGGCCGGGTCTACGAAGAGCAGAACCTGGGCTTGCCGTTCGAGGAAGCACTGACGGCGCTCACCGAGCGTATGCCCAACTTGGATCTCAAGTTCTTTTCGACCGCCGTGATATTGCAACGGACCACGGGTGGCGATTTGGCTGAAATTCTCGATAAAATCGGACACCTGGTCCGCGAACGCTTCCGTATCTATGGCCAGGTGGCTGCCCTCACGGGCGAAGGCCGACTATCGGGCATCGTGTTGCTTGCCTTGCCGCCGGTGCTGTTTCTTGTCGTTTATCGTCTCAATCCCAGCTATAGCTCGCTGCTGTTTGAGGACGAACTGGGCAAGAAGATGCTCATTGGCGCGGTGATTATGCAGATTCTCGGCGCGTTGGTTATCCGCAAAATCGTCAACATTAAGGTCTGAGCCAACACTCTTCGCGATCATGATCGACTTTGCCACACTACTGCCGTTTGCCGTCTTCGGTCTGTTTGCCACCGGAGCATGGTTCTTGCTCGACGCATTCGGCAATTCACCCTCACGCGCCATGGCGCGACTCGACGAATTCAAGAATCCACAAATTCGTAAGAAACGGCTGGAAGAAGACACGGCACTCAAGCAAGAAGACGCAATGACGCGCGTGCTGGCCAAAGCCTCGCCGGCCCTCGCCAAACCGCTAACGCCCAAATCCGATTTGGAAATGAACCAGCTGAAACTCAAGCTGGCCATGGCCGGATTCCGTAGCGACACCGCGGTCACCACCTACTTGGGGCTGAAGTTCGTCGGCATGATCGGCGGCTTCATGCTCAGCGGTGTCACAGTGGCCGTGCTGCAAACGTATGACTTCAACAGCATCATGTACGCGGTCGGTTTCGCCGGTACGATGTTCTACCTCCCTGAAATTGCCTTGATGCTGATCACCAGCAGCCGCAAGGAGCAAATCTTCCTGGGGTTGCCCGACGCTTTGGATCTGATGGTGGTGTGCGTCGAGGCGGGACTCGGTATGGATGCCGCGTTGCGCAAAGTCTCGGAAGAGATGAAACGCACCTTCAAGGTGATCTGTGAAGAATTTCAGCTCGCCAACTTTCAGATCCAGATGGGGCGCCCACGGGCCGAAGTGTGGCACGAACTGGGCATTCGCTCGGGGGTTGAAGATCTGCGGCAACTCTCGTCGATTATCATTCAGGCCGAGAAGTTCGGTTCGAGCATCTCGCAAGCCTTGCGGGTACAAAGCGACGCGATGCGTACCCGCCGCAAGCAGATCGCCGAGGAAAAGGCGGCCAAAACCGCCGTGAAGCTCATCTTTCCGCTCGTGATCTTCATTTTTCCGGGCATCTTCGTCGTGCTCGTTGGCCCCGCCGCCATCACGATGGTTCGCGAAATGTTCCCCATGATGGGCGGCTAACGGGACATCACCCTGCTCCGCTCTTAGAGCAACCCGTAGGTCGTGAGCGTCTTCCGCAGCTTGGCCTCTTCGGCCGTTGAGAGCGGGTACATCGGTAGACGCAACTCGCCTGTGTCGCGGCCGAGCATTTGCATCGCCGCCTTGATGGGAATCGGGTTGGTCGAGAGCCCAAGCATATCGCGACAGAGCGGGAAGAGCTTGTAGTGCCAGCGTCGCGCTTCGGCGAGGTTGCCCGCATCGAAGGCCTTGATCATCTGGATGACATCCTTCGGGACAATATTCCCTACGACCGAGATCACGCCGCGCCCGCCCAGCGACATCAGCGGGAGCGTCAAGCTGTCGTCGCCGCTGAGGATGGTCAGGTTCGTGTGCGCGAGGATCGCCGACGTCTGATCCATCGAGCCGGTCGCCTCTTTGACGGTCGTGATGGTTGGAAATTCAGCGACACGCACGATCGTCTCGGGCTCCATGTTCTTGCCCGTGCGGCCGGGGATGTTGTAGATACAAATCTCGAAGCCCACGGCCTCGGCCAGGGCCTTGTAGTGCTGGTAGTAACCTTCCTGCGTGGGTTTGTTGTAGTACGGGGTGACTACAAGTGCCGCATCGGCACCAGCCTTTTCGGCAAATCGCGTGAGCCGCAGGGCTTCTTTCGTGCTGTTCGAGCCGGTGCCGGCCATGACCTTGCAACGTCCGGCGGCATATTGCACGACCTCGGCAATGACCCGTTCGTGCTCTTCGTGCGACAGCGTAGGGCACTCGCCGGTGGTGCCGACCGGGACCAAGCCATTGGTTCCGGCGGCAATTTGAAACTCGACCTGAGCTTTAAGAGCCCCCCAGTCGATCTCGCCATCCTTAAAGGGGGTCGTAATGGCTACAGACAGACCGGCAAACGCTTCACCTTTGGTGGTCATGAGTTCAGGGAGGGGAGTGGGGTGAGGGATGGGGTGTGAGTGAGGCGAGATGGTTTCGCCGCCGAGTTAATGACGTCGGCCCTTTCCAAGAGGTTCATGATAGAAAACCCTGGCCACTCGTGCAAACCATCGCCAGAAGAAGGAGCTGGAACCACGGATGAGCACGCATAAACACCGATGAGAAAGGACGATAGGGGGGCTGTCGCACGAGTCTGAGCTTCCCCACTCCCGTCTCCGGTCTCTCGTCTCCAGTCTTACTCAACCAGCGCTTTCATCTCGCGAACCGCCTGCTGGAAACCGACCATCACAGCGCGGGCGACAATGCTGTGGCCGATGTTCAACTCGCACATCTGTGGAATCTGAGCGATGGGCAGCACGTTGCGGTAGGTGAGACCGTGTCCGGCGTGGAGCACCATGCGGCTGTCGACAATCAATTTGGCGGCCTGCGTCAGTTTGACGAGTTCGGCGTGCCGCGGGGCGCCGTCCTTGGCCAAGGCGTATTGACCGGTATGCAACTCGACAGCGTCGGCTCCGGTGGCCGCGCCGGCCTCGATCTGCGCGGCGTCGGCATCAAGAAATAGACTCACGATGATGCCGGCCGCTTTGAGCTTTTTCACCGCGGCGGCGACGCGCGACTGTTGACCGACGACGTCGAGCCCCCCTTCGGTCGTGACCTCGGCGCGGTTTTCCGGAACGAGCGTGGCCTGATCGGGCTTCGTCGCCAGCGCGATGTTGATCACGTCGTCGCTGAGTGCCAACTCCAAATTGAGTTTGACCGTCACGGTCTCGCGCAGCAGCCGCAGATCGCGATCCTGAATATGACGTCGATCCTCGCGCAGATGCACGGTGATGCCGTCGGCTCCACCCAGCTCGGCGAGCGCGGCGGCCCAAACCGGGTCGGGTTCAACCGTCCGCCGGGCCTGACGAACGGTCGCCACGTGATCGATATTGACGCCTAATTGTGCCATCGGAAAATAAACTTGAAATCCAGAACAAATCGCCACAACGCACATCTCTCGTCGATAATCTCGACGAGCCGAGATTATAGCGGTTATCGGGGGCGCGTCACAAGCAAGGGACTTTACCATGACGCAGTGGATCACCGTCGCGGCCTTGTCGCTGCTATTGGTCGAGGGGTTTGTCCTCTCGGTTTTTCCGCAACAGGTCAAACAACTCCTCGAAGACGCCGAGCCGAGCCTGCTACAGATTCTTGGCCTCACCGAGACCGTCATCGCCACCGGTCTGATTGTAGGGCTTATGCTGAGCTGAGCCCTGCGCGAAGGACCGAGGACGCACTCGTATTTCAGAATAATATTTCTGGCACTCGCCCGATTCTGACCTAGATTTGAGATGGGTCTCGTATGTCACTCGACGGCGATCTTGTCTCTGGCTTCTCTGAAGATCTCACCATGAAGATGCAAGAACTGGCGGCGGCGATCGAACGACTTCAGCCCGAGGCGGCGCCACGCGACGTGGCTCGGCTCTGTCTGCTGTTAGCCAACGCTGTCGACAACCTCGACGCGCTCGAAGACGATTCTCGCCTTACCGATTGCTGGAAGCAAACCGGTTGGCGATTGCAGCAAGCCAGCGATCAGCACGCGGCCATGACCGAGGAGCTCGAGCAACTGGCGGCCGAGACTCCCGAGTCGCTCGACGAACAGCAAATTTGGGTCCTCGTGCGGGCGATCAAGGTCCAGAGCCGCGTGCTGCAAATGTATCTCGGCCCCAGCCTGGCCGTCTGACGTCCAACACAAGCTTGCAAAATCCAACGAGTGCTACCACGCAAGCGGTCGATACAGGATCATTCACCTCCTCTCGGTCACCAGTTGGATGGCTCCTTGAAGCCATTTCTTCCAGCGTAGGTGATGCCCGAATTGATCCGCCCGGGAAATTCTTTTGCCTCTTCACTACTCCTTCACAAGCGCACTTGTTTGGAAATTCAAAGCGGCTGGTGTTTCCGATCGGGTGCGTGTCCTAGAATGCCCTTTTCTGTTTATCGCCTTCAACTTTGTAGCGACATGATGCACTCGATGAAAACTATTGCCGCGTTGCTGATCACCTGCTGTTTCGGTCTCTCGACGAGCTGGGCTGCCGTCCCCGCGCTCCCTAAAGTGCCGGGGAGCAAGCCGCGGAACATCGTGCTGATCCTGGTCGACGACCATCGGCACGACGCGGTCGGCTTCGCAGGGCACCCGTTCCTGAAAACTCCGCACCTCGACACGCTCGCCAAGCAAGGGGCGCATATCCGCAACGCCTTTGTGACCACGGCCCTGTGCTCGCCGTCGCGGGCATCGATCCTCACCGGTTGGCACACGCATCGACACGGTGTCGTCGACAACAACAATCCCGTGCCCGAGGGCTTGATCTATTTCCCTCAGTATTTGCAGCTCTCCGGTTATCAGACGGCACTCGTGGGCAAATGGCACATGGGAAGTGATAGTGACCATCCTCAGCCGGGCTTTGATCATTGGGTCAGTTTCAAAGGCCAGGGGACCTATTGGCCGAATCCGAATGGCCTGAACGTGAATGGTAAGCCGGTCAAGCAACGCGGCTATCTGACCGACGAGTTGACCGACTACGCGGTCGAGTGGCTCGAAGGTCGCACCGGTGACAAACCGTTCATGCTCTATCTGTCACACAAGGCGGTGCATAACGATCTGCTGAACGATGGTGCCAAGGAAGGGAAGCTGCTCGTGCCAGGGGGCGAAGGGATGATGGGCTTCGTTCCCGCGCCGCGGCATGCTGGCCGCTACGCCGACCAACCCTTTAAGCATCCCGAGTCGATGGCCTGGACGCCTCGCAACTTTGCCGACAAGCCGATGTGGGTCCAGAACCGCCACAACTCGCGCCACGGTGTCGACATGCCCTTTGGCAACAAAGTCGAGATGGCCATGCTCTATCGTCAGTACATGGAAACACTGCTCGCGGTCGACGAGAGCGTTGGGCGCGTGATGGACACGCTCCGTCGCAAGCAACTTCTCGACTCGACGCTAATCATTTACATGGGAGACAACGGTTACGCCTGGGGCGAGCACGGCATGATCGACAAGCGCGCCGCCTACGAAGAGTCGATGCGCATTCCGATGATGGTTCACTGTCCCGATCTGATTCAGGCCGGCACGGTCGTGCAGCCGCTCGTAGCGAATATCGACATTGCCCCTACGGTGCTCGCCGCGGCCGGACTCGAACACCCGGCCTCGATGGATGGCCGCAACTTTTTACCCTTAGCCCAGGGACGCGCCGTGCCGTGGCGAGATCAACTGCTGTACGAGTACTACTGGGAGTGGAATTTTCCGATGACTCCCACAATTCACTCGATTCGCACCGATCGTTACAAGTACATTCGCCCCTACGGCGTCTGGGATATCGAAGAACTGTACGATTTGCAGAACGACCCGGGCGAGATCGTTAATCTGATCAACTCCATGGAGCATCGCGACATCGTGAAGCAAATGAAGACCCGGCTCTTCGACGAGCTCAAGGCCACGAAGGGGATGTCGATCCCGATGTTCGAGGATCGTGGCGGGCAGTCGAGCCAGCGCTCGAACGAAGGGACGCCGCAGGCACCGTTTCCACGGCAGATTTTCCGTCCGTAGGCACTCTTATTTTCGCCACTCGTCGATCAGCGAGGCGACGAGCGCGGTCCAGCCGGTCTGGTGCGACGCGCCGAGCCCCGCTCCGTTGTCGGCATGAAAGTACTCGTAGAACAAGATCAAATCGCGCCAATGCGGGTTGCTCTGGAATGTCTCGATCGCGCCGTACACCGCTCGTCGGCCTGACTCATCGCGGCGAAAGATGCGAATGAGTCGCTCGGCCAAATCCTCGGCCAGTTCGTGAAAGGTCGGATCGCTCGTGTGGTGTTGCGAAGTCGCGATGCGGAAGTCGCTACCATAGGCTTTGCCAAGTTTGCGCAGCGACTCGATCAGCAAAAAGCTTGTCGGAAACCAGATCGGACCACGCCAATTCGAGTTGCCCCCCTTGAGTTTCACAACCGCCTCGGCCGGTTCATAGTTGACGCTCAGACCGTTCCAGACGAACGGCTCGTCGCGATGGGCCTTCGAGAGGCTGCGAACGCCATAGGGAGAGAGGAACTCGCTGGAGTCCCAAACCCGATTCAGAATGCGTTCCAACTGCTCGGCGTTGACGATCGTAAGCACATAGGTCACTTGGCCGTCATGCTCGACGCGCTGCACAACTCCCTGAGCGAGACTGGCGCGATGGGTCAGAAACCATTCCATGCAACCGCTGAACTGCTGAAATGGCTCGATCCAGTTGGCCTCGATGCGTTCGACGGCGAACAGTGGGATGAGGCCTACGAGCGAACGAACGCGAAACTTATGAAAGCCGCCGTCGGGATACTGGAGCACATCGTAGAAGAAGCCGTCACGCTCGTCCCAAAGCTGATAATCACGGCCTCCCATGTGTTTCATGGCCGAGGCGATATAGATGTAATGCTGAAAGAACTTGGTGGCGAGCCCTTCGTAGACGCTATTCTCCTTGGCCAGTTCGAGCGCGATGCGCATCATGTTCAACGAGAACATGCCCATCCATCCGGTGGCGTCCGACTGTTCGAGTACGGATCCATCCTGGCAATTGCGGCTGCGATCGACGACCGTGATGTTGTCGAGACCGAGAAAGCCCCCTTCGAAGATGTTGTTTCCTGAGCTGTCGACCTTGTTGATCCACCACGTGAAGTTGAGCAATAGCTTGTGGAAGCAGGATTCGAGAAACGCGCGGTCGGCGCGACCGGTGCGAATGCGCGCCATATTGAACACCCGCCAGACCGCCCAGGCGTGGACCGGTGGGTTCATGTCCGAGAATTCCCACTCGTAGGCCGGTAGTTGCCCGTTGGGATGTTGAAATTGCTCGAAGAGCAAGTCGCGTAACTGATCTTTCGCGTACTGCGGATCCACGAGCGCCAGCGCCACGCAGTGGAACGCCGAGTCCCAGGCCGCGAACCAAGGGTACTCCCATTTGTCGGGCAAGCTCATCACGCGCAGCGAGTTCAGGTGCCGCCAATGAACGTTGCGGATTGTGCGGCGTCGCGGGTCGCTCGGCAACGGGCCATCCTGACCGTCAAGCCATTGGGCCACGTCGAAGATATAACACTGCTTGTTCCAGAGCAGTCCGGAGAGGGCTTGCCGCTGAATGTTTCGCTCATCCGCGTTGGCGCCGGCCGGAGCAATGTGTGCGTAAAACTCGTCGGCCTCCTGCTTCCGCTGCGCCAGTGTCGGTTCGACAATCGCCAACGGGTCAATCAGGTTCATCTGCGGCGAGAGTCGCAGCAACACCGTGACGCTGCCGCCGCGGGGGATCGTCGGAAAGTGATAATGCAGCGCCGCTTTGGTCCCCTGCCGAGCCGGATTGATGGAGTCTTCTTTGGAAACCACGTGGCGATGAAAGGCGTCTTTTACGAACGGTGTGCGGCTGGCAATGTCCGGGCCGTACACGCGCGGCGCGTTGGTCTCATTGTTCGTAAACAGTAGCGTTCCGCCCAATTGAGCGTAGAGCATGCGCGGGCCGAGCTTGTAATGGCCCGGTACGGTCGGCAGCGCTTCGTGCCCCTGATCATCGGCCAACAAGCTGATAAATCCGTTGCCGCGAGCCCCCTCGCAGATGAGCGGTGCGTTACAGAGCGCGCGGTCCCATTCCCAGGTGTTGCGAAACCAGAGTTGCGGCAGAATATGCAGCGGTGCGGCGTCGGGGCCACGGTTGATGGCCGTGATGCGCACGCCAATGTCTTCCGTGTCGATTTTGGCATACTCGATGAAAATGTCGAAGTAGCGATCTTCGTTGAACACGCCGGTGTCGAGCAATTCGTACTCGAAGCCCTGGCCGGCGCGTCGCTGATTTTCCTCGACGAGTTGCCGATAGGGAAATTCTTGCTGCGGATATTTGTAGAGTGCCCGCATGTACGAGTGCGTGGGCGTATTGTCGAGGTAGAAATAGTATTCTTTGACGTCCTCGCCATGATTGCCTTCGAGCGGCGTAACGCCGAAGAGCCGCTCCTTGAGAAAGGGGTCCATCTCGTTCCAGAAGGCGGGTCCCATGACGAGCAGTTGATAGCGGTCGCACAGTGCGGCGATACCGTCTTCGCCCCAGCGATAGGCTTTGCTGCGCGCCAAGTCATGGGGCAGATAGGTCCAGGCTTCGCCGTTGGCGCTGTAGTCTTCGCGCACGGTGGCCCAGGCGCGGTCACCCACATAGGGTCCCCAGCGGCGCCAGGAATGTGCGTCGTCGTAAACTTCCCTGAGGCGTGCGTGTTCTGAAGTTGGCATGCGTTGCTCGTTAAGATTAGCTTGGCCATCACACGATCATGCAATGACGGTTAGCATAATCCGCGTCACCGGGTGATCGGGGGATAAATTGCCCAAAAGCGAGTCTTTTGTCTGTGAGCACTGCAATTCGTGCAGTCACAGCCGACGATAATAATTCGAGTCCTGGAGGTCCGACGAGGCACCACGAATTGACCCTCAGGAACGAGGATCCTCGCGCAACTTCTTGAGCCGCTCGGCGACCCCTGGAATCAGTCGGGCTGCGTTTTCGTGATAGAGCTTGCGCAGCACGACGTCGCTTAGCCCCACGCCATAAATGTTCCAGAGTCCTTGCGGCGGGAAGGGATTTTCGGCGTAGGGAAAATACTCGTCGAAGGTTTCCAGAAAGCGCCAGTGGGGGAGCAGCCGCTCGCGTGACCGGGGACCGTCGGTGCCAAACAGCACTCGGTCCTGATAGTGGTTCAAAAACTTGCGCGCGGTATACGGCTGACGGCCGAGCTCCGCGATCCGCGAGGCAATCTCGACGTACAGGTTCGGGCACTCGTCGAGCCATTGGCTCACTGTGCCCAAGTCCTCGGCGTTACTCGCCACATGCGCACCAATGAAAATCGTGCGCGGGTGCCGCTTGAGCACGCGCACAAACTGCGCCAGGAGTTCGTCTCGCCGTGGGAACTGAGGACCATAAAAGCTCCACTCGGGCCGGCGATGCAGTTCTTCCCAGCGCTCGTTCTTCTCGTCGATGGATAAGAAGAACGCCGCAGGGTCGGCGACATGGATCAGAATAGGCAGCCCCAATTCACCACAGGCATGCCAGATCGGGTCCCAACGTGGTTCGTCGATCCGCAACGGCTGGCCATCGGGATTACGCATCGTAAGCCCAAACTCCTTGAAGATTTTCAATCCGCTGACTCCGTTCTGCTTGGCCTCGGCCAGCGAGCGGGCCATGCGGCGCGCAAAGTCCGGTCGCTGACAGTCCCAGCTGGCACTGTCGTCGGCGCGGCCATCTCCTTGCCAGTCGATGTTGGCAAAGATCACAAAACGATCGCGATACTGTTTCCAGACGTACTGCTGATGCTCGACGAGCTTTTCGCCCAATCCGCCGTCGAGACTCACGCAAACCGCGATGTTCTGATCGTCCATGAGCCGCACAAATTCGTCGAGCCGGTCCGGAGCATGCTGTAAGCGAATACGCGGATGCACGTGGACGTCGACCACCGCGAACTTGGGGCGCGGAGGCTGCTTGTTGGGCAACCGCAACATCGATTGCGGCCGAAATTCGTCGAGCGCCAGTGGGCGCCCCTCGCGGCCGTCGAGCAGTGGCGGCTTTTCTTGCCCGACGATCGTCCCAGTCAACAGCAGACCAACGCCAATCATCACCATCGTAATACGTAAACTCATGGTATCCTCGACACAAACAAGAACCGGTCCCGATGGAGGCGCCCGCCAACGAACCTCGTGTTGATGGGTGGTCAGGGCGTCTCGCGTTATTGAAGTATGCGCAGCGAATGGGCCTAGGCGAGCAACGCGAAGCCGGAAAAGACCGGGCTTCCGCTGGTCGCCCTGGTTCACTAACCGCGCAGTCGTCAATAAGATACAACGATTCTGTGGGGCGTGGCTACTCATCGAGACGAAATATGGAACTGAGGCATTACACGATCGATGCGTTTACCGACCATGTCTTCGGCGGCAACCCGGCTGGCGTCTGCCCGTTGAGCGCGTGGCTCGATGATCGGACGCTGCAAAATATTGCTCAAGAAAACAATTTGTCGGAGACCGCGTTTTTCGTTCCTCAAGGAGAGGACTATCACTTGCGATGGTTCACTCCGGTGACCGAAGTGGATCTGTGCGGCCACGCCACGCTGGCCAGCGCGTTTGTCGTGTTCAAGCACCTGCGCCCCTCGGCCGAGCGGGTGCGATTTCACACGCAAAGCGGCGTGTTGACCGTGACAAGACACGGCGAGCGAATGGCGATGAATTTTCCTTCGCGGCCAGGCGAGCGAATCGAGGCCAGCGCGGCGCTCGTGTGTGGCTTGCGGCGACAGCCGCTGGAAGTGTACCGAGCCCGTGACCTGCTGTGTGTTTTCGAGACGGAAGCGGATGTGGCGGGGCTCGTGCCCGACATGCACGCGCTCGCCGAGGTCGAATGGGTCATCGCCACCGCGCCGGGCAATCGCTCGGAAGTCGACTTTGTCTCGCGTTTCTTCGCACCGGCGATTGGCATACCGGAGGATCCCGTGACCGGATCGGCCCATTGTACGCTGATCCCCTATTGGGCGAGCCGGCTCAATCGCCCGCGGCTCGTGGCCAAGCAGATCTCGCGACGTGGCGGACAACTATGGTGCGAGTTGCAAGGCGATCGCGTCGAGATTGCCGGCCAAGCCGTGCAGTATCAGTGTGGCACGATTGTCGTGCCTGATGAAAGGCCGTGAACCTGCCGATTATGGATGGGACTGCTCACCAGTGTCCCATTCGCGCAATTTGCGTTGCAGGGTACGGACACTGATGCCGAGAAACTCCGCAGCGCGCGTGCGGTTGCCGCCGAACTGTTCGAGGGCGTTCAAAATGGCCGAGCGTTTGACAGCATCAAGTCGACTCACCGCTCCGTCCGCATCCGACGCCGAGGCACCGAGCAGATCCTGAGGCAGCAGGCTTTTGGTCAATTCATGGGACGAGGCCATCGCAGTCATCGACTCAAGACAGTTTCGCAATTGTCGCACGTTGCCGGGCCATTCGAGGCTCTGCAACGTGCGCAACAACTCGGGGTGAACGGTCCACGGTTTCGCCGACTCATGTTGCTGAGTCAGATCTCGCAAGAAGTATTGCACCAGCACGGGGATGTCTTGCCGACGCTGCCGCAGGGGGGGCAACTGGAGCGAAATGACGTTGAGGCGGTAATACAAATCCTCGCGGAATTTTCCCTGATCGCGCATCTGGTAGAGCGGCCGGCTCGTGGCGGCAACAACTCGCACATCGACCGGTCGATCCTGGCTACTGCCGACGGCATTGACCTTGCGTGTCTCGAGAACGCGCAGCAATTTCGCCTGCAAATGCAACGGAAAATCACCGATTTCATCGATGAACAACGTGCCGCCATGAGCCGACTCGAAACGGCCAATCCGATCGGACATCGCACCGGTGAATGCGCCTTTAACGTGTCCAAACAGTTCGCTCTCGACGAGCGTCTCGGGAATGGCAGCCATGTTTACCACGACAAACGGCTGGTCGCGCCGAGTGCTGTGACCATGAATGGCTTCGGCGAAGAGTTCTTTGCCGGTCCCTGACTCGCCGAGAATCAATACGGTGCTATTGGTTTTGGCGGCTCGCAAGGTTTGTGCCAACACCTGCTGCATCGCCTGCGAGCGTCCCACAATGCCTTTTAGCAATAAGTTGTCGTCTTGAATCGAATTGGAACCGATCTCCGAGAGCGGATCGTCGTCCATTTTAGAACTGGCCAGATCACGGATCGCTTCGAGTAGGTATGATGGATCAATCGGCTTAGCCAGAAAATCGTTCGCGCCGAGCTTCATTGCTTGTACGGCGCTTCCCACCTCGCCGTAAGCGGTCATGATAATGAACGGCGTGTTGATGTGTCGTGCCCGCCAGCGTTGCAACAAATCGATACCTGACAGCTTTCCCATGCGAAGATCGCTCAGAACCACGTCGACGCGATTGTTGATGAAACCAAGCGCTTCTTCGGGGTTGCGTGCCGTTAGAACATCGAACTGTTCGGTGCGAAGAAACCGAGCGAGCGCTTCACGCTCGCTGATGCCATCTTCAACAACTAGCACGCGAATGGCATGAGTAGCAACGGTTGACATGGGCGTATCCTTACACTTGGGCAATCGAGTCGATGGCAGCCGTGGCCTCGGATTCGATAACGACCGCATTGAAACGCATAACAAAACGTGCCCCGCGAGGCGAGTTTCTTTCGCACACAATCGTACCGCCGCACTCTTCAACGAACCGACGAACCAACGCCAATCCGAGTCCGGTGCCGAGTTCCTTGGTGGAGTAGAACGGTTCAAATATTTGCTCGCGATCAGCCGGAGGAACACCGGGACCATCGTCGGCCACGACAATTTCCACGTGCTGCTCGTCGGCGGTGACCGAAATCTGAATCGTGCCCGCCGACTCAACCGCTTCTTTAGCGTTGTTGATCAGGTTGATCATGATCTGTCGCAATCGGTCGCGATCCATCAAAACCAACGCTGGATAGTTCGGTACTTGCAATTGCACTCGGATGTCACTTTTATCGAGTGTTGGGCGTAGGAAAGCCAGCGTGGCTTGTAGTTCTTGCCGCACGTCCAGTTTTTCGTTATGCGATTGGTCGGGGCGAGCGTAACCCAGCAGAATGCGCATCAGGTGCTCGATCCGCTCGATCTCGCGATTGGTCTCGCGAATGACCTCCGAGGACGATATTCCCTTAGCATCGTCGGTGATGTTCCCTTCGTTGAGCGTCTGTTGTTGCCGATCAAGGACATGCAAGTTGAGCCGCATGGCATTGAGCGGGTTGCGAATCTCATGGACGATGCCAGCCATCAATTGGCCCAATTCGGCAAATCGACGCACCCTCGCCAGCTTGACCCCTTCGGTCAATATGGTCAGTCGTTGCGTGATGTAGAACAACGCGGCACCGGCGACCAGTTCCACCATCACGATGATGACCAAAATCGATGTCCAACGACGCCAAGTCACTCGTTGAAGATCAGCCAATTCATCATCGAGCCACTTGCCTAGTAGGCCTGTATGGTAAGCACCGATTTCTTGCTGATCGCGATAGATGGGCACGCGCACATCCAGGCACCGGACGTTAGCGGTCAATGCTTCATCACGGGTTTCAACAACATCATCTCCCGCCTCTTCGATCTGCCGATCATACCAAGTCGCGCTGATTTTCTTGCGTTCTTGCTGAGGGTTGCTGTGGAGTACCACCGTCCCCTGAAGGTTGACAACGGCGGCGTAGTGGCGTGATTTGTCGCCATAGACCGAGCGTTCCCAGTGTTTTCGCAATCGTTCAGAATAGTCCGTATCAGCAACCCACTGCAGGTCGCTCACTTCACCTCCGGTCGGGAATCGTTCTTGAATAAGCAGCACCGTGCGTACCGCGTGGGTGCGTAAACGATTCATTTCCGATTGAATCAAGGTCGTCCGTACGAGATTCAAGTCGTGCGTGATCCCCCACAAGGCCATCGCCATCACGCTCAATAACGCGATCCCAATACAGACATAAGCAGCCGCCGTCCAACGCGATAACGACCAGGGATTGTCGATCACTCGTAGAACGGCAGGCGAAGGGGTTGGGCTCATAGCGAGAGGGTCACTGCTCAGAACAGGGACTATAAATGGTCAGTTCCCACGAGATAATTCATCGTATCATGCGAAGCATCCTCGCCAATCGAGATTTACGCCGACAGGCGAAGTAAATCCTGGACCCGAATAAGGTGCGACATTATGTCGCGAATCCATGGCGTCTGCGTCATGTTCGTCACCCGTTGCGGCAGGCTCTCCGTCAGCAACATCGAGCAAATTGAAATATTATCTCCCTCGATTCGCGTGTTATCTGCGGATGATTGCTAGCGTGCCTTTAGGATTGGCACGCCAGTTGCACTGCGGAGCAGAGTTGTACTGCGGAGCAGAGTTACATTGCGGAGCAGGGAGTTCTCCCCATGAGCAGGCCAATTTTCTTGGATGACTCGTCGAGGCCCGTATGATCGCCTTAAACCAAAACGATGTTCGAGACGCCCAGGCGAACGAGGCGCAGAACCCAGGCATTGTCCTGCTGGGGTATTCATTTCCGGCCCAGGGACAGACCGGCTTGTCGTTGCGTTCTAGTTTGATCCTTTCGTCGCCGACCCCTGCCTCCGCTGAATTGCCCAACTCTGAACTACCAGAGCACTCGCTGCCCGTTCCTCGATTGACGCCGATCGTCACTTGATTGCGGCTCACTTGATTGCCTCAACAAATAAGCTTTCCAGCGGGCGATTATCGAGTTCGGTAATCCCAGCCAATCCACTGAGTGACTCCCGGTAACGGCACTCGCGAATCGCTCGAAATCCGTTGCGCGACAATAGCTCGTCAATGAATTCGACCGTGAACATGCACCGCGACTGACCGTACCAGGTGAGTTGGACAATGCATTTCCCACTCAGCGATCGCACCTCGTCGTCGCCGATGAGAAAGTAATCAATATCTCTTTCTTGCATGGCGCGAATCGCTTTGTTCATATCGGGCAGCGCCAGCCGCAATACCCCGTTGGGCTTCAGCACTCGACGCAGTTCCTGCAGCGTGCGGTCCAGGTCGCGGTAGGGAATTTCTGGCAACGCATGAATGCTGACCACGTAATCGAAACTGTCGGATGCGATCGGCAACCCGGTGCGAATATCGGCGACGATGTCGATCCCCGGCAACGCCATGATGTCGGAGTTGACCCAGCCAAACCGCACGTCCGGGCCACAGCCCCAGTTGAAACGTTTAAGCACGATGAACACTCAATGAATTGAAATGGAAAAGTCTTGCCGCGCAAACGACGAACCTTCGCAGACCAAAAAGGCTTCGGCAGCTTGTGTTTGCGGGCAAAACAATGCCCGATAGGAAGCCAAGCCCATAAATGCCGACTTGTACGCGTGCAGCCGCAGTTGGCTCTGATGCGAGTCGATCGCCCGGCATTTGCTGTCGAACGTGCTGTCGATCGGGACAAACGTATTGGCATGCAACGGGGTCCAGACCTCGTATAGCCACGCGTCGGGCGGTTCTGCAATTTCACGCACCGCGATGTGCAACCAGCGAAACGTCGCCTGATGATCGGGATGCTGGTCCCCTGGCCACGGACAAAAGACGCGGGAATAACGCTTCTGACGCAGCAGCAATGCCAGGGAATCGGCCAAATGTCCTTGTGTAGCCACCGCGCCGTCATGGCCATCAAGGAACCACACCTGATCGATGCCCAAGTGGCCGCACGCCTCGACCGCCTCGCGCGATCGGGTCGCCGCGATCTGTTGGCAGCCAGTTTCATCGATGGAATTGATCCGTTCGGTGCCCCTCTCACCTCGAGTGATGTACACGGCATCGACGTTAATGCCCGACTGCGTGAGCTGTTTCACCGTACCGCCACACCCAAACGACTCATCGTCCGGATGCGGAGCAACGATCAAGACCGATTCCATACACAACATCCAGACTTACACAACAGAGAGAGAAACGCTGTTTGGGCGGTGCCCGTCGCACAAACTCGCCCCAAGGGCCCCCACGGTGTCGGTATCGTGTCGGCATACGTGACGAGACAACAACCAGCCATTGAGTAGCACAATTCATTCCAGTTCGACGAGCTATTTGCTAATTGCCAGCACTCGCGGCATTTGTCGCATGTTCGGTCGAAAATGTCGCAGCAGCGGCTTGGAGGCGATGAATAAAAGATGGTCAGATTGTCATCTTTGACCGCGAATGAACGACATTCTGTCGCCATGCATGAACTTTTCGTGACACAACCGGTCAATCGCCAGCCGCCCCGCATCCGTGGCACAAGGTTTGCTCTGAGTGGTGTGTCCGATCGAATCCATGCTCGCAGTTCAGCCTTCGCCATGTTTGGAATTTCGCCATGATCGCAATCGACCGCCCACGAGTATCGCTCTGCATGATCGTCAAAAACGAGCAAGAGCACCTCCGTGAATGCTTGCAAAGCGTCCGTGATCTGTTCGACGAAATCATTGTCGTCGATACCGGTTCGACCGACGCGACGGTGGCCATTGCGACCGAACTGGGCGCGCAGGTGCATCACTTTGCTTGGTGCGACAATTTTGCCGCAGCTCGTAACGCGGCGCTCGATAAAGCTCGTGGCGAATGGATATTCTGGCTCGACGCCGATGACCGCATCAGCCCGGCTAATCTCATCGCGTTGCGAGCCCTATTCAAATCGCTCGGCACCGAATCGCGCGCATTCGTGATGAATACGATCTGCCACACCGATGCGAAGCAACAAGATAACCGGCTTATCAAGCACGCGCGGCTGTTTCGACGGCATGAACATGCCCGCTGGACGGGCCGTGTGCATGAACAGATTCTTCCTCAACTGGTTCAGCTCAATTATGCCGTGCAGTGGTGTGACATCGACATCGACCACCAAGGGTATATCGACGAGGTGGCCATGCGTCGCAAGCAGAACCGAAATCTACGACTGCTGCGATTGGATTACGCCGAACGGCCACATGACCCGACGGTGCTTCTCAATCTCGGTATGAACGCGCTGGGCGCGGGTGATCGATCGCTGGGGTTATTCTATTTTCTGCAATCGCTCAAGTACAACACACGCAACGCAGACTGGGTGCGCAAACTCTACTCGCTCATCGTTCAAACACTATGCGAACTGGGCCGGCCATCCGAAGCCGTGGCCTATGCCACCGAAGGGCTTGACCTCTTTCCCGGCGATCCTGAATTGACCACCAACAAGGCTGATGTATTGCTGATGCTCGGTGACCCAGGGGGCGCTGAACGATTGTTGATCGGGATTGTCGGCAAACAACTCCCCAATCAATTTTATTTGGATGTGTCAAAGGACTTGCTGCGCCGCGAGGCACGACAACTGCTGGCTCGATCGTATCTTAGCCAGGAACGGTTCGCCGAGGCCGAAGCGATCATGCAGAGCTGTTTGGCCGATTGCCCCATCTTCACCCTGGGGTGGGTCACGCTGGGGTTCATTTATCTTAAGATGGGCAAACTTTCGCAAGCTGAATTCGTCGCGCGACAGCTCATCAAGTGCACCGAAGGAAGACCTTGTGCGCAGGTGTTGCGGGCCTGGATTCAAGTCGCCCTCGGAAACCTAGTCATGGCGCGTGAGTTGGTCGAAGGGGCGATCACCGAAGCGCCTCGTCTGCACTTGGCCCGCTGCGTACTGGCTGAGATCGTCACCATGACCAGCCAAGACCCGGCCGAGAAAATCGCCGCCTGGAACGATGTCCTGCGGCTCGACCCCGCCAATAGCGACGCCCGGCAAGCTCGCGATGCCTTACAAGCCGAACTGAATCGATTACACGCTTCCGACCCGACAGCCCCCTTGCCCTTAAGAAATAGTGGCGCGGTTTACGTCTCGACATCGCTCGATGGCCG
>CAYLYE010000064.1:0-27904 GCA_964387325.1 uncultured Planctomycetaceae bacterium
ATCGACTGGGCCTTGATCCTCGGGTGCTCCGTGGCTCCCATCGTGATCGTCGAAGTTGTCAAAATGATCAGCCAACCCGCGGCCCGTCGCTGATGCATCCGCGAGTCAATATCGCGTCGCAAGTTACGATCGTCCGTTCCTCGACAACACGCCCGACCGCATCGAAACGTTTTGCGCGCGTTAAATCTAGCCGGCCATTATCCGGCCTGCTGGTAATGTCCAGGGGTGGTTAAGAGCGCGCGGAGTCGTTCGAACTCGTCGTGCGACTTGAAGTGCAGCACGAGTTTACCCTTTCCCTTCGCGCCGGTCTTCACCTCGACCTTCAAGCCTAAGGCATGACGCAACTCTTGTTCGAGCGACTCGATTTGCTCGTTGCGTGCCCTCGTGGGAGTCGCGCCGGCATCGCTACCCACAACTCGAAGTGAGGGGTCGCTCGGCTCCTGAGTGATCTGCTGCACGAGCGCCTCGACGGCCCGAACGCTGAGCCCCTCGTCGACAATCTTCTGACACGCCGCAACCTGCTCGTTCTCATCACCCAAGGGCAACAAGGCGCGCGCGTGGCCAGCGCTAATCGAGCCCGATCGCACGGCGCTCTGCACCTGTTGAGGCAGCTCAAGCAAGCGAATCAGATTGGCGACCGTTGATCGATCGATCTGCAATCGCCCCGCCAGCTCCTCTTGCGTGCATTGATAGCGTTGCAAGTAGTCTTGAAACGAGGCGGCCTTTTCGAGGGCGTTGAGATCTTTTCGTTGCAAATTCTCAACGATCGCTAGCTCGCTCATCTGCCGATCGTCGACTTCCAAGACCTGAGCCGGCACGCTCTGCCAACCCGCCTTGATAGCCGCGCGGAGGCGACGTTCGCCGGCGACTAACTGATAACGGTCGTTCATTCGCCGCACGGTGATTGGCTGCAACAGACCATGTTGTTGCAGGCTTTGACAAAGCTGATCGAGCTCGGCATCGTCGAAATCTCGACGCGGCTGAAACGGGTTCGAGTCGATCTCGTACACACCAATGTTCGGAACGCCCGAGGGGGGCTGCCCTTGGTTGTCGAACGAGTCGTTGCCTGCGTGGTTCATCTGTCCGAGCAGGGCTTCCAAGCCACGGCCCAAGCGTCGTTCTCTAGTCATGATTCAAGACCTCCATGCATGTTTCTAAGTAAGCCCGCGCGCCGCGACTTCGTGGCGCGTACTCAAGCACCGATCGTCCATGACTCGGTGCTTCGGCGACACTCACGTCGCGCGGGATGACGGTTTCAAACACAATCTCACCAAAAAAATCGCGTACCTCGGCCTCGACCTCGGCGGTCAATTCCAAACTGCCGTCGTACATCGTCAGCAGGATACCTCCAAAGCGAAGTTTGCTGTGTCGGGTCATCACTTGCTTTATCACTTCGATCATCTGCGTGAGCCCCTCCATCGCAAAGTACTCGCACTGGATGGGCATCAACACCTCGTGTGATGCGGCCAGCGATGTTCGCGTGAGCGTTCCGAGCGACGGCGGACAATCGATCCACACATAGTCGTAGCTCGACAGTCCCGACTCAAAATGTTGTCTTAGCGTGCCTGCCTGACTGTCGGGGCGTCGCGCTAATTGATCGACATCTTCAAAACAACGACTGCCGGGCAGAACGTCGAGCCCCACGATCTCGGTCGTCAATACGGCCTCTCGCAACGGCTGCATGACGACAAGCGGATGTCGCGCGGCGGGCTCAAGACCCAGGCCGCTCGTGGCATTGCACTGCGGGTCGAGATCGATCAGTAACGTTCGCGCGCCGCCCAGCGCCGTGCCGGCAGCTAGGTTGATGGCGGTCGTCGTTTTACCGACGCCACCTTTCTGATTCGCGATGCAGATGATCCGTCCCATGCACACAATCCCTGGCGTGCCCACGATCGAACGGCGGATTGTAGGGATCGGGTGGAAACGGTGAAAGATCAGCTTCGCCGACCCCCAGGGTGATTCCTTTCCGTGCCAGGGACGTGAGTCCCCACGGATCCTCGATAATCAACCCGTCGATTTTCAGCCGGGCGAGCTTATCCGGAGGTACTTCTTCCAGACGCGGAGACCATGAACACGTGAACAACGTAAGCTAGGCGAATTGTTTCACGTGAAACGCTTGGGTCAAGATTCCAAGCTGTTGATCACCAAGCCGCTCACCAGCTTCGGATAGAAATACGTGCTCTTGGCGGGCATCCGTTCGGCGTGCTCGCTGATCACCTTGATGTGCTCGACCGTGGCGGGCATCACCAACGCCGCGAGCGGGAAACTCTCCGTGCCGTCGAGGCACTCGATCACTTCGTCGACCTGATGGACGTACTCGGGCTTCGGCAGCGCCTTGCCATCGAGCAACGTCTCGATCAGCAGCCGATGCAAAATCGCGACCCCGAGACCCTGCCAGGCTGGGCTGTGGTCGGTGGAAATTTCAGCCATCTTGGCTCGACCGGACGAGGTGATGCGTGCTAGCACCCAACGTTCGTCCTGCGAGGTGAACAGCCCGATCGTCCCTTGTTGGTCTTCGATCTCGATCTCATCCCAGACGCGACGCGCCAAATCCGTGCCCTCGCCGGCGATCTTGCACTCGAAATGGTCACCCAACTTGGCCATGAGTTCCGTGCTACTCAGCGTCGGCAAACCGCGGAAGAGCCGATGGGTCGGCAACACCAATAGACCAGGGTCGGTCATGCTGATGAACATCATCAAGGTGTAGTTGGCCGGGTGATCGGGTGTGAGTTGTCCGGCGGCAGACAATTCATCGCGGTAATTGCAGGCGGTTTCATAGCGATGGTGACCGTCGGCAATGAACAGCGGCTTAGGACCTAGGATGCGCGATACCTGTGCGATCACCGAAACATCGGTCACGGTCCACAGTCGATGAATGACGCCGAGATGGTCGGTGGCTTCGTGAGCCGGACTTCCGGCGACCGTGGCTTCGAGCAGGTTCTGGGCTTCGTTTTGAGCATCAGGGTATAGGCCAAAAATTTGGCTCGGGTTCGCCTTACATGCCCGGGTCAGATTGAGGCGGTCCTGCTTGGGGCCCGACATGGTCTCTTCGTGCGGGTAGATTTTACCCTGACCGAAGCGTTCGAGCTTGCATCGACCCATGAAGCCGCGGCGGGTATGCGTCTGTCCATCGGCCGTGAACACCTGATGGTACACGTACAAGGCGGGCTGAGCCTCGCGATACAGGACCCCCTCTTGACGCCAGCTTCGCAGAAACTTCGCAGCCCGGGCGTAACGATTGTGGCTGTCGTCGTCCCCCGGCTCTTCGCGGTTCCACTCGACGCGGACGAAATTAGCCGGGTGGAGCTTATAGAGCTTGTCCTGCAACTCGGGCGAAATCACATCGTAGGGCGGAGCGATGATATTGCTCAGATCGCCGACGTGGCCAAGATCATAACGAAGTCCGCGAAAGGCTTGCAGGTCGGGCATGATAAGGCGGGGGTAGGGGTGTGGGACGAGGGTCGAGATCAGTCACAGTGACCAAACAACCCTGACAACGAAAAGGGCTGCGGGTGTTATGCCGCAGCCCAACGATTTTGTCAAACGAGTAAACCACGCCGATTGCGTCGTGTTTCACGTGGAACGTGAGTGTATAATAACTCTGATTCTCGAAACCGAGGGAGGGTTTTTGATGGGAGCTGATGTTATGGGGCGTGTTGTCGTTGAAGCAAAAATTGAGAACCTCGAGGATGCCTATCGTGTCGCTCGAGGTGAGTTGGCGGCTGAAGAAGCTCGCCAAATCGTGGTTGCCAAATCGCTCGTTGACACCGGAGCTACGACGCTCTGTTTGCCCCGTCCGCTGATCGACGCGCTAGGCCTTCGTTTGCGGCGGACTCGACCGATGCAAACCGCAGGTGGACTGCGCGAAGTCGGCCTCTATGACGCGGTGCGCCTGACGATTCTAGATCGAGACTGCGTGGTCGATGTCTCCGAGTTACCGGCAGAATGCCCTGTGCTCGTCGGGCAGGTTCCGCTTGAACTCATGGACTGGGTCGTCGATCCGAGAGGGCAACAGCTGATCGGTAACCCCGCCCACGATGGCAAATGGATGGGCGAGATCTACTGATCAACGGTTGCCTCTCGGGCAACTCTCGATGGATTAATACCGGTAGTGTTCCGGCTTATACGGACCCTCGGGCGAAATGCCCAGGTAGTCCGATTGCTTTTGGGACAGCCGCGTGAGCTTGACGCCAATCTGCTCGAGGTGCAGGCGAGCCACTTCCTCATCAAGCTTCTTGGGCAAGACGTGGACGCCGATCGCGTACTTCGCAGTCTCTTGCCACAACGCGAGTTGGGCCAGCACCTGATTGCAGAACGAGTTGCTCATGACGAACGACGGGTGACCTGTCGCGCAGCCGAGGTTCACAAGTCGACCTTCGGCGAGCAGCAAGACGCTACGGCCTGTGTCCTTGAACGTGTAACGATCCACGGTGCCAACACTGCTCGGCTTGATGTTGACCTTCTTGCACTTGCCCGCCTTCACTTGGGCTTCGATCCAGGCGACGTCGATCTCGATGTCGAAGTGACCGATGTTGCAAATGATGGCGTCGTTCTTCATCTGCACGATATGGTCGCCGCGAATGATATCGCAGCAGCCGGTGGTCGTGACGAAGATGTGCCCTTGAGCGGCGGCGTCTTCCATCGTCGTCACCTCGAAGCCTTCCATCGCGGCCTGCAAGGCGTTGATGGGGTCAATCTCGGTAACGAGCACGCGAGCACCGTAGCTCCGCATCGAATGGGCACACCCCTTGCCGACGTCACCGTAGCCGGCGACGACCACGACCTTGCCGGCGATCATCACGTCGGTCGCGCGTTTGATGCCGTCGGCGAGCGACTCGCGGCATCCGTAGAGGTTGTCGAACTTGCTCTTCGTGACCGAGTCGTTCACGTTGATTGCCGGCATCTTGAGCTCGCCTTTGGCGTGCATCTGGTACAGGCGATGTACTCCCGTGGTGGTCTCTTCCGACAAGCCGCGAATGCCACTGAGCAGCTCAGGGTACTTGTAGTGAACCATGTAGGTCAGGTCGCCACCGTCGTCAAGAATCAAGTTGAGCGGCTGACCATCGGCGAAATGCAAGGTCTGTTCGATGCACCAGTCAAACTCTTCGTTCGTCTCACCCTTCCAGGCGTAGACCGGCACACCGGTGGCGGCAATCGCGGCGGCGGCGTCATCTTGAGTCGAGAAGATATTGCAGCTGCTCCAGGTCACGTCGGCGCCCAGGGCGACAAGCGTTTCGATGAGCACGGCCGTTTCGGTGGTCATGTGCAAACAGCCGGCAATTCGCGCCCCCTTGAGTGGCTTCGAGGCGCCATATTTCTTACGCAGCGACATCAGGCCGGGCATCTCGTTCTCGGCCAGCATGATCCGTTTGCGACCTTGCTCGGCCAGGGAAATGTCGGCGACTTTGTACGGCAATCGGGTATCGACTTGGGCCACGCGAGGGTCTCCTGAGAACGCTAGTGAGAGAGGGTCGCACAGGAACAGCCTGTCCTGCGGATTCATGAACATCCGTAAGCCATGATGATAGCGCCGCCGAAGCGCCCTGACAAGGTCAGCGTGCTTGCGCTAGCTTGCCAAACGCCGCGCGGGCGGACTGCACGAAGGACTGCATCTTGGCCGAGGCTTTTCGACCGGGGCTCGACTCTACCCCGCTGGCCGTATCGACCGCGGCGGGACCCACGGTCGCAATCGCCTCGGCGACGTTCTCCGCGGTGAGCCCGCCGGCCAAGATCAATGGCGGGACGTCGTTCCATCGGGCAAATTGCTGGGCAGCAACCCAATCCGCCTTGGCTCCCGTCCCACCAAACTGGTGTCCGACCGCGGCGTCGAGCAGGACGGCCTCGGGGAGTCGACCCGCCGTGCGACACGCGGCGAGGAATCGCACGACCGCATCGATTCCTTCGCTCCCGCATCGTAACGCGCGGATGACAGGGTACGGGGCCAATTCGTTGATCAACGCGGGGGGCTCATCGCCGTGCAATTGGATCACATTCAAGCCGACCGCCCGAACGATGTCGAGTAACTCCACTTTGCTAGCGTTCACAAACACACCGACCTTCACGATCTCAACAGGCAATACCTCGACAATCCTTCGCGCCTGTTCTGCCGTGACGTATCGAGAACTCCGCTGGTAGAAGTTAAGCCCCAGCGCATCAGCTCCTGCCGCGACCGCTGCGAGCGCATCGTCAACCGTCGTCACGCCACAAATTTTGATCCGAAACATAGGAGCCCTGCGAACTCGATGAACGCTTAGCAAACGACGACGCCGTTCGCTGTCAGGGGAATGCTAGCAGTGCTTTTCATTAAATCAACATTTGAGCGGATCCGTCGATACTGCCGATGACGATTAAGACGGTTTGTTCATTTATTCTGTCTTGTTCAAGTATGCGTTGCGAATGGGCCTCTGGGCGAGCAACGCGAGGCCGGGAGCTACCGGGCTTCCGCGGGTCGCCTTAGTTCATCCAACACTCAAACCACAATAAATTTCTCTGTCGAGGGTCATGCGCTTGTCTCCTGCTCGTCTCGCGATCTGTGGTGTGCTGATCGCCCTGGGGGGGATCGGTTCCGCGGCTTGGATCTCATTGCGGACCCATGTCCCGCAGAGTGATCTGTTCGTGCGGGTCGAATTTCGTGCGCCGGGACTCGCATCACTCAAGGCCGATGAGATTCTTCGGCAGCTCTTACGGCGCGAAACGACCGCCCAACTCGTCGGGCAATTGCCCGATTCGATTCGCGAGGACGCGCTGGCTTTTACGTTGCGCCGCGATTTGCAACTCGCCGCCGAGCGTGCCTATCAGGACGACCAAGTCTTCGCCGTCATGCTCGGTTTCGAGGCCCCACTTCCATTCGATGCTAGCACCTCGGCCCTGGTTTTGAATCATTTGGCGATGGAGAGTGTGCTATCACTCAATGGCTCGGCCCGGAGTGATACGAAGTCCGCAGTCACGTTGATGCGTTTTGAGCCAGCGGTGGCGCCCGTAGCTCCGTTACTGTCGTGGTCTCAATTCGCCGTCATCGTCGCGGTGGCGCTCAGCGTGGCCGTTGGTTCGGCGCTCGTGGCCCTGTTGAGACCGATTCAACGTGCTAGCACGCGACAGCCGCTGGCGTTGGCCGAGCACGACTCCCGCGCGGTTTTGAAGCCATCGGAAGCACAAATTCCAATTTTGGGACGCATCCGCCGCCAGAAATAACTCTCCCGCACACTCGTTCGCTCAGGCAAAGAGTTTCAGACATACGGCGGTTTCGACCGAAGGAATGACTGTTGAGCTCCCGGTGTCAGGCGCCCCCGGGGGTGAGTTGAACGATCGGGCGGAAAACTTCCCACGTGTGTTCCTTCCAGGATTGGCTCATGTACGAGACATTTTTTCATTTGCAACAACGCCCCTTCCCGCCCGCTGTTTCGCCGGCGCATTATTTTCCTGGCCGCACGATTGAAGCCGCGCGACTCGCGCTCTCGCGCTGCCTCGAACGCGCCGAGGGCATCGGTCTGCTCGTAGGCCCGTCGGGCACGGGCAAGTCACTGCTTCTGCAAGTGTTAGCCGAGCAGTTACGTGGCTCGTTCGATGTCGCGCTGCTCAGCAGTGGGCATCTCTCGACGCGCCGCGTGCTGTTGCAAGCCATTCTCTTCGAGTTGGGGTTGCCCTATCGAGGGATGGAAGAAGGGGAACTTCGTCTTTCGCTGCTCGATCATGTATCGCCCGGCCCCAAATGTGCCAACGGGCTTGTGCTATTGGTCGATGAGGCGCACACGCTTCCGTTGCGGCTGATCGAAGAACTGCGGATGATCAACAATCTGGTCCGTCAAAATCAGCCCCGCGTCCGTCTCCTGCTGAGTGGCGCTCCGAGCTTGGAAGAGCGGTTGGCGAGCGGCAAGCTGGCGGCGTTTGCGCAGCGGATCACGACCCGGTGCTACCTTGAGTCGTTCGATCGAACGGAGACGATCGCCTACGTTCGCGCTCAACTCAGCGCGTGCGGCGGCAATCCGGATGCGATATTTACCTCGGCCGCGCTCGATGCGATCTATCGCGCCTCGGACGGTATCGGTCGAGTCATCAACCAGGTCTGCGATCACGCTTTGGTCTTAGCCTACGCCGGAGGTCAGTCGCTGATCGACGCCACGGGGATCGAAGAGGCGTGGGCTGATCTCCAGCAGCTTCCGACCCCGTGGAACGATGAATTGCCCCAGTCGCAAACGACGACGGACTCGAACGATGTGATTGAGTTCGGGGTTCTGAGCGATGAGGACGAGGTCGAAGTGATTGAATCGGCCGCCGCGCCAATCTCGCTTCGCATCGCTACTGAGCAGCAACCACTCCTTGACGGGACCGAGTACCTGCCGTTTACGAGTTCCATGAATCAAATCGAGATGAAGGTCGTTGAATCGAATGACCCCTTCGCGGAATCGTTCGCCGAAGAAGAAGTGATCGTCAATCCATTTAAAACGATCGACGATCATCTGCGGATGCGTCCGCAGGTGACTTGGACCGAGAACGCGTTTGCGACACAATTGCGTCCGGCGGTGAAATCAACCCCCGAGCCGGTCGAGTTGCCAACGATCGTTCCCACGGTCGCCAAAGAGGCGGTGGGAGGCACGCTGGATATGCCACTTGGCACGTCGCCGGCCGATGATCCCGTGCTGCCCGAAGATCATTGGATCTCGACGATCGCGACGGAGAATGTGGCCAACGTGTGGTTTGGCTCCGAAGCGACATTGCAAACGGAGATGCCCACGCCGTTTCACTTCGAGCCCAGCGCGATGCATCAGGAGCCGGCCTCGGCTCCGCTCGCGACGAGCGACGAGATGATGATCGTCGAAGACGATGAGGTCGAAGCTCGCACGGCGAACATTAAGGTGAATCCGATCGTACGTCGGCGCGAATATCGCCAACTGTTTGCCCAATTGCGAAATAACTCGTAATGGCTCGCTTGCTAATCTTGGAATCGAGATGCTCGACCTGACAGGCCATCATTCCGTGGCGACACACACAGCGACCCCTCCTTCGCGGTTCGTGCTCACGGCGTCGGCACGGACCGTGGCGCAGCAATTGCAACCAAAGTGCGAACCGCTCGAACTTGCGCGCGTCGCGTGTATCAGCCTGGGTGTCGAGCCTCCGCTGGATCAAATCTCTGCGGCGCTGGGTGAGCAGTTGTATGGCAACGTCCTGCTGCTTGATTCGACCAGGCGACAGCGCTTGATGAGCGCATCGGAAGCCAAGATACGGCCCAGTTCACATCCTCAATTATGGTATCTGAGCGGGGCCAACGCATGGGATTTACCCAGCCATCAAGACGGCGAGTGGTCGATCGTCGGCCGACAATTTCGCGTGTTGCTCATGCATCTGGATGAACATGAGTTCACGGCCCGGGGTGCTCCGCCGTCGGTCGATGGCATGGTGCTGTTCGTCCATGCCGCACAGGTCGACTCGCCGCGAACGGCCCAGTCGCTCCGGCAGCTCAATGCCACCGGCGCGAGCATCTGGGGCGCCGTGCTCGTCGATTAATCTCGATGCGACGCGATCGCTTTAAGCTGGCCCGTGCCAGGCTTCTTCGCGCGTCGGGTCACGCAGCAGCAAGTAGACGAGCCCGATGAGTGCCAAGACGGCGGCGACGGAGATGAACAACGTTGGGTACGGTGGCCAGCCGTGGGTTTGGGCCGCGTTGAGCAGTGACCCTGCCGCGGGCATGCCGACCAGAGCGCCGACATCGAACATCGCCAGCACCCAGGTTGTGCCGACTCCACGATAGCGAGTGGGAAAGGCTCCGCTGCCGCCGGCGACCACCGCCGGAAAGAGCACGGCATGAGCTACGCCCATGAAAAAGGCCGGTAGCAGCAGATGCCACGTGCTACTCACGAGCAAGAAGAACAAGATGCTCAACACGAGCGATGCCAGACCGACCAAGACCATCGCATGAATACCGTACCGCTCAGGAAATTGGCGCGCGGCCACACGCGCGATCAAGGCCACGATCAGGTACGGAGTGAAGAACAACGCGATGCCGCCGATGCCGACGGTCTCTAAATACGGCCGCAGAAAGACCGTGGGCAAGCTGAGTCCGAAGCTGGTGGCAGAGCCGACGAGCACGATGACTCCGGGATGATAGCGTCGTAGGATGGCCCACCAGGGCGGATGTCGTCTTTTGCGTTGCGGCGGCTGATCGCACGATGCGCGGATGCCCAGCAGCAGCCCCACGACTCCCATCGCGGCGGAGAGCATGAACACCTGGTTGATCGCGGCGCGGTCGACGATATCGTCGGCTCCAAGCAGCCAGTCGCTCAATTGGGTGCCGATCATCATCCCCACGAAGCCCGAGGCGCCGAGCATCCCCACGACCTCGGCCACTCGAATGACCGGCGAACGGGCCGAGATGTAGGTGATCGTCGCACCGAAAAAGCCACTCACGCTGATCTGATAGCAAATCCGCAGGACATACGCGCCGGTCAGATTTCCCTCGGCGATGAACGTGTGACCGAGGCAACTTAGCACGATGCCGAGGCTCGATACGATCCACATGAAACGGGATCCATAGCGGTCGATGCCGACGCCCTGCCACAGTCGCATGAGGACGCTGCCGACCATTCCCAGGCCGACGATCCAGCCGAGTTCGAGCTCGCCGCCGCCGATCGAGGCCACGAAATCCTTGTACCTGAACAGCAGGCTCACACTGATCGAAGTACATGAATTGGCAGCAAAGGTGGTCCAAAACTGGGGACCGTAGGCCGAGCGTTCGGCAACTTCGTTCAGCGCGCGGTTCGCCGCGTCACTCGACTCGGGTATCATGGGTGGAGTATTTGGCCGGGATCGGTGGGAGCGGCGATTATACGTTCGCCGCCGATCGCGTGCTAACGGAGTTCTTTTTTCAGTCGATTGGGCTTGAGTCATGCTGGAACGCACACTGATCACGATCGCCACCTATAACGAAATGGAAAACCTGCCCCGGCTCGTCGACGAGATTTTTTCTCACTCGAACGACGTGCATGTGCTAGTCGTCGACGACAACTCTCCCGATGGCACCGGAGCGTGGGTCGACGAGCGCTCGGCGACCGACCCACGTGTGCACGTGATCCATCGCCAGGGCAAGTTGGGACTCGGCAGCGCCACCATTGCTGGCATGCAGTACGCCATCGAGCAGGGCTATCAGATCGTCATCAACATGGATGCCGACTTCAGTCACCACCCGCGGTATTTACCCGCTTTGATCGCCGCGCTCCAGAGCAGTCAGGGACACACGGACGTGGTGATCGGTTCGCGCTACATACCGGGGGGCGGTGTCGAGGGCTGGCCGCTCAAACGCTGGCTGATGAGCAAGGCGATCAATCTTTACGCTCGGACCCTGCTCGGGTTGCACCCGCGCGATTGCAGCGGCGGCTACCGTGCGTATCGCGTCAGTCGCTTGCGGCAGATCGACTTTGCGCTCATCGAGTCGCAAGGGTATTCATTTCAGGAAGAAATGCTGTGGCGACTCAAACAGACCGGCTGCCGATTCACCGAGGTGCCGATCATTTTCGCCGATCGGGTCGTCGGCGTATCGAAGATCAACAAGGGTGAGGCGCTCAACGCGCTGCGAATCATCGGCAAACTTGGCTGGCGTAATCTTCGTGGTAAGGTCGCCTGACGAGTCGGCGAAGGTCGCTCATTGGCGCGCTTGCCAACGGATGCGAAGGCAATGCTCGACGAGTTGCGAATACGACTCGATCATTGGATCATCGCAGCCGCCTCGATCGATCGCCGCTTCGAGCTCGCCTGCGAGTCGAGTCGCCGACTCGAAGCCGTAGCTGCCAGCCGATCCCTTGAGCTGATGCGCCAATCGACGCAACTCAGCGCGATTGCCTGATTGAAAGACCGCATCGAAGGTTGCGAGTCGCTCGGGCATCTCATCGACGAACAGCTCGATCAGGTCGCCCAGGTCGGGGTCGTCGATCAGCGAAGAGTAGATCGGAGCTTGGCCTGTCTGAGTTGAATTCATCATGCATACCAGGAGAGCGTTGCGGCCACACGTCTGCTTGCGGGCGGCGCCCGAGGCTAGAAAAAAAGAGCTAGCCGAATCGTTTGCCGCCGCATGATACAAGTTTAGATCACGGTTGCATGACGGCCAGTTTCCGACACGGGATGGCGTTTTTTTCCATGAACGGGTTGCAAGTGGGATGGCCAAGAAGGTCGCCGGGCAGAGTCACCCGATGTGGTTTCCCGAACGGAGCCCCTCGTTGGTGCTGGCAAAGTTGATACGACAGGCAGAAATGCAACCTCTTCCGAAATTAGTTACTTCGTATTGGATCATCAAGTGGTAAGGTTCGGAGTTCCATTCATGATGAGTGTGACTCGTTATCGATCGGTTGCCGGAGGCTTTTCCTGGGGTGTTGCAGGTGATTCATGCGGCTCAAGCAATCTACGGTGCGTTTCGCGATCGTGGTCACGATTGCCTGGCTGATTTGCGTGGTGACCGGATTGGGTCTGCTGTTGCGATACAAGAGCACCCCGGGACACGCGGCTGAGCAACCGGCGCAGTGGCCCGACGCTGCTCGACTCGCTCGCCACGCGGAGACGTGGACGCTCGTGATGTTCGCGCATCCGAAATGTCCGTGTACTCGAGCCAGCCTCAACGAGTTGTCGCGTTTACTGACACGCTGCCAAGGGCGCGTACAGTCGCAGATCGTCTTCATCAAACCGGTTGGAACCAGCGACGAATGGATGACAACCGATATCGTCGAGCAGGCCCAGGCCATTTCGCACGTAACGGTCGCATGGGACCGAGGGGGTGAACTGGCCGCCACATTTCGCGTGTCAACATCGGGTCATGTCGTGCTCTACGACGCCACGGGCCGATTGCGATTCAGCGGCGGCATTACCGTCGCGCGCGGACACGAAGGGGCCAACGCCGGTGCCGAAGCGATCGCACGCTGCGTGCTTGAAAATGCTCCTGCCCCTCGTCAGACCGGCGCATTTGGCTGCCCACTCGCACAAACGAATAGCGACCGAAGTTAATAGAAAGCCGTATGATGCAAACGATCGTGGACATGCAAGCTTCGGCCGACTGCTCGATTGAACAGGTCGACCGCGAGTTATGGATCAAATATCAGCACGAAGTCTACCGGCGCACCGATCGACTGTTTGCGAAACTGCTCGCGATCCAATGGTTCGCAGCGATCTTGGTGGCATGCTGGATTTCGCCACTCACGTGGGCGGGCGACGCTTCAAGCCTGCATCCGCATGTTTGGGTGGCGATCGTACTGTGCGGCATTATTTGCAGCCTGCCGATGACGATGGCGTTTGTTTGGCCCGGTCATGTTTTGACACGCCATGTCATTGCAGTGGCCCAGGCGCTGACATCCGGATTGCTTATTCATTTAATGGGCGGGCGCATCGAGGCGCACTTTCATGTGTTCGGTTCGCTGGCATTTATGGCGTTTTACCGTGACTGGCGCGTGTTGATTACGTACTCGATCGTGACCGCGGCCGATCACCTCGTGCGCGGCGTATTATGGCCCGAGTCGATCTACGGAGTGCTCGAAGGTTCGTGGTGGCGATCGTTTGAACACAGCGCCTGGGTCGTGTTTGAAGACATCTTCTTGATTCGGTCCTGTCTGGTGAGCCAGCAAGATATGCAGAAGACGTGCCTTCGTGAGAGTGAATTACTGGTGCTCAATGCGAGCATCGAACAGCAGATACATGACCGCACCGTCGAGTTGGAGTGTTCTCGAAACGAGTTGGCCTCACAAGCCGAGAGCTTGCAGCAGGCGATGGTTGCCGCGCAGGCTGCCAACGTGGCCAAGAGCGAATTCTTGGCCAATATGAGCCACGAAATTCGCACGCCGATGACGGCCATCATGGGATACGCAGATCTGCTGTTCGAAGAGGGAGATTTATCCAAAGCTCCCGCGAAACGGGTCGAAGCGGTTCGCACGATTCAGCGCAGCGGCGACCATCTGCTCAGCATTATCAACGACATTCTCGATTTGTCTAAAATCGAAGCCGACAAAATCGACATGGAACACGTACCCTGTTCTCCGCTGCAACTGCTGGCCGACGTCGAATCGCTCATGCTCGTGAAGGCTGTCGCCAAAGGCATCCAGCTCAGCATTGAGTACGAAACAGAAATCCCTGAAAGCATTTGCTCCGACCCGACTCGCCTGCGACAAATGCTCGTAAACTTGGTCGGCAACGCCATTAAGTTTACACACGAAGGGTCGGTGCGAATTGCCGTTCGCTTAGTGCTCGATGCTCAAGCTCGAATGGAATTTGATGTCTCGGACACCGGCACGGGGATGACTCAGCAGCAGATCGCCAAATTGTTCCGGCCGTTCACTCAGGCCGACAGCTCGATGACACGCAACTACGGCGGCACTGGACTAGGGTTAACGATCAGCAAGCGGATCGCCAATCTGCTCGGCGGCGACCTGTACATTCTGGAATCGACTCCCGGCCAGGGAAGCACGTTCCGCCTTACGCTGCCGTTGAACAGTGTCGAAGGGCTGAAAATGATTCGTGTCGAACGCGGCGCAACGTCGGCGTCTATAGCATTGTCGAATGGCAATCAAGCGTCGCGGCAACCCACTTCGCTCGAACATTGTCGCATCTTGTTGGCCGAAGACGGGGCCGACAACCAACGCCTGATTGCGTTCGTGCTCCGCAAAGTGGGGGGCGAAGTACTCGTGGTCGACAACGGCCGCGCGGCCGTGGATGCCGCCTGGGAGGCTCACGAAGCCCAGCGGCCGTTCGATGTCGTGCTCATGGACATGCAAATGCCCATCATGGACGGCTACGAAGCCGCCGCCTTGTTACGCGCCCTGGGTTACCCGGGCAAGATCATCGCCCTCACCGCCCATGCCATGGCCGGCGATCGTCAAAAGTGCCAGGCGGCCGGTTGTGACGATTATGCCACCAAACCCATCGATCGTGCAGGGCTGCTCGCGCAAATTGCCCATCACGCTCGACCGGTGGCCACGATTCAATAGCGGAATTCGCCAGTGGTTTTTAATTCATCCATGCTCGTCGAGACTCCAAAAAAAGCTATGGTTCGTTATCGACATCGATTGGCTCACCGTCGCCTTGGGTGCTCCACGGATACGATTTAATTTTGGCAGAAAACAAGGGAGGGCATCATGCCTAAAGCAAAAGACGCAATGACTAAGAATCCGATGACGGTCCGGGCCGAGACCTCGGTCGCCGAGGTCATTCAACTCTTACTCGAACATCACGTCAGCGGCGTCCCGGTGGTCGATGAGCACGGTTTCCCCGTCGGCATTATCTCGGAGTTCAGCTTGCTGCAGGTGCTCGAGGAGCCGGGCATCCAAGACCGCCCGGTGGCGGAATTCATGACCACCAGCGTACTGTCCGTCGATGAAGAAGATTCGCTCAAAGTGGTGGTTGAAAAACTACGCTCCTTCCGAATTCGTCGCATGCCGGTTCTGCGCGACGGACGGATCACGGGTATTGTCAGCCGTCGCGACTTGCTCCGGTTTGTTAATCACACGGGCAAACAGGTCCACGACCCGCAAGAGGATCTCTCAATCACGGTTGCCATAGTCGACGACGATCCGAGTATATTGCGATTGCTGGAGCGGATGATCCGCAACGCACTTGGTAATGTGAACGTCGTTGAATTCACCAATGGCCGGCAGGCGCGCCAATGGTTGACGACTCAGTTTTGTGAGATTCTCATCACGGATGTCGACTTGCCCGATATGAACGGTCTCGATTTGCTGCAACAAGCCAAGCAACGCGAGCCTTGGATGCAGGCTTTTGTGATCACCGGCAACACGTCGCTCGGTTGCATAGCCGACGCGATGCGTAATGGCGCGACCGATTTTCTCTCGAAGCCGTTGGACAGCGGCGAAGTGGTTCAGCAACTACGGCGCGCCGCCAAAGCACACCACCGCTGGCTGCACGTGATCGAATCAGCTGCCGTGAACGTGTAGATCCCACGTCTCAAGCGATGCCCTTTCACACGGTTGCCCTCGGCAAAAGCGACGCGCTGCGCCGAGAATGGCTTTCGTTGTGACATGGCGTTCAGGGCAGGATATACTGGGCCCAGTGGCTCGTTCGTAGCCCGTGCGTCCCGCAGGCTATTCCATTGGCTGAGTGACTGAAATGATCAAAGTCTTTGCCCTCGTGTTATTGACCTGCGCCGCCGTTTTCCAGTTCAACGTCACGCAGATCAACGCGGCGGATCGCACGCAGCCCAACATCGTGCTGATTTTTGTTGACGATCTCGGTTACAGTGACATTGGTCCGTTTGGGAACACGACGCACAAGACGCCGCATTTGGACAAGCTGGCTGGCGAAGGGACGAAGTTCACGAGCTTCTACGCCACACCCGTTTGTTCGATGTCGCGGGCTTGCCTGATGACCGGATGTTACAACACGCGCGTATCGATCCCGGGGGTGTTATTTCCTGCTTCAAAGATTGGTTTGCATACGGACGAGACCACACCGGCTGAAATTGTCAAACCGCTCGGATACTCGACGATATGTATCGGCAAGTGGCACCTGGGGCACCGCGAGCCTTTTCTGCCGACAAAACAAGGGTTCGACTCGTATTTCGGTATCCCTTACAGCAACGACATGACCCTTGATCCGGTGAACGCCGTGTTCGCCAAGGAGTGTGTTTTTCGCGAGGGCATGAACGAGCAACAAGCTCGCAAGGGTGCGCTGCGACACGTGGTACCTTTGATGCGCGGTACCGAGGTCGTCGAGTATCCCGCGGATCAAGACATGCTCACGAAGCGTTTCACCGAAGAGGCCGTGAAGTTCATCCGCGCCAATCAAGCGAAGCCATTTTTCCTTTACCTGCCGCACAGCATGGTGCATGTGCCGCTCGCCGCCTCGGCTGACTTTCGAGGCAAGAGCGCGGGGGGATTGCTCGGCGACGCGGTCGAAGAAATCGATTGGTCCGTTGGCCAAATTATGGCCACACTCAAGGAACTACAACTCGATTCCAATACCCTCGTGATCTTTACCTCGGATAACGGAGCCGCTACTGGAACATCGTTGCCGTGGCGAGGCAAGAAAGGCTCCATCTTCGAAGGCGGCATGCGCGAGCCCTGCATTATGCGCTGGAAAGATCGTATCCCCGCCGGCGCCACCTGCGATCGTATCGCAGGCAATATCGATCTTCTGCCTACATTTGCGTCGCTCACCGGCGGCGTGCTACCGAAGGATCGTGTGATCGATGGCCGTGATATCTCCTCGCTCATGTTGAATCCTACTGCACCAGCGGTGCGTGACACGCATTTGTATTTTCGAGGGAACAGTCAACTCGGCGCCATTCGACAGGGGGACTGGAAGCTCTTTTTAGACAGTCCCATGCAACCGTCGAACGCCAAGCAAAAGAACTCGGACAGTGCCGTAGCGGGCGCGTTGTTCGACCTTGCCAAAGATCCCGCCGAGACCACGGATCTCGCCGCTCAACACCCTGACCTTGTCGCCAAGCTACGCTCGGAAGCGCAGCGTCGTCTGGAAGAAATCAAGGCCAACCAACGCCCAGCGGGCGAGTTGTAAGCCGCGATCGAGCCGGTCGATCTCGCCCGCTACAACGCTTTGAAGGCAATATTACAAAATCCACCAGAGTGGGGGTGGTTCAAAACATTGCATTCCTGCATCGAGTTCGGGTATCTTATAAGCCGATCTCAATTGATGATCCCGCCCGTCTAAACCTGCCCTTGGGGACGAGGTCCCGATATGCTCAATATTCTTGGCTCGGCCAAGCAACTGTGCGGAGGCGTGACTCGTCGCGACCTACTGCGCATCGGGTCGACCGGTCTCGTCGGGCTCAATCTGGCCGACCTCGACACGCTGCAACGCGCCTCGGCTGCCGGAGCAGGTGCCGGGCGCAACTTCGGTCGTGCCAAGAACATCATCGTGATCCACCTCTATGGCTCGCCCAGCCAGTTGGAGACGTTCGATACCAAGCCCGACGCACCCCTTGAAGTTCGCGGCGACTTGGGCTTCATCCAGTCGAGCATCCCGGGCCTCACGATGGGAGAACTGCTCCCCAACACGGCCAAGGTCGTCGATCGTTGCACGGTCATCCGCTCGATGACGCATCCGTATCCGTTGCATGGCGTGGCGTTCGCGCTCACCGGCGTACCGGCGATCGACGTGGCGATGGAGCTCAGCCCGCGCGACTCGCGTCACTGGCCGTACTTTTCGTCGATCGTCGACTACATCGATCAGCAGGACCAACGTCCGCGCAAGAGTAAAGGTGTACCGGCCAACATGGCCTTGCCGTGGCGGTTTAGCACGCGGCGCGTCGGCGAGGTGCCGCGAGCCGGTCCCTATGCGGCGTTCTTGGGGAGCGAGTACGACCCGATCTGGGGCGAGTTCGTTGGCCAAGGTACCAAAGCTGGGCCGCCCAAAAAGCTCGGCGAGCAATATCATACCGAGAACGACCCCTACATCGCGTGCAGCGCCGACAGTCACTTCATCGTTCCCTCGGCGAGCAGTTTGCTCGACGAGGTCTCGCTCGATCGGCTCAGCACACGCCGTTCGCTCGTGCAGCAACTCGAACAGCAGCGACGCGATTTGGCCCAGTCGTCGACAGGCCGCTCGTTGGATCGTTATCGACGCATGACTTACGAACTGCTGCAAAGCGACCAGTTGCGGACGGCGCTCGATACACGCCGCGAAAGTGACTCGATCCGCTCGCTCTACGGCAACTCGCTGTTCGGCCACGCCTGTCTCACGGCCCGACGCTTGGTCGAAGCGGGCACGCGCGTCGTCAGCGTGTTTTGGGACGAATACGGTCTGGCCGGCAGCGCTTGGGATACCCACTGGAACCACTATCCACGCATGAAAGAAGAACTCTGCCCGAGCTTCGATGTCGGTTGGGCCGGGTTGATCACCGATCTGGAGCAACGCGGCCTGCTCGACGAGACGCTTGTCGTCTGCACCAGCGAGCACGGTCGTACGCCTAAGCTCAATAAGGCGGTCGGCGGCGGTCGCGATCACTGGTCTCGCGCCTATTGCAGTTTGATGGCCGGCGCGGGCGTGGCGCGCGGCAAGGTGATTGGCGCGACCGACGCGATTGCCAGCGACGTCGTCTCGCGACCCGTCAGCCCCAAGGACCTGCAAGCGACCATGTATCATCTGTTGGGCATCGATCACCATCGGCTCGTGTACGATTCGCTGCAACGCCCACTGCCGCTGGTCGACGGTCACGTCGTCGACGACGCACTGGCGTAATGCGATCTTTGGATTGAATCGCAGATTTCAATCCCCTATCGCCTCATTCTTTTAATGTTACGGAGCTTCCATGCTGCGCATCTCATGTTTGTCTGTCGCAGTGATCTGCTGCCTGATCGTTCATTCAGTCGCGGCGGAATTCGCTCCACAAAAACATCTCGATCGGCCAATCATTGGGCCGCTGCTGTCTGTGCAGGAGCTTCAATCTTTCTGTCAGCTTCGGCTCAAGCCGGTGCCGGCGTTCGATCGTGCCGAGGATTGGACGACGTTCGCCGACGAGGTCCGGCAACGAACCCTCGACAACGTCGTCTTTCGCGGTGCGGCGGCCCAGTGGCGCGACGCGAAAACCTCGGTCGAGTGGCTCGATACGATCGATGGCGGCGATGGCTACCGGATCAAGAAGCTGCGCTACGAAGCGCTGCCCGGGCTATGGATTCCAGCACTGCTCTACGAACCCACCCAGCTCGACGCCAAGGCGCCCGTGTTTCTCAACGTCAACGGTCACGATCGCGCGGGCAAAGCAGCCGGCTACAAGCAACTCCGCTGCATCAATCTGGCCAAACGAGGCATCCTCGCGCTCAATCTCGAATGGGTCGGCATGGGACAGCTACGCGCCGACGGATATTCGCACGCTCGCTTGAACCAACTCGACCTCTGTGGCACAAGCGGCGTCGCCGTCCATTATCTGGCCATGAAACGGGCTCTCGATTTGATCCTCACTCACCCCAACGCTGATGCGACCCGAGTGGGCGTGGCCGGACTCTCTGGCGGCGGCTGGCAAACGATCTTTTTCAGCTCGCTCGAAAAACGGGTGACGCTCTGCAATCCTGTCGCGGGCTACTCGGGCTTTGTGACCCGCTCGAACTATTTTTCTGACCTGGGCGACTCGGAACAAACGCCTGTCGATCTCGGCGCGAATGCCGACTACACGATGCTCACGGCCTTGCTCGCGCCCCGCGCCGCACTGCTCACCTTTAACGTCGCCGACAAATGCTGCTTTGCCGCCGGTCACGCACTGCCGCCGCTGCTCGACGCCGCCCGGCCCACCTATCGCCTGCTGGGTAAAGAGAACGATCTACGCTGGCACGTGAATCATGTCCCAGGCAGTCACAACTTCGAGCAGGATAATCGCGAGGCGTTGTATCGTGTGATCGGCGACACATTCTTCCCGGGAGACGCGAAATATCCGCGGCATGAAGTTGCTAGCCGAGATGAGCTGAAAACGGGCGATCAGTTGAACGTACCGTTGCCCGAAGTGAATGCCGACTTCCATTCACTCGCCTCGAAACTGGCTGAAAGTCTACCGCAATACGCGATGATTCCGCAGGACGCGACCGGTTTGGCCACATGGCGCAAACAGACTCAGTCACGCCTGACGACCGTGGTGCGCCCCAGTGTGTATCGCACGGTTGGCCAGACCGATCATGTCGAGCAAGCGGACGGCGTCGATGTGATCCACTGGCGGCTGCGTGTCGGTGATGTGTGGACGGTGCCGGCCGTTGAATTTGCTCCGCCGCAGCCCAAATCGACCGTGCTGCTGGTGGCCGATGCAGGACGCAACTCCGCGGCGACTCAAGTTCAGGAGCAGCTTAAGCTCGGTAACCGTGTGGTGGCGGTCGACATTTTGAACTGGGGCGAGAGCAAGCCCAAGTCACACGGTTGGCTGTGGATGCTCATGATCTCGACCGTGGGGGACCGACCGCTGGGAGTGCAAGCCAGTCAGCTCGCCTCGCTCGCGCGTTGGTCGCAAGCCACGCACGGCAATGGCCCGGTAAGCATTCTCGGCGTAGGGCCCAAAGCCAGTCTGTCCACCCTCATCGCCGCGGCGCTCGACTCGCAAGCGATCGGTCGTGTCGAAACCCGCGAAGGCCTTGCGTCACTCAAACAAGTGCTCACCGACAACCTCATCGTGAGCGCCCAGCCCGAGTATTTCTGTTTCGGTCTACTTGAGCAATTCGACATCCCCCAGCTCGAAGCGCTCGTGGGTCGCGATCGGATCACTCGCTCGGACGTGTCGAGCGCAAAATAAAACCCAGACGAACCGGAGCAGCGAGTCGCGCCGGCTCGTCTGGGCAAATGGTGTCGGCTTACTTCAACAACTCAGCCAGCTTCGACTCGATCGAGTCGGCCCAAATCTGGTAGCCCTTGGGGCTCAGGTGCAGCAGGTCGGGCATGATCTCTTTGCTCAACGTGCCATCGGGTTCCAAGAACTTCGGTCCAATGTCGAGATAGTGGACGCGCTTGCCGTCGGCCAGCTTGGCGACGATGGCGTTGGCACCTTCGTTCACCTTGCGCTTGGCGTCGTCCTTATTCGGTCCGCGAGGGAAGACCCCCAAGACGAGCACCTTGGTGTTCGGGAGCTTTTCTCCCAGCTTGTCCACGATGGCCTTGATGCCAGCCGCGATGTCCTCGCTGGTATTCGTGCCGGAGTTGTTCGTGCCGATCATCAGCACAGCCAGCTTGGGCGAAATGCCTGCGATGTTACCGTTCTCGATGCGCCACAAGACGTGTTGGGTACGGTCGCCGCCGATGCCGGCGTTCATGGCCTTGCGAGGCGTGTAGGCGCTGGCCCAAACGTCTTTGCCGGCCCCTTCCCAACCGTGAGTAATCGAGTCGCCGAAGAAAACGATATCCTTATCACCTTCTTTGGCCCGGCTGTTGATCAGCTCGTGGCGTTGCATCCAGTTCCCTTCGCGTGGGACCGGCTTGACGGTGTCGCTCTGAGCAAAGAGCGAGGCGGACGAAACAACCAAGGCCAGGGCGAATAGCACGCCCGATCGAACGATGCGCATAAGTCATACACTCCGAAAATGAGGTGAGAGAATCGTCGCAATCGGCACACTTGGCACAATCGCGGCAGGAGGGTTAATCGTCAACAGCCTAATCTCCGCGCCGCTCACTTGCCAGTGAGGGAGGATAAATCGAACTCGAATCGACGACCCGACTGCGAACGGCGGCCTATCTTTTTCGCGGACCTGCGAACCACTAGCAATTCACGACAGCGGAGCAAGACGATGGCCCATACGCCTCGAATCGGAATTTTGACCAGCGGCGGCGACTGCCCCGGACTCAACGCGGTGATCCGCGGCGCGTACAAGGCCGGGCATCAACTCGGCTACGATGTGATCGGCTTTCTGCGCGGCTACGAAGGCTTGATCGATCCGGTGAGCTACATCACGCTTACCAATCACAACACGAGCGGTATTCTGAACCAGGGGGGCACGATCCTCGGCTCGACGAACAAGGGGCGCTTTGTCGCCCGCGCCGGGGTCGACAATCGCCAGGAGATCGACATTGAACTCCTCGCCAGCGTGAAGCTGACCTGCCAGCAGCTGGGCATCGAAGGACTGATCTGCATCGGCGGCGACGGCTCGCTCAGCATCGCGCAGCAGTTTCATGAGTTTGGCATCCCCGTAGTCGGCGTGCCCAAGACAATCGACAACGATCTGTCGGCCACCGCATACACGTTTGGCTTCGACAGTGCCGTGGCCTGCGCGACCGACGCGCTCGATCGGCTGCATACCACCGCCGCCGCGCATGACCGCGTGATGGTGCTCGAGGTGATGGGTCGTCACGCCGGCTGGATCGCGTTACATGCCGGCATCGCCGGTGGCGGCGACGTCATATTGCTTCCCGAGATCGACTGGAACTTTGAGCACGTCTGTCACAAGATCCTCGATCGCGAGTCGAACGGCAAGAAGTTCACGCTGGTCGTGGTGGCCGAAGGGGCTAAGCTTCCCGGCGGCGATTGGGTTCTCGCCGAGCGACGCAGCGAGAACCAGCAAGTCCGCCTCGGCGGCATCGGCAATGTCGTGGCGAGTGAAATTCAACGCCGCCTGCATCGCGAAACACGCTGTGTCGTGCTCGGTCACTTACAACGGGGCGGCACGCCAACCACGTTCGATCGCGTGCTCGCCACGCAGTTCGGCGCCCACGCCGTAGGACTCATTCATCGCGGCGATTTTGGCCGGATGATTTGCTTCCAACCCCCGCATATCGAGAGCGTTTGGATCACCGACGCCGTTAGTCGTTTGAGCACGGTCGACCCCGACTGCTCGGCCGTACAAGCGGCTCGGGCGTTGGGCATCAGCTTCGGCGACGACGATGGCCAACGCAGCCCTTTCGTTCAGCACGCGAAGAGCGAAGTGGAAGCCGAACCTGTGAGCGTTTAGTCACGCGAGTTTACTTGCGGACCCGATCTTGCCAGCCCACCGGCTGCGTCCAGGCTTGCTGCTTCTGATAGGCAAACGAGGGATTTGCGGGCCGCTGGCTCGACGAGATCACCGCACGCACATACAAATCGTTGCCCGTGAGTTGGTAGCTGGCTTCGAGTCCGCTGTGGCTGGCGAGCGTCGAACCGATCCAACTGGAATCGCGGTCGAATGTCTCGAGCGAACCGCTCGATGATGGCGGCACGCTACCGATGAAGTCGATCGTGTACGTTGCGCCGGGTTCGCTCTGGACACGGACATGCAATGTCCGTGACTTGTCGTCGAAGCGCACCTCGTCGAGCGTCACGCCACTCGATGCGTAAAAGCGACCAGCTTGCATGGCCGTGACGAGTGCGTCGGGGGTTAATGACGCGGCTTGCACCATGACCCAGCCACGGCCCGGTGATGCGCCACGATCGCCAAAGTAGTTGTGCGAATCGTCGGTGCCGAGGCCATAAAGTGGGGCCGAGTGCATGATCCACAGTCGGATCGTGTTGGCGATGTCCCACATTCGCTCGATGCTCACGTGCTTGGCGTCGCCACGGTGAGCTACGCCTGGGTGACCGTTGTAGACCTCGAAAAATCGTTCCGACGCGACGGCCGCCAGATCTTCGGCCGTCACGCCAAAACCAAAGTTGGGATGGTTCAGGTGGGCCAGCATCGGTTGGTTGAACGTGCGGCTTTGCTGCTCGACGGCGGCCAAGTTGTTGGCGATCACTTCGCGAACGCTCTCGCCCCCTTGCGGACGGATAAGCTCGCGCAGATTCTGTCCATTGATGTGAACCGGTAGCTTGCCAAACTTATCGGTGATCTCCTCGGCCTGCACCATCACAAATTCTTCGCGCTGCTCGAATCGGCCGCGGAACTCGTCGAGCGTTTTCAGTCGGACTTGTTGTTTTCCCTCGACCTCGCGGGTCTCGACCCACTCGCGACCAAAACGTTCGACATATCGGTCGAACCCACCGATGTCGCCTCGCTTGTTAGCGGCGGCGATCTCCATCCACTTTTCGCCCCGGCTGAGGATGTTGTGATCCGACAGGGCCAGGAACTGATAGCCGTTGCGACGGTAATAGTCGACGATCATTTCTGGATAGTCGTTTCCATCGCTCCACAGCGAGTGGGTATGGGTGTTCCCTTTGTACCAGCGGAGTTGCGCCGCAGCCGATGACTCGGTCGGCGCTGACTCGGCCGACGAGCGGTACAACCACGCGCCGAGCATGGCCATCGAGACGAGCGTAATCAGACGAGCGTGACGGATCATATTAAGGGCTCGGTTAGGGAATCTGATATCCAACAGGCCAAGAATCTAAGGCAGGGGCTTTAATCGTCGAACGGGATTTCAATCGCGACGATCAAAAGCGTTTCAGGGATTGTATCCCGTCTCGGACATCCGGTTCAACGATTGTTGATCGAAAATGATTGAGCAATTTGAGGGGCGGTCGTCGCTCGGGTATGCTGAGCGAACTTTAAGCTACGATTTTGCCACTCTTTTCATCACCGCGCGTGCCATGCCCCGACCTGTCTTGCGAGTTGCCGGTTGCCAGTTTCCGGTCGAAGCCGATATCGAGGCCAACTGTCAACAGATCATCGCGCTGTTGCAACAAGCGGCCGATCAAGGGGCCCGGGTGGCTCATTTTCCGGAAACTGCTCTGAGCGGCTACGGCGGCAGCGAGGTGCAGTCGCTCGACGACCTCGATTGGGATCGCCTGCACGATGCGACCGCGTCGATCATCCAGACAGCCGACGAGCTCAACGTGTGGGTCGTGCTCGGCTCGACCCATCGGCTCTCAGGGAGTCACAAACCGCATAACTCGCTCTACATTTTCAACGATCGCGGGCAGGTCGTCGAGCGTTACGACAAACGCTTTTGCACCGGGGTCTGCATGCCCGAGCCGACGATGGATCATGGCTACTACACGCCCGGCAACCACGCGACGATCTTCGAGATCGACGGTTACAAGTGCGGGGCGCTGATCTGTTACGACTATCGCTTCCCCGAGCTGTATCGCGAGCTGAAGCGACAGGGGGTCGAGCTGGTGTTCCATTCGTTCCACAATGCCCGTAAAGACTACCGCACGTTCCACTACCAGAACATCTGGAAGGACATTGTGCCGGCGACGCTAATGTGTCACGCGGCGTGCAACCATCTGTGGATCAGCGCCACGAACAGCACGGCCAAGTACTCGCTGTGGGGCGCGTTCTTTGTGCGACCCGACGGCCGGGTGACTGGCAAACTGCCCGTGCATCAGACCGGCGCGCTGATTAGCGACGTCGATGGGAATTTAGAGTTTTTCGACGCACCGGGTCCGTGGCGCGACCGGGCGATCGCCGGAGTGCTGCACAGCGGCGAGTTGGTGAGCGACCCGCGTAGCGATGACCGGAAATGTTTTTAACGCAGATTGGGCTTACGAGTCTTGAGCGCGAGGCTCGGGCCGCGTACTGTTTTACGCAGAGATAACTCTCCATCGTTGAGGAACTTGGCTTATGCATCGTTTGGTTCGCATCGCACTGACCGTGTCGTTGCTGAGTTTGTTGGCCGCGACCAGCGTGGCGCAGCACGTCGCATATCAATTCAAGCAAACGCCGCACGACAGTGTAACGATCAGCGCCGGCGACCGGCCGCTGCTGCGCTACATGCACGCCCCGCTCAACGACGCGACGAAGGAAGCTCGCGAGCAGACGTACAAGGTGTTTCATCACGTGTTCGACCCGGCGGACGGCAGCCGGCTGGTTACCAAAGGCCCCGGCGGTCAGTACACGCATCATCGCGGGTTGTACTTCGGCTGGAACAAGGTCAGCTATGGCGACGGCAAGAAGGCCGATGTGTGGCACTGCTCAGGCGACGCATTCCAGTCGCACGAGAAATTCCTCAAGCAGGACGTCACGGCCGACAAGGCCACGCAGGCCGTGCTGATTCACTGGCACGGACCACTCAAAGAGGTGTTTGCCGAAGAAGAACGCGAGTTACAAATCAGCAGCAAGGCTGGCGCGTCGGCTCAGGGGACGCAAATCGACTTCTTCTCGACCGTGCGCACCAAAGCCGGGCCAATCATGCTCGACGGCGATCCGCAGCACGCGGGCTTTCATTTCCGCGCCGACAACGAAGTCGCGGAGAAGACCAAAGCCCAAACGTACTACCTCCGGCCCGATGGCAAGGACGAGCCGGGCAAGACTCGCAACTGGGACCACAAGGGGCGCGACCCCCGGACCGTGAACCTCGCCTGGAACGCGATGAGTTTTATGCTCGGCGAGCAACGCTACACGGCGTTGTATATCGATCATCCGCAGAATCCCAAGGAGGCCCGCTACAGCGAGCGCGACTATGGCCGGTTCGGCTCGTACTTCGAGTATCAACTCACCGACGCCACTCCGTTAAAGGTCAAGTATCGCGTCTGGTTGCAGCGTGGCGAACTCACCGTCGAGCAGTGCTCGAAGCTCGCCGCCGAGTTTGTGTCCACCACGAAATAATCGAACTGAAAAACTGAAAACCGATAACGTCCCTCCCACCCTTTGAAAGTCCCACCGATGAAAATTACCCGCCTATTTACATTCGCCCTATTGTTCGTCGTTCCCGCGTGGCTCAACGCGGCCGACAACACACCTCCGGAAGGTTTCACCGCCCTGTTCAACGGGAAAGACCTCGTAGGCTGGAAAGGCTTGCCCATGAAGCCGCATCCGAAGGACGAGACCAAGTTCGTTCCGATGTCGATGCCCGAGCGGCTCGCGTCGACCGGGCCGCAAATGGCGGCGGCTCAGAAAGCGGGCGACGCCTCGATGAACGAGCATTGGAAGGTGGTTGACGGCGTGATTGTTTTCGACGGCAAGGGGCAAAGCCTCTGCACCGCTAAAGAGTACGGCGACTTTGAACTCTTCGTCGATTGGAAGATCGAAGCCAAGGGAGATAGCGGCATCTATGTGCGTGGCTCGCCGCAGATTCAAATCTGGGACCCCGCGCTGCGTAACATCGGATCGGGTGGTCTGTTCAACAACCAGAAGAACCCGGCGAACCCACTCAAGACGGCCGACAAGCCGATCGGCGAATGGAACTCGTTCAAGGTGCGAATGGTCGGTGACAAGGTCTCGGTGTGGCTCAACGGCGAACTGGTCACCGACAACGTCACGCTCGAGAACTACTGGGATCGCACCAAGCCGATCTACTCAGCCGGGACGATAGAACTACAGAATCACGGCAACACGTTGTACTTCAAGAACATTTACGTCAAGGAACTGACCAACACCCCCGCCCCGGAAGTGAAGGCCCCCGGCGAAGGGTTCACCCAACTGTTCAATGGCAAGGACCTGACGGGCTGGATCGGCAACCAACAGGGCTACGCGGTCGAGAACGAGTCGATCGTCTGTGTGCCCGGCGGCAAAGGGGGTGGCGGCACCTGACAGAGGGCGGAGATGGCGGCGTGCGGCGCCCCCTGCGTGACCACGGTGAGGTAGATGAACGGGTGCCAGTTGCGCAGGAACGCCGCCGCCGACGCTGCGGGGATGAAGAAGCGAACGCTCGG
>CAYLYE010000065.1:0-16470 GCA_964387325.1 uncultured Planctomycetaceae bacterium
GAGCGTTTATCAACGCGCTCGAAACGATTGGCGCCGTCAACGTCGTCGCCCACCCACGATTGCTCTGCTTAAACAAACAGCGGGCTGAAATCCTCATCGGCGATCAAATCGGCTACATCACCACCAACGTCACGCAAACCTTCTCGACCCAAACGATCAACTTTCTCGACGTCGGAACGCAACTCCGGCTCCGACCGTTCATCTCGGCCGACGGCACGATCCGACTCGAAGTTCATCCTGAACTCTCGTCCGGCTCGGTCAGTCAGCAGGGAGTGCCGTCGAAGAGCGTGACCCAGGTGACGACCAATATCATGTGCAACGACGGCTCGACGGTCGTCATCGGCGGGTTGATGCAGGAGACTTTGGATCAGAGCACCAGCCAAGTGCCCGTCGTGGGGAGCTTGCCGATCGTGGGGCCGCTGTTTCGCACGAAGACCGACAAGATCACGCGCCGCGAGGTGCTGGTGTTAATCACGCCGCGAATTGTCTACGACGACGAAGCGAACAAAGACGGTCAGAAAACCGCGCTGGTCAACCATCATCGCCAGGAAACGGTCGCGCAAGAGTCGACGCTGCTGAGTCGCGTCTACCAAGCCCGACGTTACGTTCGCAAGTCGCAGGCCTACTTGCAGCAGGGAGATATTCCACGGGCGCGCCGGTATGCCAACTTGGCTGTGCATATTGATCCGAACAACCTCGATGCGATTGCCTTGGTGGACGAAACCGAAGCGTTCCGCACGCCGGTTCCGATCGCACCGGGCAACGTCGAGTTGCTCCCCCCGGGTGCTCCGTCGCATCCACTCAATGGCGAGATCGTATCGCCTTGGCTGCTCGATGGGTTGGAGGGGAAACCAGTCGTGCCGCTGGCCCCGTTGCATCCGCGAGCCCCCGATACCCCGACGGTTATCAAACGCATCGATTCACCTGAAATCATCCAAAACAATGTCCGCCCGTAACACCATCATCGGTTGGTTCACGCTCGCGTTGAGTGTCGCCCTGTCGGGCTGCGCGCAGCACGCGGCATGGCTCAAACCGACGGTGCCCGACGTGCGGCCGATCCGCGAGAAACAAGCGCGCGAGGCCCTCGATAGTTTCGAGAAGCAGCGCAATCAGGCCGAATATCAGGCCGCCCGCACGGCGCTCCGCGAAGGTCAACACGAGACGTGCCGCACGATGCTCGCCAACATTTTGCGGCGCGATCCGCAACATGCCGCAGCCCAAGTGTTGATGCTCGAATTGATGTCGTCCACCGATGCCGGCCAGGACGCGATCCAGGCCGCCGCCGCGGCTCGCCAACGGTTCGCCAACAATGCACAGGTGCAGTTCGCTTGCTTTTTGGTGTACGACGAGGCGGGACAAAACGACTTGGCAGTCGAGTGTCTCACGTCCGCCGTGCGATTGGCACCCGGCGAAGAACTGTACGCTCAGCATCTCGAAGCACTGGAAGCGGACGCTGTCGATGAGTTGGATGCCGAGACCGCGAAAGCGATCCTGATGGGCGTGCCACGGGCGAGGTCCGAAGGCGGAAAGCAACATCGGAATCCATCTCTGTCGAACACTCCGGACGACATCCGGTTGCTGTCGCTCGATGAGCCGGTCGGTTCAACCGTGGGCGTCTCGCCCGACAAGCTTGCGAATCTGGAGTCGGCCGATAAGTGGCTGCGCCGCGGGACGGGCGCATTGATCGACGGCCATCTGGACACCGCCGACGCGTATTTTGATCGCGCCGAGCAGGCAGCTCCCGGGACGGACGAGATGGCTGTCCGGATCGTGGTGACGGCCTTACGACACGAAGAACCGGAGTATTCGATCCAACGCGCGCAACGCGCTTTATTGCGCTATCCCGAGTCGGCGGGCCTTTATCGCACGCTTGGTACAGCCCAGTACCGATTGGGCCGCTACGCCGAGGCGCGTCAGGCGTTTGAACACGCTTTAGTTTTGGACAACTCGTCAGGGCTGACCTATTTTTTAATGGGCTGCACGCTGAGCAAGTTAGGTGACACGGCCTCGGCCGATCACCACTACCGCCAAGCCCAGCAGCGCGATTCGCGCTTGTTGGTCAAATAGAGCGGTACACTCGGTCGTCGCAGATCCCCCGCGGCTTTGTGCTTTGCGCGAAGTCGTCGTCACGTCAGGTAAGACGTGACGGATGTGGGATCTTTCTGGCGACGTCATGAAAACTCCTTTATCCACAGCGTTGACGCGGATCGAACAACTCGTGCCCCTGGTGGTCACGCTGTTGTCGATTGCGCTGTTAGGCGCCGGCATGAGCCACTCGTGGGCCACTCCCACGGTGCTCTCGGCTCTGGCTGCGCTGGGAGGGGTTCTCAGCGTCCTCCAGTTCTGCCTGCTCCGCCGCCGCATCGCCAACGAACATCAAGCGCAACTGTTTCTCGACCGCCTCGGCAAGCAGGCCTTCGACACGCTGCCAACCATCGAGCCCGATTCGACCTGGGCACGTTCGCTCGCCGAGTTGCAGCAGGTGTTCGAGACCGCGCAGCAACGCATCACCGAAGCCGAGCACGGCCGCACGTCGGCCGATGTCCGCTACCGTCGCGCGTTGGCCGATTACGAGCGAGCCTCGCGCGTGTTGGCGCAAGTGAACGAGCCACTGCTGGCGATCGACGCCTACGATGAGATTCAACTCTCGAATCGAGCCGCCGAAGAGTTGCTAGGACTGCCGCATGAGGGCGCTCCGCGACGAACCCTCGCCGCGCTCCAGCGCTGCGAGCGATTGGTTGCGTTGGTCAAAGACGCCCAGCGCCGCCAGGTGGCTAGCAGCCGCACCGAGGATTTTGAACTCGAAACACCTCGGGGCTCGAAGCGCTGGTACAGCGCCACCGCGACCAATCTGGCCAAGGAAACCGCCGAAGCAGAAGCCGGCGGCGGAGGCGTGGTGCTCCAACTACACGACATTTCGGCGCAAAAAGAAATCCAGAAACAACACGCCGAATTTGTCAGCTCAGCCAGCCACGAGATGAAGGCCCCGCTCGCCGGCATTCGGGCCTACGTCGAGTTGCTCTCCGATGGCGAAGTCGAGGACCCCGAGACCCGCGAAGAATTCTTGGGCGTCATCAACAACCAGGCCGACCGTCTGCAACGGCTCGTCGAGAACCTGCTGAATATCGCCCGCATCGAAGCCGGTGTGGTCAAAGTTCACAAGCAATCGCAGGGGCTCAACGAGGTGCTCGTCGAAGCCTTCAATGTCATGCAACCCACGGCGGCGGGAAAGAATATCACGATCACGCACGAGCTCAGCCAGATGTACCTCGGCGCCCTGATGGATCGCGACCTGATGCTGCAAGCGGTCATCAACCTTGTCTCGAACGCCATCAAGTACACACACCCCGGCGGGCGCGTAACCATTCGCAGCCATCTGCTCGACGATCAGGTGCAATTCGAAGTCGAAGACACGGGCGTCGGTCTGAGCGACGAGGATTGTCAAAAGATCTTCGACAAGTTTTATCGCGTCGAGAAGGACCAGAACATGGCGGCCGGCACCGGCTTGGGCCTCTCGCTAGCCAAGTACATCGTCGAAGACGTCCACGGCGGCAAACTCGCCCTGCGCAGCAAGCTCGGCGAGGGAAGTACCTTCAGCGTGACGGTACCTGTCGCGCATCGTGCTAACTAACCCCCACGCAACCAACGCATCCTACGCTTATTTTTCATCCTGAACAGGTGACCCCATCATGGCCAAACGAGTCTTGTTGTGCGACGACGAAATTCACATCATCCGCGCCGCTGAATTCAAGCTGTCGAGAGCCGGCTACGAAGTCGAATGCGCCTGCGACGGCCAAGTCGGCTGGGAGGCCATCCAACGCCAACGACCCGATCTCGTCATCACCGACTGCCAAATGCCGAGGCTCAATGGCCTGGCGCTGGTCGAGCGGATGCGCCAACACGACGAGTCGAAAGACATCCCGGTCTTCATGCTCACCGGCAAGGGCTTCGAGTTGTCGGCCCAGGAATTGGCCGAAAAGTTCAACGTTCTGGGCGTGATCGGCAAGCCGTTCAGCCCGCGCGACGTCTTGCAGCGTGTGAATGAAGTGCTCAATGGCACGCCAGTACCAGCCGGTGTTTAACGTCGAGAGCAGTTCCAGCGACAGTCCTTGGCGAGTTGATGCAACATGATTCTGCCCACTGAGATTTTCGGCGACAGCATTGTCGTTCACTCGCCAGAAGAGCTGGGGAGCGAACACGCCGAATCGTTCGAGAAGTTTATCTCCGAGTTGGAACGTGTGAACGTCGTCATGGACCTCGATGGTACGGAAACCATCGACAGCCGGGGTCTCACCGCCCTGCTCAACTGCCAGGATACGCTCCGCGAGGTGGGCGGCGACTTGAAGCTGTCGACGACGAACCTCAGCAATCGCAAGATTCTGGAAATGACGCGTCTCGACACCCGGCTCGAAATCTTCGACAGCGTCGTCGATGCCGTGCGCAGCTATCACCACTAACGATCAAGGCTCACGGCGCCATGGCGACCGAACAAGAATTCAAGCCGCGGCTCGGCAACCTGCTGGTACAGAAAGGGTATCTGTCCCAGGAAGGGCTCGATGCCGCGCTCGTCGAGCAACATGCCGACAAAAAAGGCCGGCTGCTCGGCGAAATCCTGGTCGATGTGTCCGCCTGCACCGACGATCAGGTCGCCGAGTGCATCGCCCACGAGTATGGTGCGCCGTATGCCAAGCTCGAAACGCGCATCTTCGACGCCAAGTGCATCGACGTGTTGCCGCGCGAATTCATCGAAAAGAACTTTGTGCTGCCGCTCTATGTCATCCGCGACACCCTGACCATCGCCGTCAGCGAGCCATCGAATCTCTTTTTGGTCGAAGAGATCGAAAAACTCGCCAAGATGCCAGTCCAGTTGGTCGTCTCGACGGCCAAAGACATTCGCCGCATGATCGCCACCCTCCCCAACTCGAAGGTGTTCGTCATCGACGACATCATCGACGAGGGGGAGTCGGGCGATGTCGATGTGATCGAAGAGAAGATCGAGGACATCAGCGACATCGAAGAGAATGGCGCCTCGCCGGTCATTCGATTGGTCAACTTCATCATCTACAACGCTGTCAAAGAAGGCGCCAGCGATATCCACATGGAGCCGGCCGACAAAGTGCTCCGCGTGCGCTACCGCATCGACGGACGCTTGTACAAGTCGCTCGAAGTTCCCATCCACCTGGTCAATGCGATCACCAGCCGTATCAAAATCATGGGCTCGATGGACATCAGCGAGCGCCGCTTACCCCAAGACGGTCGCATCCACGTGATGCTCGATGGTCGCAAGGTCGACCTGCGTTGCAGCACGTTCCCCATGACGCGCGGCGAGAAGACCGTGATTCGCGTGCTCGACACCCGCGCCACCTCGTTGCAGCTCGAAGACCTGGGCTTTGGCGAAGACATCCTCACGGATCTGCGCAGCGAAATCCGCCAGCCCAACGGCATTGCCCTTGTTACCGGCCCGACCGGCAGCGGCAAAAGCACAACCCTCTACTCGATGCTCAACGACATCAGCTCGATGGAGAACAATATCTGCACGGTCGAAGACCCGATCGAGTACAACCTGCCGCTGATCAACCAGTTCCAGGTCCAGGAGCGCGTCGGGCTGACGTTCGCCCGGGCCTTGCGTACCCTGTTGCGTCAAGATCCGGACGTGATCATGGTGGGCGAAATTCGTGACGAGGAGACGGCTCGCACGGCCATTCAAGCCGCCCTCACCGGCCACTTGGTGTTCAGCACGCTGCACACGAACGATGCCGTGAGCGCCGTGACCCGCATGGTCAACATGGGAGTCGAAACCTACCTGATCGGCGCGGCGTTGAACATGGTATTGGCTCAACGGCTGGTGCGCAAAGTGTGCTCGAAATGTCGACAGGCCTATGAACCGCCACGGCAGGTCCGCAAGGCCATCGAACGGATGGGCTTCGAGATGAAAGAGTTCTTCCGCGGCGTCGGCTGCAAACGTTGCCGAAACACAGGCTACTCGGGGCGAATCGGCATTCACGAGCTGTTCGTCATCGACGATGAACTGCGCGACGCGATCGTTGCCGACCCGTCGACCAGCAACTTGCGACCGATCGCCGAACGCAAAAGCATGGTGACGCTCAAGATCGATGGCTTCCGCAAGGTGCGCGAGGGCATCACCACGATCGAGGAGATCATGCATGTCGTCGGCGAGTCGCGTGATGCCGCGGAACTGGTCGCGGCCGTCGAAGCCGCCGCGGGGACCGAAGTATGATCACGTTTAGTTATCAAGCCCGCGACCCGCTCGGCAACACTCATAGTGGCAACGTCGAGGCCAACAGCCGCGAAGAGGCCATCGCCCAACTCGGTCGCGATGGCTTGCAGGTCCTCTCGATGGCCGAAGAAGCGGCGGCCGGGCCAGGCTTGTTCGCCCGCGGCGTCACTCGCATCGAAATCATCTACATCACCAACCAATTAGCGGTGATGATCGATACGGGCATCACGATCTCGGCCTCGTTGCAGTGTATTCTGGAGCAGGAAAAGAACCCCACGCTCAAGGCCATGCTGGTCGATCTAAAAACGTCGGTCGAGTCGGGCGTTGATTTCTCGTCGGCATTGGCCAAGTATCCCAAGCATTTCGACAAGACGTACGTCTCGCTCATCAAGGCCAGCGAAGCAACCGGTTCGTTGGGCGCCATGTTGCAGCGGATCAGCGAGTATCAGCGCAAAGAAGTCGAGATGCGCGGCAAGGTCAAGTCATCGATGGCGTATCCGATCGTCATGCTCGTGCTTGCGATCGGTGTCACGCTGTTTCTGCTCATGTACGTGTTGCCACAGTTCTCGCCGCTGTTCACCAGCAAAGGGATCAAGCTCCCCGGCGTCACCAAGTTCCTGATGAAAGCCTCGGACGGCCTGCTCGATTTCTGGTATGCCTGGCTCGTGGGCATCGTGGCCGTCGTCTTCGGCATTACGTTCGCCAAGAAAACCGAGAAAGGGCGGCAATTTTTCGATTGGATGAAAATCTCCGCTCCGCTCATCGGACAACTCAACCGCAAGGTCGTCATCAGTCGCAGTATTCGCACGCTCGGCACGCTGCTCGGCAGCGGTATTCCGATGCTCGATTCGTTGCGATTGTCAGCCGAGGTGGCGGGCAATGTTTTCTACGAGCAACTCTGGGCTCATGTCCAAGACCAAGTCACCAGCGGCGCCCAAATCTGCGAGTCGCTCAAGGGAAGCCCCCTCTTCCCGGCCATGCTCATTCAGATGATCTCGGCCGGCGAACAGACCGGCAAACTAGGACCCGTGCTCGAACGCGTCAGCGATTACTACGATAACGAAGTCGACAACTCGATCAAAGCCGTCACCAGCATGATCGAGCCGATCATGATCACCGTGATGGGTGTCATCGTCGGCACGATCGCGATGGGCCTGTTGATGCCCATCTTCAGCCTCAGCAGTGCCAAGGGTGGTTAAGAACTCATGCAGACCGACTCCTCGCAACACATCCGCTCCACAACCTCGCTGCTCGATATTGTGCTCCGCTTGGTCGATACCACCTCGATCGTCGGCACGCTCGTGCTCGTCACCATGCTGTTCAACCTCCACGGCGGTCAAACCGTCTTTTTGGCGGAAGTGTCGGCCGTCGTGATTTACTACCTCGTGGCTGAGATCACGGGCCTGTTCCGCTCCTGGCATGCAACCCCGCTGTCGCGCGAACTCAGTTGTGGCGTTTGGACTTGGCTGATTGCGATACCCGTCCTCGTGGCGGTTGGTTTTCTGACCGGAGAACTTGAGGCCTGCGATCGAGTCCTAACGCACAACGGCTTGCTGACGTGGTTCCTTGTCACGCCGCTGGTTATTTCGATCGCCCGCGCGGCGATTCGCCTGATTCAATATCAACTCCGTCGCAACGGCCAGCACACACGCGGCTTTGCGGTTGTCGGCATCAACGATTTGGGATTTACACTCGCGCGGAATATCGAGAAGTCGCCGCAAATGGGCCTGCGCTTGGCCGGCTTCTACGACGATCGACCGTCGCATCGGCTTCCCATCATGCCCGACGATCTGGGTCATTGCGTGGGCAATATCGATCAACTCGTCGAGCAAGCCCGATCGGGCGCCGTGCATTTGATCTACATCACGCTCCCGTTGCGCGCCGAACAGCGTGTTAAAAACGTACTGGCTCGATTGGCTGACAGCACCGCCAGTGTCTACATCGTGCCCGACTTTTTCGTGTTCGAGTTGCTGCACTCGCGTTGGACCACGATCGGCGGCGTGCCGGCGGTGAGTGTGTTCGAGAACCCGTTTTATGGCGTCGACGGAGTCATCAAACGCCTGCTCGACGTGGTGTTGGCAAGCATCTTCTTGTTGATCGCGGCGGTGCCGATGATGTTGGTCGCCGCGGCCATCAAGCTCACTTCGCCAGGTCCCGTCTTCTTCCGGCAAAAGCGCTACGGGCTGGACGGCCACCCCATCGGCGTGTGGAAGTTCCGCAGCATGCGCGTCATGGAAAACTCGACCGTCGTCACGCAAGCGACGAAAGACGATCCGCGCGTCACGCCGCTCGGTAAATTCCTGCGCCGCTCGTCGCTCGACGAACTACCGCAATTGTTCAACGTACTCGATGGCAGCATGTCGCTCGTCGGGCCTCGACCCCATGCCAACGCGCACAACGAACAGTTCCGCAAACTGATCCAGGGCTACATGCTCCGTCACAAAGTGAAGCCCGGCATCACGGGCTTGGCACAAGTCAGTGGCTGGCGCGGCGAGACCGACACGCTCGAAAAGATGGAAAAGCGGGTCGAATGCGATCATCGCTACATTCGCGATTGGTCGCCGTGGCTGGATATTAAAATCCTCTTCCGCACGGTCTTCACCGTCCTCTCGCGACAGAACGCCTACTGACGATCGGCTCGCTCCCAGCGAACGCCCTGCCCGCTGCCGTCGCCTAAAAAGCGGATCAACTCGACACGTTGATTGCGGTTCAGGCTGTTGATCGTGTCGTGCAACCGGCGCTTCGGGTCCTGCTGCGGATGCGGAGGCAAAGGGTCATCGATGCGCGGTGGCCAACCTTCCTCGTCAAACGCCGCGATGATCATCTCCTGATTCGGGGCCGGCACCTTGAACTGCTTCACGACGGTATTGCCGATCCGCAGCTCCTGCCGATCACGGTCCCAGTGCGGCAGCGCGACGTGCGGCGCGCCGGGCACTTCACTGGCGGGTGACGTGGCATGCAAGGTCACGACCCGACGTCGCTCGTCCTGCTGCGAGCGTAGTTCGCGAAAGTAACTGGCACCGCGCGGTGTGAGTACAAAACAGGTCCGCTTCGTAAACACCAGACCTCGCTCACGACGAAAGACTCGCGACTCGTCGCTCGGACCGGTCACATCGCGGCCGTGTTCAATAAACCCCTTCTTCACCAGCCATCGCAAGTCGCTCTGGTTTAAGCCCGTTTGCAGCAGCTCACGAATCTCGACGGCAAACTCCCAGGTCTCGCACTCGATATCTTGAGCGTACTCGTAGGCTCGTAGCATGCTGTCCAGGAGCGGCATGATCCGCAGGGCCACGTCCGAGGTGCGACGCGTGCGCTTATTGGTCTCGCTCACGTCATGACGCGCAACCGTCTCGCACGGCACCGGTGGGTCGACCGGGCGAGCGGGGGACATGTCAGAAAATTCCGTTGGACGTTGTGGGAGCAAGATGACCACGGATCCGTTTGCTGTGGTGCTTCGCGTGATATGCAAATTCTGCGTTAATTAGCTAGAAATGCAAGAGTGCGTCAGAGGCGAGTGCTGTGTCGATAGGCCTCTAAAAATAATATGCGCAAAGTGGGTATTGTAAATAGATTGTCGACCTGTGTCCTTCTCACAGCAGTGGTTGCGAGGGCTTAATCAACCGACATGCCCCACTTCGACAGAATGTCCAATATCTGCTTGGCCCTCATCTGTATTAGCGGAACCTAGCGAACGAATCGGACATTTGGCGGTATAGATATCTCGAATCAAGTCTTGGTAGCCGCTGACCATCCGTTCGAGGGACCAGTTTTGAACAACACCAACTCTCCCCCTCTCACCCAGATTATTCATTTCTTCTTTATTGTCGAAAATGCGGACAACCCTTTCGGCGATCTCAACCTCATCGCCAGGCTTAGCTAGATATCCATTTACCCCATTTTTAACAGTTTCACAAATCGAGCCCACGTTCGTCGAAACGACTGGCTTACCGCAGGCTAGCCCCTCCATGATCGAGACCGGGTTGGCTTCCATGTGAGAAGTGAGTACCAGCACATCGACCAGGGCTAACAATTGGGGGATATCGCTCCGCGTCCCCACGAAGTGGACCGAATCGCTGAGTTCGAGCGAACGCGCAACCGACTCTAGTTCTCCCCGGCGAGCACCGTCGCCGATCACGAGAAAATGAGCGCTGGGGTGTTGCTGTCGGACCAAAGCCGCGGAGCGAAGGAACAATTCGTGGTTTTTCTCGGGTCTTAGCGCCGCGACGATCGCCGCGACCGGGACACCTGGGGGCAGATCGAGTTCTGCTCGCAGAGCTTCGTCGGGTTCCAGCGGCTTAAACCGTTCCGTGTCGACCCCGTTGGGAATCACAAACACCTTGCGGGCTGGGCAACCTTCGTTCGAGATCAGATAACGACCATGCGGTTCTGCGCAGCCAATGAACCCATCGGTGATTGGCGCGAGCAGCCGATTGGGGAGCTCGACATGATCGGGCAAGCCGGTCGAGTGGAGGGCCGACAAGATGACCGGCACCCCAGCGCGCCAGGCGGCCCAGCGTCCCCAGAACATCTTGTCGCCGCCGGTCCCAACGGTCACCACCGCATCGATCTTTCGTTCGCGCAGCAGCTTGGTCAGTCGTCCCAACACGGCGAAATCGTACTTGTGAGCAAGCAGACCCGTGAACGTAGGAATCTCTTCGGCCAACACTTCGCCCAATGGGCCAAGTTGTTTCAAGCAGCACAACTCGGGCTCGAAGCGGCTGCGATCCAAGCGGCGCACCAAGTTGACCAACAGCGTCTCGGCGCCGCCGACGGGCATGCTCGTGATCACAAACATGACCTTGAGTGGTCCGCGATCGTCGGGATGTTTCAGATGCCGAAACTTGAACATGACACAAATCTCCTCAGTGGGCTGCGCCGACCGACGCTCGACTGCGATTCACGTCGGGTGATTCGTATTCGTAGCGCGGCAGGTCTTTCTTGCGCGGGTCGACCGTCAGCCAGTTTTTCAAACGAATGAGTTCCGCATCGGCATGGATACGTTGCAGATGAAAGGCATCGTCGCCGGGCCAGTTGTAGCCGCCATAGGCCGAGCACACCCCTTCGTAGCCGTGATCGAACGCTTGTTGGAACACGGTCCGGTTCAGATTCGAGATCTGTCCGAACGGAAACGCGAAGTACCGCACCGCTTGGCCCACGGCTTGCTGGAGTTCTTCGCCGCCGCGTACTACTTCGTCGTACAGCCGGTCGGGATCTTGGATCGCGCCGAGGTCGACATGATTGCGCGTATGCGCGCCCAACTCGATGCCTTGTTCGGCCAAATAGCGCAACTGCTCGATCGTGTTCGGAGCAGCACGCTGCGAACGGGCTACATCGTGCGGAAACGGGAGCTGCTCGAATACATAGCGCGTCGAGACAAAGTAGGTGCAGGGAATCTTCTCGGCGATCAGCCAGGGGAGCGCCTGATCGCAATTCTCGGCGTAGCCATCGTCAAAGGTGATCGCCACGGCCGGGCGATCGTTGACCCCGTTGCGAATGCGCTGCTGCGCCTCGCTGAGCGAAACCAGATCGAAATGCCGCCGCAGCCAGTTGAGATGCCCGCGAAATTGCCGCGGCGTGCAGGTCCACGGGTTCAAATCGCGCTCCGCCACACGGTGATAAAACAACACCATAATCGGCGCGATGCCCTGCGACGCGCACTGACGACCGTACCACCAGCGCCAAGGTAGCGTGGCGCCGTAGTAGCCATAACGCAGGAGATTAAGCGGAAGACTCATGGGCGATGCGAAGCTCATATCAGTCGGCGGGGTTGGGTGTGCGTGCAGTCGGGCGGTTTGGGATCCGATCGGAGAGCTGGCGATAAAAATGTCCGACCGTTCGCTTGGCGCGTTGGGCGATGATCCAAAGCTGATCGCGCCACCGTGACGCCGCGCGGTGGTTCACGATCCGTAATTGCCATTGGCGACAAGCGACTCCCTTCCAGGAAGCCTTGTACGGCTCGTCTCCGCGCAGAAAATCGTAGGCCTGATAGCCTTGATCCGTAGCCAACTTGAGACTCGACATCGTATTGAGCCAGCCGGGACGATCGTCGATCACCTGCGGATCGATGCCGCTTTGATACATGAACACGGTTGAGCCGCCGACCAGGGCATACTCGGCGGCCACGCATTGGTTGTCGAGCGTGACCCACAGTAGTCGTAGGCGCCCCTCGTCGAGCCAGCGGCGGCTCAGTTCGTCATGAAAGGCGGTGAATTGTGGCGAGGCGAAGCAGCCACTCTGACCCAAGCTCTGGCGGCGGGCTTGGTGCAGGCGGCGCAATTGAGCCCAGGCGTACTCATATTGCTCGGTCGTTTCGGCTTGGTGATACTCGACTCGAAGGGTCGCAAATTTCTGTCGCCAGATGGAGCGAACCCGCTCGCGGCGGCTCTTGGACAAGCCCTGCACGTAGGCTTCCCAACCGCTCGACAGGTCGGCGCGCCAGGTGTTCATCGTCGAGTGCCAACGCACGCCGCAATCGGCGCTTTGCAACTGCTCGGCCAGAGCGTGCAAGGCGAGTTCATCGTCGGCGATGCCGTCGAGGTCGAGCGCGTCCCAGGCTGGCTGGCCCTCGTTCGTGAGCCACTGCGCGATGGCGCTGACGACGCGCGGACGGTCCTCGTCGCGGCAAAGAATCGTGAGATAGTCGCTGCACACTTCGCCCGACCCGAGGGCCCGAACGATTTTGCCCCAGACGGGCGAATGTTCGCAGTACCACGGGGCGATGCCCAACAATTGCCCGGCCTCGTCCTCGATCGTCAGCAGGAACAGATGGTAGCGATGGTGACGATAATGCCGCCACCACGCTTCGCACCACTCGTAACGCTGGAAGGGGATATCACCGGCCAGGTCGTTCCAGGCATTGATGTCGCATCCCGCCCAACTCATCTGTCGATGGCACTGCACGGCGAGCGACGGCGAGAGCGCGAGCAATTCAGACATGCTAACCACAATGCGGCAATGGACTTGCGAACGAGTGCGACACAGCCGCGGGGTCCCGCGGTGCTCAAGTGTTCGTCAGCCTGAGCAGAATGCAAATCGGTCGGCGATCGAAGGTCGCTGGGAAGTCAGAGACCGAGCGCAGGCCATGTTGCCATTTCGCCCCATGCGGTCGCCGAGCGAGCCGTTATGACCTAACTTTTCTTGGGTTACTTTTTGACGCGCGGCTCGTCGAGCATCAACCAATCATGGAAGCGATTATCCTCGTAGGTGCCGCGGTGGGCATAAGCTGGGGCGTGCTGTGCGCCTGGCGCGGGTCGTTGGTCGCGACTGCGCTCGTGTTGCTGCTCGCGCTGTGCTGCTTCGGCTACCACTTCTTGCACTTCCCGCTCGGGCCGTTGCCGCTGACCATCGATCGCCTCGTGCTCGCGTTGCTCGTGGGCATGTATATCGTGCAGCGGCGTATCGGCCGGGCCGACCCTAAGCCGCTGTGTTGGGCTGACTGGCTGTTGTTCGCGTTTCTGGGCTACGTCGGCACGAGTATCCTGCTCAGCGATTGGCAGACGGTTTTGAAGGGAGACGTGTCACCGTGGTGGCGTTGGATCGGCGGCTATTTGACCCCGGCCATGATCTATTGGGTCGTGCGCCAGTCGCGGCTCGACGAGCGGCAGCTACGCGTGGTTCATGGCGCGCTCAGTGTGTTTGGAGTGTACTTGGGCGTGACCGCCGTACTGGAAATGGCCGGTGCGTGGGGGCTGGTCTTTCCGACGTACATCGCCGACCCCAGCGTCGGCTTACACTTTGGCCGAGCACGTGGTCCGATGGTGCAAGCCGTTAGCTTTGGTCATTATCTGGGCGTGTGCTTGCTGGCCGCGTATGTGTGGCGACCCACGCTGGGTCGGTTCGGGCAACTCGTGCTGATGGCGTTTGTCCCCTTGATGCTCGCCGGCATTTTTTTCAGCTACACGCGCAGCGTGTGGATGGGGACAGCCGCGGGGCTCGTGTGCGTGCTGCTGTTCACGTTGCCGCAGGCTTGGCGACAGCTGCTGATCGGCAGCGGCGTGCTGGTTGCCGTGTTGATGCTGGGGACCAACCTCGAATCGCTCGTTGGCTTCCAACGTGAACAGTCGGCGGCCGAGACCCGCGAGTCGGCTGGCTTGCGGGTCAGTTTTGCGTATGTCTCGTGGCAGATGTTTCTCGATCGGCCGATCTTGGGCTGCGGGTTCGGTCAGTTCCCCAAGGAAAAGCTGGCCTACCTCGACGATCGTCAGACCGAATTGCAATTGGAGCTGCTGCGCCCCTACGTGCATCACAACACGCTGCTCAGCTTATTGACCGAGACAGGAGCGCTAGGCCTGGGGCTCTATCTCGGTTTCATGCTCCTGTGGGCCGCGCAGGCTTGGCGATTGGCGCGCGACCGCGAGTTGCCCGTCACCATGCGACGACACGGTATTTTGACCCTGGGGGCGATGGCCGTTTACGCGCCGCAACTCGTGTTCCACGAGATGAGCTACTCGGCGCTCGACAACGCGCTGCTGATGCTGTTGACCGGCTTGACCGTGGGACTCGCAAAGAGCGGGAGTCGTCAGGCTCCCGATGACTCTGGAGCGTCCATCGAGTCAAAGCGCACTGTGCCATCGCCCTGCTATGAGCTCAGTGGCGAAAGTGAATGCCCAGGCTATTCAAACTTATCGGGAGGCTCACGCCTCCCGCTCGTTGAGTCAAGCTTGCGGCACTCTGAGACGCAAGAGCCCGCCGTGTTCGAGGTCCCCGTCGCATAGTCGTTACGGCACTTTTTTCTTGGCCAACTCGGCGCGAAAGAACTCGAGTTGCCGACGCATCTGGCCACTGTGTCCTTCGAGTTCGACGGCCCGCGATTGGTTGCGGATCGCGTTCTCCAAATCGCCCACGGCGTAGTAACAGCGGCCCAACGTGTCGAGGTACCCGGCCGTGTCGGGACGAATCTCGAGCGATCGCAACGAGCAGCGGAGCGCGTCCTGGTAGTCTCCTTCGGTGTTGCTGATGAGCCAGGCGTACTGATTGAATGGTGTGGCGTCGTCGGGCGATTGTTGACACTGGTTGCGGAACGCCTCGGCGGCATGCTGGATTTTGGTCGCCAGATCGGCTCGTTTGTCAGCCGGCCGGTTCGCGAGCCGGAATAGCCCAATGAGCACATCGGCGTCGAGCGGGTCGGCCTCGACCGCTTTTTCCAGATACTCGGTCTGCTTGGCGACGCGGCCTTGCAACTGCTCGTGACAGGCGAAAAAGTAGTTCATCCGCGCGCGGGCGTTGTTCAAGTTGTGATCGGCGTCGTCGAACTGATTACCAGCGTTGTTGGCGGCTTCGATCCCGGCGACGGCGTCCTTGAGCACCTCGGCCGCTTTCAGCTCTTGAGCCTGATCGTGCAGCATTTCGCCGAGGAACATTTGAGCCCGAACGGTGTTGGGATGTCCGGGCTGACCGACGCGAATAGCGAGGCGGTATTCCTCTTCGGACCAGACGAGCTTGCCGCGATGCTGGAGTTTGAACGCGACGATGAGGTGCGCGGGCTGATTGACGTCGTTGAGCTTGCGCGCCCGTTCGACTGTTTCGTCGGCCAGCTTTTGATTCCCTTGGGCCTGACATGCCTCGGCCAGTGTGTAGAGCAGCAACGGGTCGTGTTCAAATCGCTCCTGATAACGCTTGGCGGCCTCGTCGATCACGACCCAGGCTTTTTGCTGCACGAGCCACGAGAGCAGCGCGGAAAAAGCCTCGTCATCGTCGGGTTCAACCGCCAACAAGCGTTGCATGGCGGCCAGTGCATCGTCGACACGATTGAGCTGTTGTAGCACTTGCACCTGATGCTTGACGAGCTTCACGACGATATTGCCGCGCGTTTGATTGGGGAACTGCTGCAACGTGCGTAGCTCGGATTCGATCAGTCGGCTCCAAGCGGCGACACCCGCCGCGGGGTCGCGTTGCAAGAGCAAATCGTCACGCACCCAGGCCGCGGCGACCCGCTGCGCCGTGGAGACCGTCGGCAGCCATTGGTCTAACAGCGGAGTCACAAGCGCGGTGTGCTCGGATCGCAAGCGGATCAACTCGAGTCCGGCCAATCGCGTCAGCAGCGGTGACTTCTCAAATCGCACCAGTCGCATGAGCGTCTCGACCGCCTCGGCCAGAGGCAGACGACCGAGTTGCTGGATCGATTTCTCGCGCCCCTCGTCGTTCGCCGCGGCATATTCACCAAGCAGCTTTTTGACCGCCGCGCTATCGCCTGATCGAATCCACTGCACACGCACGAGCCGCAACAAATAGCG
>CAYLYE010000065.1:16480-16812 GCA_964387325.1 uncultured Planctomycetaceae bacterium
GACGGACACGTCCTTGAATAGTGCGTTCATTGCGCGGGCCCGCTCGGCAACCTCGACGTCCTTAGCGTTCTCGGCCGCGCTCAATTGATCGAAGGCCTCGATGCCCAACCGGGCCAACTCGTCTTGGGCCCGCTCGCGGACGAAGAAGTCGTCATGGCCGAGCTGCTCGATGAGTTCAGCCACGCGCTGAGTTTGCCGCGCCATGGCCGGGTCGGGGACCGTCGCGGGGGCCGCGAGTAAATCGACCGGCACGAGCCAAGCCCCCATGAGCAAACTCAAGCCGAGGCTTCTGGTTGCCGTCCCCATCATGACACCTTCGTTTGTGGACCGTC
>CAYLYE010000065.1:16822-27566 GCA_964387325.1 uncultured Planctomycetaceae bacterium
AGTGTGTGTCGCTTGTTCAAAGATACCCCCCGATAACACCCGAGGGCAAGCCGATTGTCTCACCCCCCCGGTGTCTGGATCGCCTAAGGCAGGACTTTGGCTCGTGTCGAGTCGAACGATACTATTGCCTGCTCGCGGGGTATAACTGCTAGCGGTCGCGTTGCTGTCACTGTCTCTGTCCCGTCTCACGCTACGGTTTCTGCCAGGAGTCATCCGATGATCGTCACATGGTTCTCCGCGTCGCTCAAACGACTGGGTCACGTCGCGTTGGCGATCGCTCTGATAACGCTGCTCAGCTCAGCGGTCTCGGCCCAGGAAATTATTCGCGGCAAGCTCAAGAGCCTCGATATCGAGAAGCGCGAGGCCGTGGTCACGATCGACGAGAAGGACCGGACGTTCACGCTCAGTGACCAGACTCAGGTGCTCGATGCGCGTGGCGACACGCTCGCCGAGAAGCTCAAAGACTTCAAACCGGGCAGCGATATTTTTGTTCGACCCGAGACGCGCGACGGTCGCGAGGTGCTACTGGGCATGAAGCTCGCCGGCGGGGCTGGTATTAAAGGGGGCACGAATCGCGGAGCCTCGCAGAGTGACGTTCGCCAGGGTGTTTTGAAGCAACTGGACAGCGAGAAGCGGACGGCCACCATCACCGCCGAGGGGAAAGATATCGCGGTCATCATCACCGAACAGACTCAAATACGCAGCGGTGGTGGCAACTCTCAGGCCGAACAGCTTGCCACGCTCAAGGTGGGCGAAGACATTCGCTTCGTGACTCGAGCCGACGGAGACCGTTACGTGCTCGTGGGCATCATGTCGCTACGAGGCGCACCGCAGAACGCGACACGCCGACCGGAATGGGTCAAAGTCGACTCGTCCGCTTTTAAGCCGCTCAATGACTTGGCGACCGGCGAGTACAACGGCTTCAAGGGGGGCTTTTATCCGCGCGGCGAAAACACGCGCCCGGCCAAACACGAGGCCGACGGACTCAAGCTCGCGGCGCAAATCAAGCCGTTGGATGAAACAGGAGTGCCGGCTGACAATGGTCGCATCGTGCTGCTCTCGCTCGGCATGAGCAACACCTCGCAAGCCTCGCAAGGCTTCAGTGCCGCGCTGCGTGAGTTCAATCAACTGAACCCCCGCGTCTTGTTCGTCAACGGGGCTCAAGGGGGCATGACGGCCGCAACGATCCAGAACACGGATCCTCCGCGCGGACAGCAATTCTGGAACACGGTCGACGACCGGCTGCGAGAGGCCGGCGTGACCCGCGCTCAGGTGCAGGTCGTGTGGATCAAACAGGCCGATGCCGGTCCGAGTGAAGGCTTCCCCGGCTATGCTCGCAAACTGCAAGGTGAGTTGGCGAACATTGTCCGCTTGGTGCATGATCGCTTTGCGAACGTCAAGCTCGCCTACTTGTCGAGCCGCACCTACGGTGGCTACGCCACGACCGGTCTCAATCCCGAGCCTTACGCCTACGAGTCGGGCTTTAGCGTCAAGTGGCTCATCGAGCAGCAGATCGATGGCGAGTCGGCGTTGAATTACGATCCGGCCAAGGGAGCGGTGAAAGCCCCTTGGTTGAGCTGGGGAGCCTATTTGTGGGCCAATGGCACGAAGCCCCGCAGCGACGGTTTCAGCTACGAGCAGGCTGACTTCGCCAACGATGGCACCCATCAATCGTCGTCGGGTCAGCGGAAGGTCGGCGAGCAAATGCTGAAATTCTTCCAGAACGACTCGACGACCCGTCCCTGGTTTGTGCGGCCGTAGCCGTCACGCGCGTCGTCGTTACTCGAACAGCAGGAAGCCAAAGCCCTCGGGGCGTTCCTTGACGCTCGCGGGCTGGGTCCACGATTGGAAGCCGGTGCCGGGCACGGTTCGTTGCACGCCGATGGCCCAAGCATGCCGGGCTTGTGGAGCGCGTTCAACGAGCTCGCTCCACGGGATCGCCGCCTCGATCGACCAGCGCTCGCCATCGCCGCCACGCGCCACGTACCAGTTGGGGTTCCACGTCGTGTCACCCCAGCAATCCTCGGCCACCCAGCCTCGATGATCGACGACCAGACGGTAGTACGTGGCGTAATCGCGATCGACATCAATGAGCCATTCGACCCGGTCTTGAGTGGACAGATCGGGGTCACGTGGCCGCGCGGCGCTCGGCGGTGGTGGCTCTTGGGGCGCGGGGCGCTGGCAGCGAGCGGCTAGATACAAGAATTCGTCGTCGTAAGCGATCAGCGCCACGGCGGGCCATTGCGAGTCGTCTCCCAGCGAGGACTTGAGCTCCAGCGGCTGGGCCGACTGCCAGAACGGTTCGTCGAGCTGACCGTCGAGCCGTGGCTTCTCCACGCTCTTGCGTGCGACGCCGATCGACTTCGGTGACGGTCCCGACTGCGGATTTAGGAGCCATTGCTCGCCGGTGGCGCAGGCCCGCCAAGCATCGCTGTTGCGAGTTTGGGCCGTTTGCAGATAGTAACGTTCGGCCGACTTGTTATACCCGCGCGCTCGTTGTGCCACGGCCAGAGGGAATTGCACCGTGGGCTCGGCGAACACGGCCGGGGCGAGCTGCTCCAACTGTCGCGCAAACGAGGCCGAGAGTTCGGCGCGATCGGTGATTGCGATCGTCTCGCGGAGCGGCGTCGACTGCTTCTTGAGACGCCAGCCGATCTCGCTGCTGGCATTGGACTGCACGAGCCATAAGAGCGCCGACGGGGCTGCAAGATGGTTCGGGTGTCGAGCCACGAGGACTTGCAAGCCATCGGCGGCTAGCTCCCAACGGCCGCTCCGCGCGTAGTGCAACGCCAACTGATAGAGCAAGTCGCCAGCCGAGACGCTATCGAGTCCTTGAGTCATCTCGCCGAGTTGAGCCAACATGCGAGTCGCGTCTTGCGGCGCGCGCTCGCTGTGGGCAATGATCGCCTGCAGGTTGCGTTGCTTTTGGGCCAGTCGTCGCATGAGTTCCAATGAGTCGTCGTTCGTTTCCGGCAATCGCCGCCGCGCGTCTCCTGCCGGACTCAGCGGGATGCCGCTGAAAAAGTCGTCCCGACCCGAGCCTTGCGGCAGCGTGTTGACCAGCAGTTGAAAACCGAGCGTCGTCGGCGACGGAGCGGGCTGATCGAAGATCAACGCGCGGGGCAGCTCGGCCAGTTCGGCGATCGAGCCGCGCCACTGAGGAATGAGCTGCGAGGTGGTCACGTTCGTCGCGCCGAGCTGCGCGTCCTCGAGTCGTCCGTAAACTTTTTTTACCTGCCAGGGCTGCAAACCCCAGCGGGCTGACAGCTCGGGAAAGCGAGTCGGATCGGCCGCCTGTTCGACGGCCCGCAACACGAGCTGACAGATCAAGTGCCCCAGCGGGTCAGCGCCGCGCGGGCTGGGCGCGTGGGTGACGATGACCTCGGGTCGCCACTGGCGAATTTGCCGCACCAAGTGCGCGTCGAGTCGCTGGAGCGACTGGCCATCGTTCGCACGGTCCCAAGCGGCGAGTTGCTGCTGCGCCGAGAGCATCACGCCCGGGTGCCGCGCGGAGAATCGCCAAGCCGACTCGGCGCCGATCGCGCCACACATCGTGACCGCTTCCTGCGTGCGGCTGTCGAGGGTTGGTGACGCGGCCCCGCCACTCTCGGTATCGCGGCGGGTGAGCAACTCGACGTGGGCCAAATATCCTTCGCTCGCGCAGAGCCGGAGCAGCAACTCGAGCGGCACGCGTTCGGGTTCTGCCATCAGGGCGAGGAGCGCGGCGCGTGAGCCGCCTCGTTGCTGAACACGCCACGAGCGGCCCCCATCGATCGTGGCCAGAATCCAACCCAATTCGCCGACAGCCCAGCCCCGTTGCTCGTCGAGCATCGTTAGGGCGTTGAGCGGCACCGAGGCGCCGGTCTCGAGCCACTGCCATGTCCGGCCGTCGTCCTTCGAGTGTAAGACACGCGAGCCGGGGGAGCCGGCGATCCAGACCGACGCGCCGACGGCGGCGACCGTATGCCAATCGCACTCTTCACCTGTCAGCGCGGCGACGTCGCCTGGAGGTGTTTGCCAGGAGCGTCCCAGATCGTCGCTGCGTAAGACGAGCCCGCCGTCTCCCACGAGCCAGCCGCGTGTGTCACCGACCAACTTGAGTTGCCGAACTCGACGCATGCCGAGCGGGTTGTTGGGCGTGGCTTCGGTGGCGCGACGTCGGACGCTGGCGAGCGTGCCACTCGGGCCCGCCACGGCACCGGTGTACGGATCGACAAAATCACCGGCCGAGAAGCCAGCGGTCAACTCACTCACGGCGGGGGTCCAACTCCGGCCGCCGTCATCGGTCGTGAACAGGCCCGTCGGGAACAGGGCCGATGGATCGCCCCAGGCCCAAGCATGCGTAGGAGACAGGAGCTTGATGCGTTTGAGGGCGGGCAGTAAGACTGAGCGATCGTGCTGCCAAGTCTGGCCGCCGTCACTCGTGCGCAGCACGACCGCGCCGCGGGTGTGAATGAGCGGCGTGGTTTGACCGCCGACGGCCCAACCGTGCTGCGCATCAGTGAAGGCGACGCAGTGCAACGGGGCGGTCGTACCAGACTCCTGCCGCGTCCACGACTGTCCACCGTTGCTCGTGTGCCAGATCGTGCCCTGGTAGCCGACGGCCCAGCCGTGCTGCGGATCGACAAATGTCACGTCGAGCAGACTGGCGTCTTCACGCAGTGTACTGGCGAAGGCGCGCGGATCGGCAGCATGAACCAGCGTGGTCCAACTCAACAGACCGCAGGCGAACAGCCAGCGTGCCATGGCCAACTCCCTTTGACCGATGTGAAAACACGAACCGAGAACGTTACGGCGGCGGGATTGTACGCGACCGAGCCACTGGACCCCAACAGCATCCCACGCCTGCGCGTGCTAGCATGCCACCACACGGGCTTCGAGCCGCTGGGCGTACCGTTCGAGCAGCCCCTGTGCCGATGCGCGACTCATGCCCTGCCGTTCGTAGTTAGCGATGACCGTCAGCGTACCTCGATAGGACAGCGAGGTGATCGAGATCCGCGACTGGGGTCGAACCGGCGGGGCGGACTCGACCGCCTCGAGCAACAGACCACCCGACTGCAACATCCCCGCGACGCGCGGCAAGGTCGAGTCGGAGAAGACGCGACCCATGTTGCTGAAGGTCGAGGTTGCCAGGCATTTGTCATCGGGCACAAAGGGCTTGAGCGAGCCGTAGAACTTTTCGCAACACCCAATCACGCGATGAAATGACATGGCCATCCGGGCTCGTTTGAGCCAGAGCATTTCCAAGTGGACCGTCCGCAGCAGCCAGTTAGGGTGTGCGAGATTGCCGCGATTTCGCTCGATGGGGGTCATACCGACAATATTAGCGGCCGGGACCGTCTCGTCCGCGGCACCGCGCAAGTTGATGGGGATCATCAGCCGCAGCGTATTGCGGATCGGCCGGCCGGTCACGTGCTCGTTCCACTCCTGAATCGCCAGCAGCCAATCGGTCGTGAGCAGGTCGTTGAGCAGCATCCCCTTGCTCTTGGCCAGTGTGGCTAGGCTACGCACGACCTCGGCGCTCAAAGTGATCGTCGGCATGTCGGGAAGCTCGCGGAGCTGATCCTCGGCTAAGGACTCGAACGGCAAGGACTCGAGCGGGAACGACTTGCGAATAAAAAACCATAGCGACCCGAAGACGACGCCGATCAGTTCCAAGGGGAGCCTGAGCAGGTAGTGGAACCAACGGAGCCCAAACTGTGTGCGTTGCTTGAGGCGAATGGGGTCGAGTGCGTGGGGCTCGACCGTGGATTGCGGATCGAGCCGCCGCTGGTAGATGCGTAACAGATCGTCGAGGAAGCGGTAAGCACCAACTCCGTCGCAGCAGCTATGATGAAATTGGAAACGCATTTCGACGCGGCCGTCGCCGTGGCGCACCCAGCAACGCAAGCCCCGCTCGCGTTGCAGATCGATTCGGGCCACGTCCGGAAAGCGCAGCGGCGCCGAGTGCGGTTGGCAATCCAGCCACGGTGTGTCGTCGCGGGCCGCGACCCAGCGGAGATTGCCGGGTGAATCTCCCTCGACGAGGGCCGAGAGCAGTGGCTCGCGGCGTTGAGCGACGCGCAACGACTCGCGCCACGCGGCCTCGTCGAGTTCGCCACGAAAGCGCAGCACGATCATGAAAGCCATTGGCTGCCACGGTCGATCGTCGGCCAGCATATAGCGTTCGAAGACAGTGAGCGGCAGAGGAAAAACCATCGCCATCCGCGTTAGGAGGGGACACGCTCGAAGATCGTGGCAATGCCTTGTCCCATGCCGATGCACATCGCGGCGAGGCCGTAGCGAGCGTCGCGGTCGACCATCGTATGAATCAGGGTGGTCGCGATGCGGGCTCCACTGGCGCCGAGCGGGTGCCCGAGCGCGATTGCACCGCCGCGCACGTTGAGTTTGTCGTCGGCGATGCCCAGCTCGCGCTGGCAGACAATAGCCTGTACGGCAAACGCCTCGTTGAGTTCAACCAAATCGAGCTGCTCGATGGTGAGATCGGCGCGAGCCAGCGCTTTCTGCACGGCCGGCACGGGCCCCGTGCCCATGAAGCGTGGATCGACCCCGACGACGGCCGAGCTAACGACCCGCACCAGGGGTTTGAGACCCAATTGGCGCGCGCGTTGGCTGGACATCATGAGTAGCGCCGCGGCACCGTCGTTGAGCGGCGAGCTATTACCGGCGGTCACGGTTCCGCCCGTGGCAGCAAAGGCCGGATTCAACGATCCGAGTTGTTCGAGGCTGGTATCGGGACGAACGCATTGGTCCATCGTGATCTGGACCCGTTCGCCGTTCGACTTGTTTCCCCAGGTGGGGACGATCTCTCGTTTGAACGCGCCTTGGGCGTGAGCGGCAGCCGCGCGTTGGTGGCTGCGGAAGGCGAACTCGTCTTGTTCGCGGCGAGAGATCTGCCGCTGCTGTGCGAGGCTCTCGGCCGTGTTGCCCATCAGCAACGTTTCGACCGGCGCGCGGGCGAACACGTTCGGATTGACAAACTCCGAGGTCTCCATTGGGATGTGTTGCATGTGCTCGACGCCGCCGACGATCTGCACGTCTTCGGCTCCGCCGCGAATGCTGCAGGCGGCTTGATTGATGGCTTGCAGGCTTGATCCGCAAAGGCGATTGATGGTCGTGCCGGCGGTTTCGAGTGGCAATCCGGCAAGCAGCGCGATCATGCGCGCCACGTTAAACCCCTGTTCGAAGCGTTGACCCGTGACGCCGAAGATCAGATCTTCGATTTCCCGGGAGTCGATACCGGTCGATTCGATCAGGGCGCGCACGACCGATACCGCAAGATCGTCGGCCCGGACGTCGCGGAAGTAACCCAAGTTTTTATGTGATCGCCCGATAGCTGTTCGCGCACAGGCGACGACGACGGCGTCCCTCATGAGAAAGCGCTACTCAAATTCATCCATACTAGGTGGGTGGCACCGCCGCGACGCTACGAGGGCGCACGACGGAGAACGTAGGCCGATCGGGCCTAGCGGCTATTGTAACGTTTCGAGGTCGCCGCCCGAAAGCCCCGTGAGCAATTCGGTGAAAATGGGGCTCTTCGCGCCGTGGAGGGTGCCGGAAGTGACGAGGTACCGATCGCTTCTGAACGAGGCGACAAAAAGTCGCGATGGAATTACTTTTCGAGGGTGCTGAGCAGGCCGATGGCGGCCCAGCCGCTCCCCCAGTAGGAAAAGACCTTGTTTCCGTCGGCGTGATCCTTGTTGTTCTCGAGATTGAACAACAGCCAGGGCGCCGACCACGATCCATCGGGCTGTTGGCTCTTGAGTAAAAACTCGACGGCGCGTTGAACCCGCTTGTCGCTCGCCTTGTGGCCGAGTTGCACCAGCCCGTAGAGCACTTGTCCGGTGGTGAGCGCGTCGCTCGCGGTGCTGTCGTTGCGGAAGCCCCAGCCGCCGTCGTCACGTTGCAGCTTCGACAAGGATTCGAGCAGCGAGGCGCTCGGGGCCGGATCGCCCTGCCGTTGGGCAAGCAGCAATGTCACTAACAGCGATTCGGTGCTCACGCCGGGGGTCACCTTGCTGAGCGCCGCGAGGGCGCTTGTCCGCGCCGCCTGGGCTGACTCAGGAAGCGGATCCATGTACGACAACGCGAGCAGGATCCACTGCGTGTTCACCGCATGCGATTCGTCCTTGGGACGATTCATACTCTGAAACTGCGAACTGGTCTTCCACAGGCCATCTTTCTGCTGATGTCGCAGAAGCGCCTCGATGAGCGCGGTGCGCGCTTGGGCCGGGTTCTTGCTCGCTCGTACAAGACCGGTATGCAGCAGGGCATTGTAGATGGCGCTAGGACCATCTTGCGCACCGGGGGCCATGCCCGGCTTGCTCGCCGCCTTGATGATCTGCTCCTGGAGCGGAGCGGTCAGCTCGGCCGACAACGACTGGCGAGCGTCGTCAATCAGTTCACGCTCGCAGAGATACTCGCGATCTTTGAGCGGTTGCAGTTTGTCGAGCGTCGACTGAGGCACCTCGGCCTTGGCAAGCTCGTCGAAGGCTCGCTGCGGCAACTTAAAGAACAGATTGCCACCAAAAGCCCCCTTGAGAGCCCATTCATTCCACTGATCGACCTTGGCCGTATCAACCGCGAGCCCCTGTTGCCGAGCGGCATTGAAAGTCCAGATCATGGCGGGGATCTGGTGACAGGTCACGCACTTGCGTTTCTCCATCCAGGCCAGCCCTTCCTGGGCCATGAATGGCAGGCTGCGCGCGACCGCCTCGCGCACCTGATCGTCCGTCGCCACCGCCTCGGCCTGCACGCTCCCGTGACCTAACGCGAAGACGACGAGCCAACTGGCCAGCAATAGCGTGCGCATGATGAAACCTTGAAAAAGCAGCGGGAGGTCCGCAAGCATCGCAACCCGGTCATTCTAACGGAACGCACGGGCGTTACACGCCCGTGAGGACGAGATCCCGCCGCTTGGTGTTGTGATCTTCTGGTCGAGAGCCGAAAATAATTGAACCGTCTCGCGCATCTCGTTAGATTAGTGCTTGTTTATCGATGATCTTGGGATTGATGTGATCTTGGAGGACTCAGCGATGGCTGAACGTCAGCGTCTGCTAGCTTGCTGCATATGGGTCATGACTCTGGCAATGCCCATGGTCGCGGAAGCTCAAGCCGCCGGGAAGCACCCCCAAGGTGCGGTCGAATTTTTTGAGAAGAAGGTGCGGCCGGTCTTTGTGGCCCATTGTTACAACTGTCACTCGGCCAACACGAACTCGCGGGGCGGACTGCGGGTCGATGACCGCAACGGCTTGATCTCGGGGGGCGATCGCGGGCCGGCCGTTGTGCCGGGCGATCCGGAGAAGAGCCTGCTCATGCAAGCGATCCGGCAGACGCATCGACAGCTCAAGATGCCACCCAAGGAACAACTTTCGGAGGAGCAGATCGCCGATGTGGCGCGGTGGATCAAGGACGGCGCGGTCTGGCCCGAGGTGCAAACGACGGCCAAAGCGACGCGCGCCCCACCCGAGTATTCCAAGCTGCGTGCCGAGCATTGGGCCTGGAAACCCTTGCGCACGTATCGAGCACCGGACGTAAAAAATACGGCCTGGGCGCGTGACGACATTGATCGCTTTATCCTCGCCACGCTGGAAGCGAAAAAGTTGCCGCCGGTCCAGGATGCTTCTCCCGAGGAATTGATTCGCCGACTGAGCTTTGACTTGACCGGTCTGCCTCCCCGTTTCGAGGAGGTCGAAACGTTTCTCAACGATGTGGCTCAGTCGAGCCTGTCGGCGGCAACCGAACGTCTCGTCGATCGCCTGCTCGCTTCGTCGCAGTTCGGCGAGCGGTGGGGGCGACACTGGCTCGATGTGGCCCGCTATGGCGAGTCGACCGGATCGGCGCGCAATGTCGTGTATCCGCACGCTTGGCGTTATCGCGACTATGTCATTGATGCGTTCAACAGCGACAAGCCGTACGATCACTTTCTGCGCGAGCAAATCGCCGGCGATCTGCTGCCGGCCGATTCGCAACCGCAGCGCGACGAGCGACTGGTGGCGACAGGATTTTTGGCCCTGGGTGTGTGCGACGTCAATCAACGGTTCAAAGTCCGGTTCATGATGGACAATATCGACGAACAGATCGACACCGTCAGCCGCGCGATTTTAGGGCTGACCGTGAGCTGCGCCCGATGCCACGATCACAAGTTCGATCCGATCCCCACGGCCGACTATTACGCCCTGGCCGGCATCTTTCATAGCAGTCAGCGTTGTGCCGGAGTGCGTAATAAGATGGGGGGCGGAGGCCTGGACTACTACGACACGGCAATGCTGTTGCCGCTGCAATCCCCCGCGGGCAAGTTCCCCGTCGTTGCTGAGAAGATCGAACCGACCAAGCTGGCGCTGGCCAAGGCGAAGGCCGAGTTGCAATCGTTGCAAGACTCGGAAGACAAGACCTCGGACTCCGAACGCCAAACCTCACTTGTCGCAGCGCGGGCCCAAGTCAAGAAGATGCAGGAAGAGCTGCTGACGCTCAGCGACCCCGCGGCTCATGGCCCCGTGGCGCTCGGTGTTCGCGAGGCGGACGCCGTCGGCGATACACAGATTCGCATCCGTGGCGAGGCCGAGAAGCTCGGACCCACCGTTCCGCGCGGCTTTCTTTCGGTGTTCGACGTGCCGCATGCCCCCAAAGTAAATCCCGCGCAGAGCGGGCGACTCGAACTCGCCGAGTGGCTCGCCAGCAAACACAACCCGCTCACGTCGCGGGTGATGGTCAATCGCATTTGGCTCCATCTTTTTGGCGAAGG